>JAEWJX010000059.1 GCA_023386365.1 Actinomycetes bacterium | reverse complement strand
GCCCCAACCCCGAGGGCACGTACAAGGCCCTCGAGCAGTACGGCGTCGACCTCACCCAGCGCGCCCGCGACGGCAAGCTCGACCCGGTCATCGGGCGGGACGCCGAGATCCGCCGCGTCGTCCAGGTGCTCTCGCGCCGCACGAAGAACAACCCCGTCCTCATCGGCGAGCCCGGCGTCGGCAAGACGGCCGTCGTCGAGGGCCTCGCCCAGGCGATCGTGCGCGGCGACGTGCCCGAGACCCTGCGCGACAAGCAGCTGTACACGCTCGACCTCGGGTCGCTGATCGCCGGATCCCGCTACCGCGGAGACTTCGAGGAGCGCCTCAAGAAGGTCACCAAGGAGATCCGCACCCGCGGCGACATCATCACCTTCATCGACGAGATCCACACCCTCGTCGGCGCGGGTGCCGCCGAGGGCGCCATCGACGCGGCCAACATCCTGAAGCCGCTGCTCGCCCGCGGCGAGCTGCAGACCGTCGGCGCGACCACGCTCGATGAGTACCGCAAGCACTTCGAGAAGGATGCGGCCCTCGAGCGCCGGTTCCAGCCCGTTCAGGTGAACGAGCCGAACCTGCCCATGACGATCAACATCCTCAAGGGCCTGCGCGACAAGTACGAGGCGTTCCACAAGGTGTCGATCACGGATGGCGCGATCGTCGCCGCCGCGAACCTCGCCGACCGCTACGTGCAGGACCGCTTCCTGCCCGACAAGGCGATCGACCTGATCGACGAGGCCGGCGCCCGCCTGCGCCTGTCGATCCTGTCGGCGCCGCCGGAGCTGCGTGAGTTCGACGAGCAGATCGCGGCCGTCCGTGGCGAGAAGGAAGGCGCCATCGAAGACCAGGACTTCGAGCTCGCCGCGCTGAAGCGCGACGAGGAGAAGAAGCTGCTCGGTGAGCGTCTGCGTCTCGAGAAGCAGTGGCGTTCGGGTGACGTGGCCGCATCCGGCACCGTCGACGAGGGCGTCATCGCCGAGGTGCTCGCCGCCGCCACCGGCATCCCGGTGTTCAAGCTCACCGAGGAGGAGTCGGCTCGACTCATCTTCATGGAGAAGGCGCTGCACGAGCGGGTCATCGGCCAGGAGGAGGCCATCGCGGTCCTCGCGAAGACCATCCGCCGTACCCGCGCCGGCCTGAAGGACCCGAAGCGTCCGTCCGGCTCGTTCATCTTCGCCGGCCCCACCGGTGTCGGTAAGACCGAGCTGGCGAAGGCGCTCGCCGAGTTCCTGTTCGACGACGAGAACGCGCTCATCTCCCTCGACATGTCGGAGTACGGCGAGAAGCACACCGTCTCGCGGCTGTTCGGTGCCCCTCCCGGGTTCGTCGGCTTCGAGGAGGGCGGCCAGCTCACCGAGAAGGTGCGCCGCAAGCCGTTCAGCGTGGTGCTCTTCGACGAGATCGAGAAGGCGCACCCCGACATCTTCAACTCGCTGCTCCAGATCCTGGAGGAGGGACGTCTGACGGATGGTCAGGGTCGCGTCGTCGACTTCAAGAACACGGTCATCATCATGACCACCAACCTGGGCACGAAGGACATCACCGGCGGCCCGGTCGGGTTCACGATCGAGGGCAACACCGAGACCTCCTACCGCGCGATGCGCGCCAAGGTCGTCGAGGAGCTGAAGAAGCACTTCAAGCCCGAGTTCCTGAACCGTGTCGACGAGACGATCGTGTTCCCGCAGCTGAGCAAGGACGAGCTGATGCAGATCGTCGGCCTGTTCATCAAGCGTCTGCAGGAGCGTCTGCTCGACCGCGACATGACGATCGAGATCTCGGAGGCCGCCAAGGCCCGCCTGATCGACATCGGATGGGAGCCCACGCTGGGCGCCCGCCCGCTGCGTCGCGCGGTGCAGCACGAGATCGAGGACAAGCTGTCGGAGGAGATCCTCCACGGCCGCCTCGACTCGGGCGACCACATCCGGGTCGACTTCGTCGACGGCGAGTTCGTCTTCGAGACGGGCCGCCAGCCGGGTCGTGAACTGCCGGCCGCGGTGGGCGCCGACGCGGGCGACGCGGAGGCGGTCAGCGCCTGATCGGCGGGTGAACCTCACACGGGGCGGGAGCGAATGCTCCCGCCCCGTTGGCGTTTCTGCGCCCGTCGGCGGCGGGCGCGGGTCTTGACGCACCTCGTTGGGACCGGTTACAGTCGCACGACTGGGACCGGTCCCAGTCGTCACGCGAGGTCAGAGCAGACCGCGCAGAGAGGCACACAGCGACGTGCGCACACACAGCATCCGCAAGACCATCGCGATCGGCGTGGCCGCATCCGCCGCCCTCGCCCTCACGGGCGTCGCCGCGGCATCCGCCGCCGCCGGCCCCGTCGACGCCGGCATCTTCGTCGAGAAGATCGACGGCCTGAGCGACGACTTCATCAACGGCGTCGACGTGTCGAGCATCCTCTCCGAGGAGGAGAGCGGCGTCGTCTACTACGACACCGACGGTCACCAGGCCGACCTCTTCCAGGTGCTCGAAGACGCCGACATCAACTACGTGCGGGTGCGCGTCTGGGACGACCCCTACGACGCGGATGGCAACGGCTACGGCGGTGGCAACAACGACCTCGCCCGCGCCGTCGAGATTGGCGAACGCGCCACCGACCACGGCATGAAGGTGCTTGTCGACTTCCACTACTCCGACTTCTGGGCCGACCCCGCCAAGCAGCACGAGCCGAAGGCGTGGGAGGGCTTCACCACCGCGCAGAAGGTGGAAGCCCTCGGCGCGTACACCGAGGTGAGCCTCGACGCGTTCGCGGATGCGGGCGTCGACGTGGGCATGGTGCAGATCGGCAACGAGACCAACAACACGATCGCCGGGGTCGCCGATTGGGACGGCAAGGCCGCCATGTTCCAGGCCGGCAGCGAGGCCGTGCGCGACGTCTTCCCCGACGCGCTCGTGGCCCTGCACTTCACCAACCCGGAGACGGCGAACCGCTACACCGGCTACGCCACTCAGCTCGCCGCCCGCGACGTCGACTACGACGTGTTCGCGAGCTCGTACTACAACTTCTGGCACGGCAGCCCCGAGAACCTCACCTCGGCACTCCGCACCATCGCCGACACCTACGACAAGAAGGTGATGGTGGCCGAGACGTCGTACGTGTACACCTTCGCCGACGGCGACGGATGGCAGAACTCGGTCAACGAGGGCAACTTCACCGGCGACTACCCGGTGACCGTGCAGGGGCAGGCCGACCTCATCCGCGACGTCATGGCGGCCGTCGCCGCCGTCGGTGACGCGGGACTCGGCGTCTTCTACTGGGAGCCCGCGTGGATCCCCGTCGGCACCCCCGACCAGCTGGCCGCCAACCAGCTCAAGTGGGAGCAGTACGGCTCCGGCTGGGCGTCGAGCTACGCCGGCGAGTACGACCCCGTGGATGCGGGCGTCTGGTTCGGCGGATCGTCGTGGGACAACCAGGCCCTCTTCGACTTCACCGGCCACCCGCTGGAGTCGCTGCAGACCTTCAAGTACGCCCGCACCGGCGCGGTCACCGAGCGCGTCCCCACCTCGATCGAGGAGGTCGCCGTGACCGTCTACGACGGCTCGCCGGTGACACTGCCGTCGACGATCACCGTCACCTACAACGACGGCTCGACCGAGCATCCGTCGGTCACCTGGAGCAGCGCGGCGGACTGGATCCGCGGGCCCGGCGTCTACGACATCCCCGGCACCATCGCCGGTGGCGGCAGCGTCACCGCGAAGGTCACGGTGCTGCAGGCGAACTACGTGCTCAACCACGGCTTCGAAGACGCCGATACCAGCATGTGGACCCTCACCTCGAACCCGGGCGGCGCCGCCATCACCACCACCGCGAACACCAACGAGGGCACGAAGGCGGTCGACTTCTGGCTGGGTTCCGACTACGAGGTGAACCTGTCGCAGGCGATCACCGGTGTGCCCGCGGGGGAGTACACGCTGCAGGCCACCACCCAGGGTGGGGCGCTGGCCGACGGCGACACCCTCACCCTGTGGGCGTCGACCGCTGACGACGACCAGAGCACCTGGATGTGGCTGAACGGGTGGCGCACGTACACGACCTACACGACGCCCGCGATCACGGTCGGCGACGACGGCGCGATCACGGTCGGCGTGTACCTCGGTCTCACCAGCGGAGCCTGGGGCACGATCGACGACCTGCGACTCGTGCGGGTGACGTCGTCGGAGGCGGTCGACACGGATGCGCTCGAGGCCCTGCTCGCGGAGGCGGACGGCGTGGACCGGTCGCTGTACACGCAGGCGAGCCTCGCCACCCTCGATGACGCGGTCGCCAGCGGGCGGGTACTGCTGGCGGGTGCGCCCAGCCAGGGCGACGTGGATGAGGTGGTCGAGCTGCTGCAGGATGCGCTCGACGGCCTCGTGCGGATCCCCACGGACACGCCCACGGACACCCCCACCGACACGCCCACCGATACTCCGACCGACACGCCCACCGACACCCCGACCGATGAGCCCGACGGCGACCCGGCCGTGCAGCTGAGCGCGTCGAGCGTGCGCGCCGGCGGCCAGCTCGAGGTGAACGTCTCCGGCGTCACCGGCGCGAGCATCGAGATCGGTGTCGCCAGCACCTATCGCGCCCTCGCGACGGTCGCCGTGGTGAACGGCAGCGCCAGCGCCACTGTCACCATCCCGGCCGACCTCGTACCGGGCGTGCACCACATCCAGGTGCGCGACGCGAACGGGGTGCTCCTCGCCGAGGCGGAGATCACCGTGCTCGCGGCGCTCGCCGCCACCGGCCTCGACACGGTGATCGTGGGGACCGGCATCCTCGCCGCGGTGGTGCTGCTGCTCGGCGGTGGGCTGGTGCTCGCCAACCGGCGACGGGTGGCCTGAGCCCGACGCGGGACCGGCGGGAGCAGTTCCCCCCGCCGGTCCCGCGCGCTAGCGTGGCCCCGTGCACGCCGCAGACGCACTACCCGACCCCGACCCGGACCTGCCCGACCCGCCGATCCTGGCGCGCATCCGTGAGGGCGTCATCGGCGATGACCAGCTGATGCAGGGTCCGTTCGGTCCGCGTCGCGTCACCTACGCCGACTACACCGCCAGCGGCCGCAGCCTCACGTTCATCGAAGACTTCATGCGCAGCGAGGTGATGCCCCGCTACGCGAACACCCACACGGAGGCGAGCGGCACCGGCCTGCAGACCACCCGCCTGCGGGAAGACGCGCGCGCCACCATCCATGCCGCGGTCGGGGGCGACGACGACACGGTCGTGATCTTCGCCGGCAGCGGTGCCACCGGCGCGATCGACAAGCTGATGGGCATCCTCGAGCTGCGCATCCCCGCCGACCTGGATGCGACGTACGGGATGCGGGGGCTGATCCCCGAGGAGGAGCGGCCGGTCGTGTTCGTCGGCCCGTTCGAGCACCACAGCAACGAACTGCCGTGGCGCGAATCGATCGCCGAAGTGGTCACCATCCACGAAGACGCCGACGGCCACATCGACCTCACGCACCTCGAAGCGGAGCTCGTCCGGGTGGCTGGACGCCCGCTGGTGATCGGCTCGTTCAGCGCCGCCAGCAATGTCACCGGCATCGTCAGCGACACCCACCGGGTCACCCGGCTGCTGCACCGCTACGGCGCGCTCGCCTTCTGGGACTTCGCCGCCGCCGGCCCCTACCTCGACATCGAGATGAACCCACGCAGCGGCGACCCCGAAGCCCGCAAGGACGCCATCTTCCTCTCCCCCCACAAGTTCATCGGCGGCCCCGGAACCCCCGGCGTGCTCGTGGTGAGCCGCAAACTACTCACCAACACGGTGCCGGTGGTGGTGGGCGGCGGCACCGTCATGTACGTGAACCCGGAGGAGCATCGCTACGTCACGGATGCGGCCCACCGCGAAGAGGCGGGCACCCCGGCGATCCTCGAATCCATCCGCGCCGGACTCGTATTCGGACTCAAGGACGCCGTCGGTGTGCCCGTCATCAAGGCGCGGGAGCACGACTTCCTGCGCCGCGCGATCAGCGTGTGGAACGCGCACCCGCAGATCGAGGTGCTCGGCAACCCGCACGCGCAACGGCTGTCGATCGCGTCGTTCGTGATCCGGCGGCCCGGCGGACGCTACCTGCACCACAACGCCGTCGTCGCGATCCTGAACGACCTGTTCGGCATCCAGAGCCGCGGCGGGTGCTCGTGCGCCGGCCCGTACGGCCACCGGCTGCTCGGCATCGACCTGGAGCGTTCGCACGAATTCGAGCGCGAGATCGCGGGCGGATGCGAAGGCATCAAACCGGGCTGGGTGCGCATCAACTTCAACTACTTCCTCGAAGAGGAGGTGTTCCGCTATCTGGTGGAGGCGATCGCCCTGGTCGCCGAGCACGGCCACAAGCTGCTGCCGCGCTACCGCTTCGACAAGACCACCGGGCTGTGGCACCACGAGGACGGCACCGTGGAGCCGCCGTTGCGCCTCGCGCAGCTGAGGTACGACGACGACGGCCACCTGCGGTACCCGGAACGCGCCGACCGTGCGCCGGTGTCGGTGCTGGAGGAGCACCTCGCCGAGGCGCGGGCCCTGTTCGCCAGCCTCCCCGAACCGGAACTCGACGGGGGTCACGACGAGCTGGGCGCCGACTTCGAGCACCTGCGGTGGTTCGAGCTGCCCGCCGCCTCGTTAAAGTGAACGGGTGACCTTCCCGTTCCGGGTGCGCCGTGCGCGCACCGCCGACGTCCGCGGCATGCTCCAGCTGATCGAGCCGTACGTCGAGCGACGCATCCTGCTCGGCAAGGAACGCGTCACGCTGTTCGAAGACATCCAGGAGTTCCGGGTGGCGGAGACCGCCGACGGAACCCTCATCGGATGCGGCGCCCTGCACGTGATCTGGGAAGACCTGGGCGAGATCCGCACGATCGCCGTCGACGACGCGTGGTTGAAGCACGGCGTGGGTCACGCGCTGCTGGAGCACCTCGAAGACGACGCGCGTGAACTGGGACTCAGCCGCCTGTTCTGCCTCACGTTTGAGACCGCGTTCTTCGGCGGCCACGGCTTCGCGCCGATCGACGAACAGGTCGTCGAGCCCGACGTGTACGCCGAGCTGGTGCGCTCACCCGACGACGGTGTCGCCGAGTTCCTCGACCTGGCGCGGGTGAAGCAGAACACGCTCGGCAACACGCGCATGCTGAAGCAGTTGTGAGGGGGTAGTTAGCTCCAGCTACGTGCGTTCGGACCCCGTTGCACCCGGGTCCGAACGCGGTTAGCTGGAGCTAGCTATCAGGAGGCGTCGTCGCCGCGCTGCGGCGCGTCGCCGGGGGGCTGGAAGTCGCCGTCGCCGCCCGGCCCACCGGGGAGCTGGCCGTTGCCGAACTGGGGACGCTGCGCGTTGGCGATCGCCCACCCGCTCACGCCACCCACGCCGAGGCCGACGACGAGGGCGACGACGGCGGCGAGAGCGACGGTGAGGGTCTTCCGGCGCCGCGCCGGCTTCTCGGGGGCGGCGCTCTCGGGGGTGGGGGAATCGGCGGTGACCTGGCTGGTCGTGGAATCTGTCATGCCGGTCAGCGTCCCGGTGCCCCGTGGGCGAACCCGCGGTGCACGCTAAGAATCCGCCGAGAGTTGCGATGCACTTCCGGTACACGCCGGGTGAACGGCCCGGATCGCGGCGGTGGCGGGCCTAACCTGACGACATGTCGAGCGAGCAGCCCGGGCGCCTGCCGGCGTCGGTGTACCGGCGTCGCCGGATCGTCGTGGGGCTCGCAGCCCTCGCGGTGGTCGTGATCATCGCCTTGCTCATCTGGGGTGTCGCGTCGGGTGCGGGATCGGGTTCCGATCCGGACAAGTCGCCCAGCGCATCCGACACCCCGAAACCGACCGACACGGAGACGTCTGCCGCCGACGGGTCGACCCCGTGCGATCCGCTCGCCATCACCCTGGTGCCGGTCACCGACAAGACCGAGTACCAGGCCGGCGAGAACCCGCTCATCTCGATGACGATCACGAACTCGGGCACGGCGGCGTGCACCTACAACGTGGGCACGGATGCGCAGCTGTACTCGATCGTCTCCGGCGAGGACCCGATCTGGAACTCGCGCGACTGCCAGTCGGACCCCGCCCCCCAGGAACTGGTGCTGCAGCCGGGGGTCGCCACCTCGACCACCCCGTTCGCGTGGGACCGCACCCGCTCGTCTGCCGACACCTGCGCCAGCGACCGCCCGCAGGTGACCGCCGGTGGCGCCACCTACCGCCTCTCGGTGGAGTTGGGCGAGGCGAAGTCGGCTGAGGACGTCGCGTTCCTGCTGTACTGAGTCAGAAGGTCGGCGCGTCGACCCTTTCGAGCCCGACCGCCGAGAAGGCGATCGATTCGGCCGTCTGGATGGAGCCGGCTTCCGCGTCAACGATGGTGCGGTAGCCGAGGCGGGCGCCTTCGGAGGCGCGCTGCTTCGCGCCGGCGACGGCCCGCACTTCTCCGGCGAGGCTGATCTCGCCGATCGCGGCGAGGGTGCGCGGCAGCGGGCGGTCTTTGGCGGCGCTCGCGATGGCGAGGGCGATCGCCAGGTCGGAGCCGGGTTCGGTGAGGCGGATGCCGCCCACGGTCGACACGTAGATCTCCTTGTCGGAGAGCTTGATGCGGCAACGTTTCTCGAGCACGGCGATGAGCATCGCCACGCGGGCGCCGTCGACCCCGCTGACCACGCGTCGCGGGTTGGGGGCGGTGGTTCCGACGACGAGCGCCTGCACCTCCACCGGGAGGGCGCGTCGTCCTTCGAGGGTGACGGTAACGCAGGTGCCGGGGACGGGCGTGCGGGAGCGCGACAGGAACAGACCGGACGGGTCGGCCACCTCGGCGATGCCGTCGCCGGCCATCTCGAAGCACCCCGATTCGTCGGTGGGGCCGAAGCGGTTCTTCAGCGCGCGCACGAAGCGCAGCGCCGTGGTGCGGTCGCCTTCGAACGCGAGCACCACGTCGACGAGGTGTTCGAGCATGCGGGGGCCCGCGATGGTGCCGTCTTTGGTGACGTGCCCGACGAGCAGCAGCGGGATGCCGCGCTCCTTCGCCACCCGGATGAGGGTTCCCGCCACCTCCCGCACCTGCGCCGGCTGGCCGGGTGCGCCATCCGACGACGCGGAGGCGACCGTCTGCACGGAGTCGACGATGAGCAGCTGCGGTTTCACCGCATCCACTTGGCCGAGCACCGTGCCGAGGTCGGTCTCGGAGGCGAGGTACAGCTCGTCGTCGAGGGCGCCGGTGCGTTCGGCGCGCAGCCGCACCTGGCTGGCCGACTCTTCGGCCGAGACGTACAGCACCCGGATGCCCCGGCGGGCGGTGCGCGCCGCCACTTCGAGCAGGAGGGTGGACTTGCCGACCCCCGGTTCGCCGGAGATGAGCACCGTGGCGCCGGGCACGAGCCCGCCGCCGAGCACCCGGTCGAACTCGCCGATGCCCGTGGGCCGGTGGGCGGCCTCGTCGGCGACGTGGTGGGTGATGGGGCGCGCCTGCCGCGACGCGGGCACCGCGACTGCGGCGACTTTCGTGGTGGGGGCGGCGCGGTCGACGATCGAGCCCCACGCCTGACATTCGGGGCACCGACCGAACCACTTGGGGCCCGTCCACCCGCACTCGGTGCATGCGAATCCGGGGACGGTGGGGCGAGCCATGCGGTCAGCCTAGGCGGGGCGTGCGACGCCCGATGGCGACGCCGCCGCGGGGCGACAGGTCAGACGAAGAACTGGGTGGCGATGCTCACGGCGGCGACCGCGGATGCGGTGAATGCCGCCCAGCCGAGCACCAGCATGGAGCGCTGATCCGACCAGCGCATCACCGGCTCCGACGCCTCCGGTTCGGGGCCGTCGAGCATGCGCTTCGCGGCGGCGAGGCTGTGCGTACGGCCGAGGCTGGTGCCGTGGTGGTCGGAGGCGTGGAAGCCGCCGCGCAGGAACTCGACCGTTCCGAGGAACTCGCCGTCACGGGTGCCAGCCCAGAGGCCTTCGGAGACGAGGTTCCACGACGCCGGGGCGACGGCTGCGGACGTGGTGATCGTCGGTGCGGGGGAGACAGCTGTGGTGGTCATGTGCTCTTCCTCTCGTGACTCCTTCATCCTTTCCACACGCTAGGGCGACGACCAACTTCGGGGAGGGGCCTTGCGCGCGGGATGGCGGGGTGCTAGCCCTCTCAGGTTCTCCTTAGCGTCGGGTAGCGAACCGTCCATCCGGCGTCCCTAGCGTCACCGACGTGACCCGGCGCACCCGCGCGGGCTCGGAGAGGCAACCGGTGGCATCGTTTCTGAGGCGTGTGCGCAGACGCACGTGGATCATCGTCGGGGCGGCGCTTGCGCTGGTGCTGGGAGGTACCGCCGTCTATGTGTTCGGCTTCGTGATCCCGGGCGCGCAGCAGGGCGCGCAGGCGCAGGCATTCGAGATGACCTCGCAGGCGAGCCTGCAGGCGCTGGAGAAGACGGTGACGACCTCCGGCACCCTCACCCCGCTCGTGAACGAGACGGTCGACTTCGAGGGGTCGGGTACCGTGCTCACGGTCGACGTCGCCGAGGGGGAGACGGTGGAGGCGGGCCAGCAGCTCGCCACGATCGACACGCTCACCCTCACCGCCGACCTCCTCGACGCGAAGGCGACCCTGGCATCCGCGCAGGCGCGTCTCGCCGACAGCCGCAGCTCCTCGAGTGGCTCCGCGGCAGACATCGCACAGATCTCGGCGGATGCGGCGGCGGTCGAGGTGGCGGAGGCGGCGGTCACGACCGCGCAGTCCGCGCTCGACGGCGCGACACTGCTCGCGCCCGTCGCCGGCACGATCACCTCGATCGGTGTCGCGGTGGGCGACACCACCGGGTCGACCGGGTCGAACGGCATGGGCTCGACCGGCGACACTGCGACCACGTCCGCGTTCACCATCGTCGGCAGCGACTCCTGGCGGGTGGATGCGACGGTCGGCGAAGCGGATGTCGCGCTCATCGGCGCGGGAGATGTGGTGCATCTGACCACCGACGACGGCACCGAACTCGAGGGTGTCGTGTCGGAGGTGGGGATGCTCCCCTCGACCGACTCGGGCGCGGCCGCGTACCCGGTGACGGTCACCGTGGACGGCACGGCGGACGGCCTCTTCGACGGGGTCTCCGTCGACGTCTCCATCGTCTACGAGAGCCGCGACGATGTCCTCACCGTGCCGAGCGCCGCCGTCACCACGACCGACGGCGTCAGCACGGTCACCCTGGTCGAGGCCGACGGCACCCGCACCACCACGACCGTCGAGGTGGGCGAGACGGTCGGCGACCTCACCGAGATCCTCTCCGGGCTGACGGAAGGCGACGAGATCGTGGTGGCCGCGTTCACCCCCGGCGACGGCAACGAGGGCCAGACGGGCCGGTTCCCGGGAGGCGGCGAGTTCCCCGGCGGCGGGGAGTTCACCCCGCCGGACGGCGCGACCATGCCCGGCGGCGGCACCTTCCCACAGCAGGGATCGAACGGATGAGCGCCCCCGCATCCGCCCCCGTCATCCAGCTGAGCGGCGTGCGCAAGACGTACCGGTCGGGCGCCATCGAGTTCGAGGCGCTGCGGGGCATCGATCTCGACATCCACCGTGGCGAGTATGTGGCCATCATGGGGCCGTCGGGGTCGGGCAAATCGACCCTGATGAACGTGCTCGGATGCCTCGACGTGGTCACCGCGGGCAGCTACCGACTGGCCGGCGCCGACGTGGAGGAACTCGACGAAGCCGAACTGGCCCGCATCCGCAACCGCGAGATCGGGTTCGTGTTCCAGGGGTTCAACCTGTTGCCGTCGCTGTCGGCCTGGCGCAACGTGGAGCTGCCGCTCGTGTACGCGGGCGTCGCCAAGGAGGAGCGCCGCGAACGGGCGGCGGCCGCCCTCGCGAAGGTGGGCCTCCGCGACAAGCTCGACAACCGCCCCGGCGAACTCTCCGGCGGGCAGCAGCAGCGGGTCGCCGTGGCCCGCGCCCTGGTGGGGGAGCCGACGATGATCCTCGCCGACGAACCCACCGGCAACCTCGACTCCGTGTCGACCGCCGACGTGTTGGCGCTGTTCGACGAACTGAACGACGCGGGTCGCACGATCGTGCTCATCACCCACGAATCCGAGGTGGCCGAGCATGCGGGCCGCGTGGTGCGGGTGCGCGACGGCCTCATCCAGCAGCCCGAGGTGGTGGCCGCATGAACTGGTCGGAAACCCTCCACACCTCCTGGTCTGCGGTGCGGTCGCACGCGCTGCGCTCGCTGCTCACCGTGCTCGGCATCCTGATCGGCATCGCCGCGGTGATCCTCACCGTGGGTCTCGGCCTCGGCACCCAGAAGGATGTGTCGGCCCAGATCGACTCGCTCGGCAGCAACCTGCTGATCGTCTCGCCCGGCAGCTCCACCGACGCATCCGGCATGCGCGGCGGCTTCGGCACCTCCACCACCCTCACGCTCGCCGACGCCGAGGCGCTCACCTCCGAGGTGAACGCACCCGACATCGCCGCCGTCGCCCCCGAGAAGACCACCTCGCTCGCCCTCGACGCGAACGACACCAACTGGACCACCACCGTCACCGGCACCACCGTGTCGTGGGCGGAGGTGCGGGCCCGCGACCTCGAGGTGGGCGAGTTCTTCACCCAGGACGACATGGATGCGGCCGCCCGCGTGGTGGTTCTGGGGTCGGAGACCGCCACCGAGCTCTTCGGCCGCACCAACGTGGTGGGTCAGACGGTGACGATCGACCGCACCTCGTTCGAGGTGATCGGGGTGCTCGCATCGGCCGGGTCCGACGCGTCGTCGAACCTCGACGACGTCGCCGTCGCCCCCCTCTCGACGGTCGCGAACGTACTCGTCGGCGGCACCTCCGCATCGTCGGTGTCGACGATCTACCTGCAGGCGGCATCCGCCGACCAGCTCGCCGCCGCCTACCAGGAGGCCCAGACGGTGCTGCTGAACCGGCACGGCATCACCGCGGCCGACGACGCCGACTTCTCGATCTCCAGCCAGGAGGCGCTCGTCGAGACGGCCACCTCGATCTACCAGACCCTCACGATCCTGCTCACCGGGATCGCGGCGCTCTCGCTGCTCGTCGGGGGCATCGGGGTGATGAACATCATGCTGGTGTCGGTCACCGAACGCACCCGCGAGATCGGCCTGCGCAAGGCGCTCGGCGCCCCGCCGTACGCGATCCGGCGGCAGTTCCTCACCGAGGCCGCGATCCTGGGCCTCGGCGGGGGCATCCTCGGCGCCCTGCTCGGCGCGCTCGGCACTCTCGTGCTGCCGGCGATCATCGGCAGCTCGGTGGTGCTCTCGCCCGCCGCCGTGGCCGGCGCGCTCGCGGTGTCGATCGCGATCGGCATCGTGTTCGGGGTCTACCCGGCCACGCGTGCGGCACGCCTCGCCCCCATCGACGCCCTGCGAACGGAGTGACGACAGACATGACTGCGACAGAGAAGAAGACGAGAAGGTCGGGATCGCGTGGCTGGTTCACGCGCGGGCGCCTCATCGGGGCGGCGGCGGTCACGGGCGCCCTGGTGCTCGCCGGGGGCGGCATCGCCTGGGCGAACGTAGCCGGCGCAGCGGGCGGCTACCGCACCGCGACGGCGACGATCGGGTCGGTCGACGAGACCCTCACCGTGAACGGCGCCCTCGCCTCGGCGACCCGTCGCGACCGCGCGTTCGCCGCATCCGGCACCGTGGATGCGGTGAACGTCGCCGTCGGCGACCGGGTGGAGGCGGGCGACGTGCTCGCCACCATCGACCCCTCCGACCTGCAGGACGCCGTCGATCAGGCCGAGTCGAAGGTCGCGGATGCGAAGCAGACGCTCGCGAGCGACCTCGCGTCGCAGACGAGCTCGTCGTCGGCGTCGGATGACGCCGATTCGGGCGACGCGTCGACGGATGCGGGTGGCGGCGCGGCGGGTCCCGGCGACGGCTCGACCGTCGACCCGAAGGTCGCAGCGGCCCTCGCAAAGGTCGTCGCGGCGCAGCAGAGTCTTCTCGCACTCGGCCAGGCGTCCGCGGATGCGCTCGCCGCATCCGAGGGCTCGGCGGCGTCGGCGGCCACGGTCTGCGCGCCGTTCCTCGCGGCGACACTCGACGACGGCACCGTCGAGCCGAGCGAGCCGGCCGGCGGGGACGGAACCGAGACGGGGTCCGGATCGGAGGGTGAGCCCACCGACACCCCCACGCCGCTCACGCTGGAAGCGGTGCAGCAGCTGCTCGCCGAGTGCCAGGCGGCGATGACGGGCGTCGGTGACGCCCAGTCGGTGGTCGCCTCCGCCCAGACCGCGGTGCAGGCGGGCATCGCCGACCTCGACGCGGCCGTCACCGGCTTGCGTGACGCGGTCGCGGCATCCGGCGCGGACTCCGGCTCGACAACCGGGTCGGCCTCCGGCTCGACCCCGGCGAGCTCGGGTTCGACGTCGCCCACGTCGGGCGGCGGGAGCAGCGGGGGCTCCGCGGCGAGCGCTGCCGACATCGTCGCCGACCAGGCTGTGATCGCGGTCGCCGAGGCCGACCTGGCGATCGCTGAGCACGAGCTGCAGGCCGCACAGCTGACCACGCCGGTTGCCGGTACCGTCGCATCCGTCGGTTTCGCGGTGGGCGACGCCGTCAGTGCCGGGTCGACCACACAGGTGATCACCGTGATCGGCGACGACGGCTACACCGTGGAGGCGACCGTCACCTTGGCGCAGATCGCGAAGATCGAGGCCGGCCAGACCGGCACGGCGGTGATCACGTCGAGCGGCGCGAGCTACGCGGCCACCGTGTCGACGGTCGGGTTCGTGAACGTCTCCGAGACCTCCACCCCGGCGTACACGATCGAGATCGCGGTCGACCCCGACGGCGCGACCCTGTTGAACGGTGCCGCCACCGAGGTGGCGATCGATCTGGCGGCGGCGAGCGACGTGCTCACGGTGCCGCTGTCGGCGCTGCACGTCGACGGCATCGCCTACTCGGTGCAGGTGCTCACCGATGGCGAACCGGTGAGCACGCCCGTCGAGGTGGGCGCGATCGGGTCGGAGTCGGTCGAGATCACCTCCGGCCTGAGCGCCGGCGACGTGGTGGTGATCGCCGACCTCGGCGCCGACATCACGAGCGACGACACGAGCACCACCGGCTTCGATCGCCCGACCTTCATCGCCGAGTAGTCGTATCCGCCCCTCTATGACGCCGCTAAAGACGGCGGATACGACTACTCGCCGGGTTTGCGCAGGAAGACCAACTCGACGCCCGGCTGCAGCGGTTCGCGCCGGAACTCGACGTAGCCCTCCCGCTCGTAGAGGCGGATGTTGGCGATGCTCAGGTGCCCGGTGAACAGCTCGAAAGTGGATGCGCCGTCGGCCTGCGCCGCGGCCTCCGCCTCGCGCAGCAGCCGGGTGCCGAGGCCGTGGCCCTGCAGGTCGGGTGCCACCGTGAGGCGCCCGATGTGGGCGACGCCGTCGACGAGCGTCCACCGCACCGCCGCCACCAGCCGCCCGCCGTCGCGGATGCCGAGTCCCGGCCCGGTCAGCTCGGCGCGCAGCTCGTGCAACTTCTGGGTGAGGGCGGGCAGGAACGGGTCTCCGTACAGTTGCGCCTCACTGGCGTAGGCGGCGCGCTGCAGGGTGAGCACTTCGCCCGCGTCGGCGGGCGTGAGGGGGACGCTCGCGGATGCCATGGTGGCCATCCTGGCGCATCTGCCAAGATCGCGACATGACGTTTCAGGCGTACCTCGACAACATCGAGGAGAAGACCGGACTCACCCCGCGCCAGTTCGTGGAGATCGCGAAGCAGCGCGGCTACGACGCCCCCGAGGTGAAGGCGGGCGTCATCGTCGACTGGCTGAAGGACGACTACGACCTGGGGCGCGGCCACGCGATGGCGCTGGTGCACGTCATCAAGAAGGGGCCGCAGATCTCCGACAAGCACGTCGACAGCGGCACCGCCCACTCCGACCCGTCGAACATGCTGTGGCTCGACGGTAAGGCGACCAACCCGGCGAACAGCGCCTAGCGCGGTATCGACACCCGCTCCAGCAGCACCATCACCTCGTAGTGGGTGGTCTGCGGGAACATATCGAACACCCGGATGCGGCGGGGCCGCAGTGACGGCATCACGGCGAGGTCGCGGGCGAGTGACTCGGCGTTGCAGCTCGAGTAGACGACCGTCTGCACGTCGGATGCGTCGAGCGTCGCGCACAGTTCGGCGCCGAGGCCGCGCCGCGGCGGGTTGACGATCACCGCATCCGGCGCATCCGCCCCGCCGACGGCGGTCGCGTCGCCCACGTCGAACGTCACGTCGGCGAGCCCCGCCTCGGCGGCCGAGAGCCGCGCCGATTCGATCGCGGGCGCGCTCACCTCGACTCCCCGCACCCGCCGGCCGGGCGCCGCGACGTGCAGCGCGAATCCGCCGACACCGCAGTAGAGGTCCCACACGGTCGCCGGCGACGCCTCCGCCAGCCACTCGCGCGCCTGCCGGTAGAGACCGGCCGCGATCTGGGTGTTGGTCTGGAAGAAGCTGCCCGGCCGCAGGTGCAGGGTCACATCGTCGAGGCGCATCGCGAGGGTCTCGTCCGCGGTGAGCGGCACCTCGAGCTCACCTTCGATCACCGCCTTGTGCTCCGGCAGCAGGTTCGCGGTCACCACCGCCAGTTGCGGCAGCTCCGCCAGCAGCGTCGGCAGGTGTTTGCGGATGCGGCCCAGAGGCTCCGTCGACCGCAGCACGAACCGCAGCATCAGCCGCCCATCCGGCGACTCGGTGAGCAGTACGTTCTTCAGCTCGCCGCGGCGGGCCGGGATGTCGTACGGCACGAGACCCGCGCGCGTGATGAACGCGGCGATGGCCGGGAACGCGTCGCGAAGCCCCACGGCCAAGACCCCGCACGCCTGCAGGTCGACGCCGCGCTGGGCGGCATCCAGGATGCCGAGGGTGGGCGCGTCGACGGTGCCGCCGACGACCATCTTCGCCTTGTTGCGGAACGCCTCGGGTGCGCTCGCCACCGGCGGCAGCCACACGGCATCCGCCCACGGCGCGAGCAGCCCTTCGGCGTGCGCCACCTTGCCCGCGAGCTGCGCGTCGTAGTCGACGCCCATGAGCGTGCACGAGCGGCACACCCCCGCGTCGAAGTAGTCGCACTGCACCCGGAAAGGCTACGCGTGGTGCCGTCTCTCGAGCGCCGCACCCTCGACGTCGACGTTGGGGAGGAGCCGATCGAGCCACAGCGGGATCCACCAGGCGGAGTTGCCGAGCAGGTGCATGAGCGCGGGCATCAGCAGCAGCCGCACCACGAATGCGTCGAGCAGCACACCGATCGCGAGGCCGAACCCGAGCTGACGGATGATCACCGACTCGGCGAACACGAACCCGCCGAACACGGCCACCATGATGAGCCCCGCGGCGATCACCACCGAGCGACCGGCCCGGAATCCCTGCGCCACCGCCAACCGGGCGGGCGACCCGTGCACGTGCGCTTCGCGCATCCCGGATGCGAGGAACAGCTGGTAGTCCATCGCCAGCCCGAACAGGATGCCGACGAGGATCACCGGCAGGAAGCTGAGGATGGGCGTGGTGGTGGTGATGCCGAACACCGACGCACCCCAGCCCCACTGGAACACGGCCACGAGGGCGCCGAAGGTGGCGAGCAGCGACAGGATGAAGCCGCCGGTGGCGATGATCGGCACCAGCAGCGAGCGGAACACGAGCACCATGATCAGCACCGACAGGCCGACGACGACCAGCAGGTAGAGCGGCAGCACGGCGGCGAGGTTCTCGGAGATGTCGATGTTGATGGCGGCCTGGCCGGCGACGCCGAACGGCCACGACGTGTACTCGATCCCTCGCAGTTCCCGTACGACCTGCTCGGTGGTCTCGCTGTTGGGCCCGTCTTCGGGAATCACCTGGAACGCCCAGAGCCCCTCCTCGGATTGTGCGATCGGTGCGACGGCGGCGACCCCGTCGACCTCGGAGATGGTGGTCGCGGTCTGTGCGAGGTAGCTGGTGAGCTGCCAGTCTTCGCCCGTCCACGGCCCCATCGTGTCGGCGGTGACGAGCAGGGGGCTGTTGGTGCCCGGGCCGAAGGCGTCGTCGATGAGTTCGAACGCGCGGTAGGTGGTGGAGTCGTGCGGTTCCGATCCGCCGTCGGGAAGCCCGAGACGCATGGATGCGGCGGGGATCGCGAGGGTGAGGAGCGCCGCGACGGCGAGCACGATCGTGAGGATCGACCGCGCCCAGCTCATCGGCTTCACGTCGGCGGCGTGGTGGGGGACGGGTCCGGCGGCGAGCTGTCGGCGCCCGCGGCGGCCCAGCACCCGGGGTCCGGCGAGCCCGAGGAGGGCGGGCGTCAGGGTGACGGCGATGAGCACGGCGACGGCGACGCAGAACGCCCCCACCGCTCCCATGAGTCCGAGGAAGGGGATGCCGGTCACGAACAGGGCCAGCAGGGCGACGACGACGGTGGAGCCGGCGAACACGACGGCGGTACCGGCGGTGCCATTGGCGAGCCCGATCGATTCGTGCACGTCGGCACCTTCGAGCAGTTGCCGGCGGTGGCGGTTCACGATGAACAGGGCGTAGTCGATGCCGACGGCGAGTCCGAGCATGATGCCGAGTACGGGGGTGACGGATGCCATGGTGATGACGCCGGAGAGCGACAGCGACGCCAGCACGCCGACGGCCACGCCGGTGAGGGCGGTGATGATGGGGAAGGATGCGGCGAGCAGCGAGCCGAGCATCACGATCAGCACGATGGCGGCGATGACCACGCCGACCGCCTCGCTGACGCCCACCACCTGGGGCACGCCTTGCGCGATCTCGGTGGAGAACGCCACCTCGACGCCGTCGATCGGTTCCGAGGTGTAGTGGTCGACGACGCTCTGCTTCGCTTCGTCGGAGAGCTCGAGGCGCGGGTCGGTGAAGGCGACGTTGACGATGGCGGTCGCGCCGTCTTCCGACACGACGCGGATGCCGTCGGCCAGCTTCACGAGCTGGAGCCCGTCGTCGAGGGTGCGCTGCTGCGCCTGGGCGTCGAGGCGCTGCTGGTCGAGTTGCTCCTGCTGGGCGTCGAGCGCGGCGAGCTGTTCGGCGGGGGCGCCGATCGCTTCGAGCTGGTCGCGGGCGGTGTTCAGCTGCTGCTGGCCGGCGTCGAGCTGCGCGAAGCCGGCGTCGAGCTGGGCCTGTCCGGCGTCGAGCTGAGCGCGCTGGTCGGCACGCTGCTGTTCGGCGTCGAACGGGTCGACGACGTCGGCGACGTCGACCAGGTCGCTCCGGTCGGCGACGAGGGCGCTGATCGCGTCCTTCTGCGCCTCGGTGAAGGGGGCGTCGTCGTCGGTGTGGAAGACGACCATGCCGGCCGCACCGCTGAACTCCGGCAGTTGCTCCTGCAGGTCGTCGATCACCTCGGACGAGGCGGTGCCGGGGATGTCGAAGCTGTTACTGAGGCCGCCGAAGAAGGCGACGAACGAGCCGGCGGCGAGCGCGATGATGAGCGCCCAGGCCGCGATCACCCATCCGGCGCGGCGGGCGGCGAAGCGCCCCAGTCGGTATAGCAGCTCGGCCACGGATTCCCCATCCCCTCGACCGAATACGATACGGTCCGTCTCGTATTGGCTCACCTACACTAACCGACATGGAGTCCGATCAGCGTCGCGGTCCCGGCCGCAGCGAGAAGGCGCGGCTCGCCATCCTCACCGCCACCGCGCGGCAGTTCGCCGCCGCCGGCTACGACTCCCTCACCATGGAGGGCATCGCCGCCGAGGCGAAGGTCGGCAAGCAGACCATCTACCGCTGGTGGCCGACGCGCACCGCGCTCGTCGCGGATGCCCTCGCCGAGGGCCTCATCATGCCCGACTGGTTCGTTCCCGCCGACTCGGGCGACCTCCGCGCCGACCTGCTCGAGTGGGTGCGCAACGTGGTCGACTTCATCCGCGAACCGGGCCACGACGATCTGCTGCGCTCGCTCGTCGTGGCGGCCGCCGAAGACGAGGCGGTGGCACTGCGGCTCAATGAGCGCCTCGGCGTGCTGCAACTACTGGGGGAGCGGATGCAGCGGGCGGTCGACGCGGGCGACCTCCACATCCAGCCCGTCGAGGACCTCGTGGAGGCGCTGCTCGGCGCGGTCGTGGTGCGCACGCTGCGACGGCAGCCGCTCGACGACGGGTTCGCCGCGCGACTCGTGGCGACGTTGCTGGGGCCCGTCCCCCGCGCGGTCGAGGCCTAGCGGGCGTCGAACGCCGCCCGCGCCTCCTCGATGGCGGGCTGGTTCTCCAGCGCCCACTGCAAGAGGGCGATCGACGTGTCGATGAGCGTCTCGCCCATCGGCGTGAGCTCGTATTCGACGCGGGGCGGCACCTCGGCGTGCACGGTTCGCTCGAGCAGGCCGTCGCGTTCGAGCTGGCGCAGGGTGAGGGTGAGCATGCGCTGCGAGATGCCGGGGATGTGCCGCTGCAGCTCGGTGAAGCGCAGGCGGCCATTGCGCAGGGTGCCGATCACGAGCAGCGACCATTTGTCGCC
Source organism: Actinomycetes bacterium (assembly GCA_023386365.1). Classification (GTDB taxonomy): domain Bacteria; phylum Actinomycetota; class Actinomycetes; order Actinomycetales; family Microbacteriaceae; genus Homoserinibacter. Next base: position 41,905 of record JAEWJX010000059.1, on the reverse strand, counting down.
GATGCGGTCGAGCACGCCGCGGATGGCTCGCTCGTCGGCGTCCTTGTCGAGGCAGGCGCCCTCGTACTCGGTGAGGGCGACGGTGGCGGATGCGCCGGCGGATGCGGACATGGTTCCTCCGATGTGACTGCGGCACACGGATGTGCCTTTTGTACGCGATCCGACGATCACCGATCATGGGGTCAGTTACCGATGATAACCGACCCCACCAGGAGGAACCTTTGCTGATCGCGTTCTGGATCGTCGCGGGCCTGACCGCCCTCGCCTTCTTCGCCGCCGGAGCCATGAAGATCGCCCGCCCGAAGGAGGCGCTCATCGCATCCGGGATGGCGTGGGCCGAAGACTTCTCGCAGCCCGCCATCCGCCTGATCGGCGCCGCTGAGGTGCTCGGTGCGCTCGGCATCGTGCTGCCCATGCTCTCCGGCATCGCGCCGATCCTGTCGCCGATCGCGGCCGCGCTGCTCGCCGTCCTGATGGTCGGCGCAACCGTCGTGCACATCCGTCGCCACGAGCCGCCGATCTCCGCGGCGCTCCTCGTGTTCGCGGCAGCCACCGCGGTGCTCGGCTTCCTGGTGGTGCTGGGCTGACGCGCGGGGGCGGCGCCACCCCCTACGTTTGAGGCATGGGAGCACGCGGGCGTCGGTGGGCGCTCGCCGCTATCGCGATCATCGTGCTCGCCCTCGTGGTGGTGCTCGCCGCCCGCTGGCTGCGCACGCTGGAGCCGGTGCAGCAGTTCCTCATCGAATTCCCCGGCTCGTACGCCCTGCCCGAAGGCGCCCCCGTCGGATTCCCCGCGTGGCTCGGCTGGCAGCACTTCTTCAACGTGTTCCTGCTGGTACTGGTGGTGCGCACCGGGTGGCAGATCCGGCAGCAGAAGACACCGCCCGCCGTGTGGGCCTCGCGCCGCAACCGTCGCCGCCGCATGAGCCTCACCGTCTGGTTCCACCTGGTGCTCGACGGCCTGTGGATCGTGAACGGGCTGGTCTATGTGGTGTTGCTGTTCGTGACGGGGCAGTGGATGCGGATCGTGCCCACCAGCTGGGAGGTGTTCCCGAACGCGGTGTCGGCGGGGCTGCAGTACGCGTCGCTGGACTGGCCGACGGAGAACGGCTGGGTGAACTACAACAGCCTTCAGCAGCTCACCTACTTCGCCACCGTGTTCATCGCGGCGCCGCTCGCGATCGCCACCGGCGCGCGCATGTCGGCGCTGTGGCCCCGCTCCTGGGAGCGCGTCAACCGCGCCTACCCCTTCGACCTGGCGAAGCGCATCCACTTCCCCGTGATGCTGTACTTCGTGCTGTTCGTGATCGTGCACGTCACCCTGGTGCTCGCCACCGGCGCCCTGCGCAACCTGAACCACATCTACACCGCCAGCGACGAGGTGAACTGGGTCGGCTTCGCCGTCTTCGTGCTCTCCCTGCTGGTGATCGCCGGAGCCTGGGCGCTCGCCCGCCCGGCCTACATCGCGGCGCTCGGCCGCCGCTTCGGCGACGTCACCATCCGCACCCCCGCTGGTTGAGTAGCGTCCGCCGGAGGCGGCCGCGTATCGAAACCTCCCAGCGCGCTCTGCGGGCCTCCCGGTAGCGTCGCCCCATGAGCACATCCGAGAAGGCACTGGCCCTGAAGGCGCTGCACGAGTCCCCCGAGATCCTGCAGGTGGTGAACGTGTGGGATGCGGTGAGCGCGAAGGTGATCGCCGACGTCCCCGGGACGAAGGCGATCGCGACCGCCGGGCATTCGATCGCGGCGAGCCACGGGTACGCCGACGGCACGATGCCGGTGGAGCTGGCCCTGGCATCCGCGAAGACGGTGGCCGAGGCGGTCGAGTTGCCGGTGAGCGCCGACCTCGACGACGGCTACGACGACCCGGGCGAGACGATCCGCCGCGCGATCGGGTTCGGCATCGTGGGCGCGAACGTCGAAGATGCGATGCGTCCGTTCGACGAGTCGGTGGCGCGGGTGCGCGCCATCATGGCGGCCGCGGAGCGCGAGGGGGTGGCGTTCCAGTTGAACGCCCGCACGGATGCGCTGCTGCGCGGCGGCGACGCCCCCATCGAGGACCTGCTGGATGAGGCGATCCGCCGCGGGCGTGCCTACCTCGACGAGGGTGCGGCGCTGGTGTTCGTGCCGCGTGCGCTGAAGCGCGAGCACGTCGAGAAGCTGGTCGACGGGCTCGGCGCCGGCAAGCTCTCGATCATCGGCCTGCCCGGTGCGTTGCCGGCGAAGGAGTATGAGGCGCTCGGCGTGGCCCGCATCTCGTACGGCCCGCTGACGCAGCGTGTCGCCCTGCGGGCCCTGCAGAACCTGGGCGCGTCGCTCTACAGCGGCGGCGTGATCCCCGAAGACACCCCCGCGCTCAACTAGCTCAGGCGCGAGCCCAGCGGATGACGCCGGGGATGCGCCCGCGGTCGGCGAGTCGGCCGCGGGCGAAGTCGGCCCACGCCTGCCGCACGCTCCGGCCCGCCGCATCCAGCTCGGCCCAGTCGGCGCCTTCGGTGATGATCGAACCGGCGGCGCTCTCGCGGGTGCCGAGCAGCAGCGGCAGATCGACCGTGTGGGCGGCGCGGTAGGTGTTGCCGGGCGCGTGCCAGTCGATGACGTAGTGGAAGGCGCGCCCGCCGGCGGTGGCGCGGCGCCTCGCGAAGTCGAGGGCCGGCCCACCGTAGATGCGCTTGGTGAGCGCACGGTCGACCGCCCACCGCACGAGCGGCCCGATCATCGGCAGGCGGGCGGCGTCGCCGATCTTCGGCAGCTCGGGGATGAACATGCGCGCCTCGTTGGCGTTGTTGCCGATCAGCACGTCGATGCCGGATGCGGCGGCGTCCCACGCGGCGTCGATGCGGTCTTCGGCGGGCAGCGGGTCGAGTCCGTACTGGGTGCCGAACGGCATCGCGCTGAGCAACCCGTGCCCGGAGCCGGCGGCCGCCACCTCCGGCTGCCGCCCGACCAGCTCGTCGAGCGGGGTATCGGGTGCCAGGTCGGTCGCCGCATCCACCATCGCCGCGCTCATCGCAGTCCGGCCGCGGGAGATGCCGAGCGGCGCGCTCTGGATGATGGCGCGCGAGAACAGGGTGCGTGCATCCGGAGTGGCGATGAGGTGCGCGATCGCGTCGCCGCCGGCCGATTCGCCGAACGCGGTCACCGCATCCGGGTCGCCGCCGAAGGCGCGGATGTTGCGCTGCACCCAGGCGAGCGCCGCGCACAGGTCGAAGAGGCCGAGGTTCGCGGGGCGTCCGCCGTCCGAGCCGAGGAACCCGAGCAGCCCGAGACGGTAGGTGACGGCCACGACGATCACCCGCTGCTCCACCACCAGCCGGGCGGGGTCGTGGATGGGGGCGTCGCCTGCCCCGCTCACGTAGGAGCCGCCGTGGATCCACACCATCACCGGCAGTGTCTCGCCGGGGGCGAGGTCGGCAGGCAGGGTGATCGACAGGTTCTGGCAGTGCTCGTCGATCACCGGATCGCCGACCGCGGCGGCACCGAGGAGCCGCTCGAGTTGCGGCGCCGGCGGCTGCGGGCTGGCGGGCGCCCAGCCGGTGGCCTCGAGCGGCGCATCCTGCGGCGACCGGTCGGGCACCGCATGCGGTCGGGCGAAGCGTTCGGCCCGCGCGTACGGGATGCCGGTGGCTCGCAGCACGTCGCCGTCACGCCATCCGACGATCGGTCCGCACGGTGGGTCGAATCGGGGGGCGTCGGGTGCGCTCATCTGGCCAGTATGCCGGGGCGGGCGAATAGTCTCGGAGTCATGTCGGACCCCATCCTGTTCAGTGTCGAACGCGGCCTCGCGCGGATCACCCTCAACCGTCCGGAGCGGCTCAACGCTTTCGACGAGGCGCTCGCCCATGCGTGGGCGCGGGTGACGGAGGAGGCGGTGTCGCGCGACGACGTCGGTGCCGTGCTGGTCGACGCCGCCGGTCCCGCGTTCTGCGCGGGCGGAGATGTGCGGGCGATGGCCGAGCTGGGCTCGGGGGCTGCGATCACCGAGCTGGCCGGGGTGATCAACCGCGGCATCCTGGCGCTCACCGGTTCGACGGTGCCGGTGGCGGTGGCCGCGCACGGCACCACCGCGGGCGGCGGGCTCGGCATCCTGCTGAGCGGGGACTATGCGGTCATCGGCGAGGGGTCGCGGGTCGGCAGCCTCTACGCGAGCATGGGTCTCACCCCCGACCTGTCGGTGTCGGCGCAGCTGGCCCGCGCGGTGGGAGAGCGGCGTGCGCTCCAGCTGGTGCTGCAGCCTCGGATGCTGTCCGCCGCCGAGGCGGTCGAGTGGGGCCTCGCGGCGGAGGCGGTGCCGGATGCCGAGGTCGGCGCCCGCGCGGAGGCCGTCGCCCGTTCGTGGCTCGATGGAGCGACCGCCGCCTACGGGCAGGCGAAGCGGCTGGTGCGGGATGCGGCGCACCGCCCGATCGCCGAGCAGCTCGCCCAGGAGGCTCGGTCGATCGGGGCGGCGTTCGACACCCCGGCGGCGCAGGCGCTGATCGCGGGGTTCGCGGCGCGTTCCTGATCGGCGGGGCTATTCCCCGTCGCGCACGTTCCGCACGAAGTTGGTGACGTGCTCGCGAAGCGCCACGATGCGTCGCTGCTTCTCCGCCTCCAGGTCGAAGCCGACGTAGGCGAGCGGTGCCCGTCGGCGCACGTTCACCGGGCATTCGAAGTTCGCGCACACGAGCGTGCCGACGGTGTTGCCGTTGCGTCCCGCGTTGCCGGCGCGTTTGGCGCTGAACTGCACGACGTCGTTCGGAAGCTGCACGTCGGCGCACCACGAGCACTGAGCGCGGGAGCGGGGTTTCGCATCCGCTTGGCGCAGCAGGATGCCGACCGGTTCGCCGTCGAGCTCGGCCACCACGTAACCGAGTTGTGCGGCTTTGCGGTCGCGCCATCCGAGGAAGTCGAGGCGATCCCAGGGGAGGTCGCCGAACTCGGGCGGCAGGGTGAGGTTCTGGCGTTCGCGGAGGGATGCGTTGATGAAGGAGGCGCGCAGGGTCGCCTCGGAGATGGCATGCAGGAAGGTTCTGCTTTCACTGTCTGGGGTGCACGCGGACGTGCGGTAACTCGGGACAGGGCAGAGCTATCTCGCGTCGGCGATGGGGACGCCGACGACCTCCTGACGCCCGACGGGCTGAGTGGGGAGGGTGAGCGGATGCACGGAGGTGAGTGTACGCCGGGTTGCTGGGCGGCGGCTCGGCGGGTCAGGCGGACGACGACGCGTACGCGTCGAGCAGTTCGGCGAGCTCTCGCGGCCGACTGAGCGCGGGGGTGTGACCGCCGTCGAGTTCGTCGGGGGTGATGCCGAGGCGCTCCTCGGCGACCCGGCGCAGGTAGCTGAGGGGGAAGATGCGGTCGTCGCGGCAGGCGACCACCCGGGTGGCGATGTCGGGCCAGACGGTGAGCGGTGAGCTCTCGCCGAGCCGCGTCTCCGACTGCCGGCGTCCGTGGCGCAGCGCTTCGGCGGCGAGCTAGGGGTCGACGTCGGGGTAGAACCACGCGATCTCGTCGCCGTAGTCCCCGAGCTGCTCGTCGTCGTACCGCGTGTTCGCCCAGTAGTCGGATGCGGCTTCGCCGGGGGCCGGGATCATCGCGGCCACCAGCACCAGCATCCGCGCGCGGATTCGCTCGGCCACGAGCGGCGCCGTGAATCCTCCGAGCGACTGGCCCACGACGATGATGTCGGCGCGGTCGCCGACGGCGGCGACCACCGCATCCGCGTACTCGGGGAGCCCGGCGGTGTCGTCGTCGCACGGGAGGTCGGGCGCGACGGTGTGGTGGCCGCGGGCGCGCAGGTGATCTTCGACGAGGTGCCAGTACCAGCCGGCGTCGCCAGCGCCGTGGATGAGTGCGAATGTCGCCATGCGCCGAGGGTAGGCCCGTCGCCCGGCATCGTGAACTGCAATCTACGGGTTGCATATCGTCGCGAGCCGTGCAACCCTGTGATTGCACATGCAACTCAAGAGTTGCACAGAACCTGCGAAAGGAACATCATCATGAGCATGACCGACAACCCCCGCGCGATCGTCGACGAAGACGCCCTCAGCGTCCGCCGCACCATCCGCATCGCCGCACCCGTCGAGAAGGTCTGGTCGGCGATCACCGACCCCGCCCACATCTCGCAGTGGTTCGGGCAGACGGTGCTCGACGGTGCGGGCGTCGGCGCCACCGGCACCATGACGTTCGACGGCTACGGCGCGATCCCCATCCGCGTGGAGGAGGTCGACGAGCTGCGTTCGATCACCTACCGCTGGGGCAACGACGACGCCGCCGAGACGCTGCCCGACGCCGTCACGGCCGACAACTCGACCGTCTTCACCTTCACCCTCGACGAGGTCGCCGACGGCACCCAGCTGATCGTGGTCGAGACCGGGTTCGAGCACACCAGCGACCCGGTCTCGAATGCACGCGACCACGGCACCGGGTGGACCGACGAGCTCGACAAGCTGGTCGCCCTGCTCGAGGGCGCCGCGTGACAGAGACGATCGTCCCCGTGTTCGCCGCCCTCGGCGACGAGACCCGGTGGAGCATCCTGGAGGCACTCGGCGAGGGCGCTGCGTCGGCATCCGCTCTCGCCGGGCGCCTCCCGGTGTCGCGCCAGGCCATCGCCAAGCACCTCGCTGTGCTGCAGGAGGTGGGCCTCGTCGAGCCGGTGCGCGTCGGCCGCGAGGTGCAGTACCGCGTGCTCGGCGCGCAGCTCAGCGCCACCGCCCAACGCCTCGACGCGATCGGCGTCGAATGGGACCGCCGCCTCGCCGCCATCAAGCGCATCGCCGAAGGGCTGTAGCCGCCGGCCGTGCCCGGGATTCAGGTGGCGAGCGCCTTGAAGGCGAGTTCCATGAGCTCGCTCGGAGATCCGGTCACCGCCGTCGCGCCGGCGTCGATGAACTTCTTCTTCTGCGACGCGATTCTGGCTGTGGTGTACACGATCACCGGAGGATGGTCCTGCCGCTCGACCACCAGGGACACGAGCGTCAGCCCAGCCTCACCGTCATACTCCCCGGCCTCGCGCCGGCCGGCGTCGGTGATGACCAACCCGAACGATCTGCTGCTCAGCGCCCGAAGCGCCTCCTGGGTCGACATCGCCAGGCTCACCTCGATGCCGGACGCCTGCATCGCGCTCACGAGCACGGTGTTGTTGCGCGGGTTGTCGTCGACCCAGAGCACCGCCGCGAGCGAATCGGCGTACGACGCGATCCGTTGCACCGTGTCGAGACTGCGGCGAACCTCGCGGCGCGACTTGCCGGTGTCTGCGGTCGCCTCGGCGAGCAGCACCTTCTGCTCGATCGCCTCCCAGACCCCGTCGGCCAGCAGTTCGCTCTCTTCGAGCAGCACCCGAAGCCTCAGCCGCGCCCAGAGGTAGGCCATCAGGAAGCCCACCCCCACGCCGTACAGCACGATCGCGACCGTTGCGGGGGCGCCACCGGGAAAACCCACCGCGGGCCCGAGGTAGTCACCGAGCTTCCGCAGCGCGCTCGGAAGCACTGCGAGTTGCACGAGACCCGCCCCGACGAGGATCTTCGTCAGCCAATCGGAGATCTGCTCCAGGTTGGAGTTCGCCTCGAACCGTCGCAGCACGGTCTTCTTCTCGGTCGTCGGCACCGTCTCGACGCGGGCGCGAGGAATTCCGAAGATGAAGCCGATCACCGCCGATACGGCGATCGCGGCCAGGAGAAATCCGACGAGCAGGAGCGACGAGAGCCAGCCGTTCGGTACCCCCGACGCGGTGGGGATCAGCAGACAGACGAGGACCCCCAGCGCGGTGGCCGCGCCACCGGCGACGAGGACCTGAACTTTCTCGCGACGCGCGCCGACCATGAGTTCTCTTCCTTGAGATCACGCTGGGAGGCGTGGCCGGAGTCTATTCCTTGATCTTTTCTCCGGGAAGGGCCAAATCCGTCAGGCGTCAGCCCACCTCGAGCGATGGCTCGTCAGGCAGCGCGAGAGTAAGGGCCGCCACCGCGATGTGCTCCTCGCGTTGCAGTTCGCTCGAGAGTCGACGCAGCCGCACCGCCACCACCGATTCGATGTCGTCATCGACGAGATCGACCGCGGCGATCAGCAGAAGGCGGCCAGGCCCCACGAACTCGAGGTGCAGAAAGGTGAGGCGCGAGATCTCCGGATGCAGCAGCAGCCGCCGGGTAATCTCGCGCCACACCGAATCCGGGGGTACCGCGCCCACCAAGAACCGACGGTTGCGTTGGATGAGCACAACCGCCACGATCGCCAGCAGCACGCCGATGAGGATCGATCCGAGCCCGTCGAAGAGCGGCAGCCCGGTCGCCTGGTGCAGCCCGAGCGCCGAGGCTGCGATCGCGAGGCCGATGAGCGCGGCTACGTCTTCGAAGACCACCGCACGAAGGGTGGCGTCCGAACCGTTCAACACGTAGTCGACGGGCTGGCGGTCGAGCGCCGCCGAGTCGCGCCGCACCTGCCGCACCGACTGCGTGAGCGAGATGCCTTCGAGTACCACGGCGATGCCGAGTACCAAGTAGCCGATGCCGTAGTCCGTGACCGGCTCGGGATCCAGCAGTTCGCGCACGCCCGTCAGGATCGACAGCACGGCCCCGACCGTGAACAGCCCGAATGCCGCGAAGAGCGACCAGAAGTACACGTCGCGGCCGTAGCCGAGAGGATGAGCGCGATCGCGGCTACGGCGACCCGAGCGTTCCGCGATCAGCAGGAAGATCTCGTTGCCGGCGTCTGCCCAACTGTGCAGGGCCTCGGCGACAAGCGAGGCGGAACCCGTGAGGAGTGCAGCTGCCGTCTTCGCGATCGCGACCGCGATGTTGGCGACGAAGGCAATGACTACGGCCACGCGCCCATCATGCTCCCGGTGTGACGCGCGATGTGGGCGCGCCGCACGGTGGGATAGAGCTAGTGGGACCGCCGCCTCGCCGCCATCAAGTGGCGGGCATACTGTTCCGCATGAGCGAGCACAGCGATGCCGAGCGCGAGGTCTTGGATCGTATCGCCCGCGGCCTGCTCTACACCGAGACGGAGGCGGCGTTCCTCTCGCCCGGGCGCCGCGCCGACCTGATCTTCGAGTACAACCAGACGCTGCCGTCGAACTGGACGCGGCGCGAGGAGCTCCTTCGGTCGATCCTCGGCTCGGTGGGCGCACGGCCTGTGCTGTTCTCGCCGTTCCATGCCGGGTTCGGCAGCAACGTTCACATCGGTGACGACTTCTTCGGCAACGTGAACCTGACCTTCGTCGACGATGTCGAGATCCGGATCGGCGACGGCGTGATGATCGCCCCGAGCGTCACGCTCACGACGACCGGCCACCCGATCCACCCCGCCCAGCGGGTCGACTTCACCCGGTTCTCGGAGCCGATCGTCATCGAGGACCGAGTGTGGATCGGCTCGAACGCAGTGGTGCTGCCGGGCGTGCGGATCGGCTTCGGCTCGGTGATCGGCGCAGGCAGCGTGGTGACGCGCGACGTGCCGCCGATGTCGGTCGCCGTCGGGTCGCCGGCGCGCGTCATCCGCGAGGTCACCGACGACGATCTCCGGACTCGCGCCTCGGGGTAGCCTGCCGGGCATGGGAGCTGGAGTGATCGCATCCGGTGCTGCGCCGTTCGCGGCGATGGCGGCGGAGAAGTCGCCGGCGCTGCTCGAGGTGGCGCTTGCGGCCCGCGCGCTCGTGTTCGACGTCTACCCGGAGACGGTCGAGGTGGTGTGGGCGGATCAGGGAACCGCCGGATACGGTGTCGGCCCGAAGAAGATGACGGAGCAGTTCACCTGGCTCGCCCCGTTCAGCAAGCATCTCGTGTTCGGGTTCTACCTGGGTGCGCAACTGCCCGATCCCGCCGGTCTGCTCGAAGGCACCGGCGCGAAGATGCGCCACGTGAAGGTGCGCACGCTCGATGATGTGGCCCGCCCCGAACTGCGGGCCCTGGTCGTCGAGGGCGTCAACCGCCTGCGCTGACATCCGCACGCGAACGAGACGGCAGCAACGACCCGATCGCATCCGCCGGATGCGTCGTTGCCGCCGTCTCGAGGAGGACTCCTACGACTTGTCCGCCGCGATCTCGCGGCCGTGCGCCGTGATGGCGTAGATCACGAGGATGTCGACCGCGATCACGATGACCGCCCACCAGGGCTGTGCCGGCAGCAGCAACAGCTGCCCGACGGCGCTGAGGCTGGCGAGGATCACGGCGACGACGCGCGCCCATCCGGCCCCCGTCAGCAGGGCGATGCCCACGAGTACCAGGATCACGCCCAGGATCAGGTTCCACCAGCCCCACGTGGTGATGTCGAACAGGTAGAGCGTGCCGCTGGTGATGACGTAGTAGACGTCGGTGCCGATCAGGGCGGCGAGGCCCTGCACCGCGCTGAAGACGCCGTTCAGGATGAGGATGAATCCGGCGAATCCGATCCACCCGACCCAGCCGCTTGTTTCTTTGACGGTGCTCATGATGTCTCCAGTTCTTGGTCGTCGACGAGGGAGTACCGGCACCAGGGTCGCGGCGGTGGCAGGGTGTCGCATCACACGGATGGCATGATTCCGCGGGGGACACACGCGAGGGATAGAACAACCTGTTGCGGCACCCGGCCTCAGCCATAAGCTTTGCTCGTGACCGAGGTATCTCGGGTCGCAGCCAAGAGCTCGATCGGTCTCGACGAGTTCTTGCTTGCCACCAAACTGGCGGTGCCCCCAGCGAGGGAGGGCTTCGTGAGCCGTGCTGACCTGGTGCGGAAAGCCCGGGAGTGCGGACGTCGGGTGGTGGCCGTCTCGGCCCCCGCGGGCTACGGCAAGTCGAGCTTTCTGGCGCAGTGGGCCGAGGAGGAGACCAGGCCGGTGATCTGGGTGTCGCTCGACCGGCTCGACGACGACCCGGGCACGTTGCTCTCGCTCATCGCCAGCGGCTACGCCCGGGCGACCGGAGCGGACACCGGACCCGCCATCCGGATGCGCGGCAACGCCACCGGCGTGCTCAGCCGGTCCGCACCGCGACTCGCATCCGTGCTGCGTTCCAGCGAGACCCCGTTCGTGATCATGCTCGACGACCTGCACCAGATCCGCTCCGGGGCGTCGGAGGACGTGCTGAGCGTCATCATCGCCGGCGTGCCGGAGGGGTCGCAGTTCGTGGCCGCGAGTCGCTCCGAGCAGCCGCACATCCCGCGGCTCCGAGCCGAAGATCAGACGCTCGAGCTGGGCGCCACCGACCTGGCGTTCGGGGCCGACGCCACCCGGCAGATCTTCGCCGAGGCGCAGGTGCACCTCACCCCGGAGCTGGCGGATGCGGTGGTCGAACGCACCGAAGGCTGGGCGGTCGGCATCCACCTCGCCGCGGTCATCGCACGCGACAGCGACGACCCCGCGACGACGATCACCGGCGACGACCGCTACGTGGCCGACTACCTGTACCGGGAGTCGCTCGCCTCCACCACTCCAGAGGTGCAGGCGTTCCTGCGGCGCACCGCCATCCTCGACCGGTTCACCGCATCCCTCTGCGACGCGGTCACCGGCGACCTCACGGCGGGCACGCAGTTGCGCGAGCTTGACGCGACGAACGTGTTCCTCATCCCCCTCGACCGCCGCCGCCAGTGGTACCGCTACCACCCGCTGTTCCGCGAGTTCCTGCTGGGGGAGCTGGAACGCGTCGAGCCGGAGCTCGTCGCCACCCTGCACACCCGCGCCGCCGACTGGTACGAGGTGCACGGGGCGGCGGCGCTCGCCGTCGACCACCTGATGGCCACCCCCGATCGCGAGCGGTGCATCCGCATGGTCGCCGAACTGGCGATGCCCACCTACCGTGCCGGCCAGATCGACGTGGTGCAGCGGTGGATCGACGACCTGGGACCCACGGTGGTGGACGAGCATCCGCCGCTCGCCGTGGTGGCCGGATGGATCACGCTGATCGCCGGATGCCCCGAGCAGGCGGAACGCTGGGCCGCTCTCGCTGAAGGCGCGGAGTTCGACGGGGTGCCGTTCGACGGGTCGGCGTCGTTTGAGTCGGGTCGGGCGATGCTGCGCGCCATCATGTGCGCCCGCGGCCCCGAACGGGCGCTGAAAGATGCGGAGCGCTCGCTTGCGGAGGAGCCATCGTGGAGCAGTTGGCGCGATCAGGCCCTCAATGTGGCCGCCGAGACGCACCTGCTCCTCGGCCAGGTGGAACGCGCCGACGAGCTGTTCGCGGAGGCCTCCCAGGCGGCGGCCATCGCCGGCAACACGGGCGGCCAGGTGCTGGCGGAGGCGGAGCGCGCCATCATCGCCATGGATGCGGGCCGCTGGGGTCAGGCGATGGCGCAGCTGGAGGCGTCGCTCGCCTCCATCGAGCGCAAGCACCTCCACGACTACGCGATGGCGGCGGTGACGTTCGCGGCGGCGGCACGCCACGCGCTGCACCGCGGCGACAAGCAGGCTCTGGAACGGGAACTCACACGCGCGATGCGTGCCCGCCCGGTGTGCACCTACGCGCTTCCGGCGTTCGCGGTGCGCGTGCGGCTCACCCTCGCTCGCACTTACTGGGCGATGGGCGACCACGCATCCGCGCACCACCTGATGCACGAGATCGACGATGTGCTCATCCACCGCCCGCTGCTCGGCGTGCTGGTGACGGAGTTCGAGGAGTTCCGGGCGATGACGGCGAAGGGGGCGGGCGGATCGGGAGGCTCGCCCCTGACCCCGGCCGAGTTGCGGCTGCTGCCGTACCTGCAGACCCACCTCACGTTGCCCGAGATCGGGGCGCGCCTTTTCATTTCGCGCAACACGGTCGCCACCGAGGTGGGCTCGATCTACCGCAAGCTCGGGGTGTCGTCGCGTGCGGAGGCCGTGGAGCGCACCATGCAGATGGGGCTGCTGGGCGACTGAAGCGGTGGCCCGCCGAGCGGGTCAGCCGAGCGGGTCAGTTGACGTCGTCGGCGAGGTCGTACCCGAGAGCGAGGGCCAGCTTCGGGGCCGCCTCCACCACCCGCGGCAGCCCGATCACGGGGCTCAGTCCGATCAGCACGTCGACCATCTCGTCGGCGGAGGCGCCGGCGCTCATCGCCGAGTCGACCAATTCGTCGAAGGACGGCTCCGCGCCGCCGATGGCGACGAGCGCACCGAGGCGGGAGAGGGCGATGGCTTTGTGGTCGGCGTGCGCATCGAGCAGGTTGAGTTCCTCCTCGAGCAGGTCGGTGGCGTTGAGCGCCAGCCGGCGCAACCGGTGCGTGTAGTTGCTGACCATGTCGCCTCCTGCCTCTGCGCAGAACCATTTGACGACTTCTCGCCGCGCGGCGCGTCACGCCGATGGGATGAAAGAGGTGGGTGAGGCCCTTCACACGATCCGTGTGATGTGCGGTCCGGGGGGTGTCCGTAGCGTCGGGTTATGTCGCTCTGGGATGTCTTCGTCTGGATGCTCGTCTTCTATGTGGTGGTCACGTGTCTGATCATCTTCATCACGGCGGTGCTCGACGTCTTCCGGGATCACACGCTGAACGGCTGGGCGAAGGCCCTCTGGGTGCTGTTCATGCTGGTGCTGCCGATCCTGGGTGTGCTCGTGTACCTGATCGTGCGCGGCGGCGCGATGAACGCGCGCCGTGCCGCCGCTCAGTAACTGAAAGTCCCTCGCTCGGGGGACGACGGGCCGGTCTTTCGGGTGACAGGCTGAGACACCACGTCACCCACCCCGATCGAGGCACCGTTTGACTTCCCAGCACGACCCGTCGGATGGCGTGGCGCAGCTCACCGAACTCATGGCGCACGGCGAGAGCCGCCAGGCCGAACTCCGTTCGCCGGCCCCGGCCGAAGACCCGAGCATCCGCCGCCGTCGCAGGCGCCGTCGCGCGCTGGTCACGGCGACCGTGCTCGTCGTGGTGCTGGCGATCGCGGGCGGCTACACCGGGTGGGCGCTGACGGCGCCGCTCGCCCCACCGGAGGGCGCGAGCACCCCACCCGCGGCGCGGGTGATGCCGGCCGTGCAGCTCGCGTTGCCGCCCGACGGCTCCTCGGCGATCAGCGTCGCCGGCGGCGAGGAGTACTTCGGCCCGGATGCGGCGGGCATCTGGGCGGGCGTGGCACCCGGCGAGCAGCGCACCATGGCATCCATCAGCAAGGTGATCAGTGCGCTCGTCATCCTCGAGAAGAAGCCGCTCGCCTCGGCCGACGACGCCGGCCCGACCATCACCTTCAGCAAGACCGACCACGCGCTCTACGACAAGTACTACGTGATGGGGGCGTCGATCGCGGCCATGCCGACCGGCGGCACCATGACGGAACGCGACGCCCTCGAGACGATGCTGGTGATCTCGGCGTGCAACTACGCGGAGGCGGTCACCACCTGGGCGTTCGGCTCGCAGGAGGCGTTCCTGTCGGCCACCCGGCACTGGCTCGAAGCGAACGGTCTCAGCGGCACTCGCCTGGTCGAGCCGACCGGCATCAGCCCGCGCAACGTCAGCACACCGGCCGACCTCATCGCCCTCGGCAGGATCGCGATGGCGAACCCGACGGTGGCGCAGATCGTCGGCATGCAGGCGCTGGACGTGCCCGGGCTCAACCCGCAGTCGAACACCAACAACCTGCTCGGCAAGGACGGCATCCGGGGCATCAAGACCGGCACCCTCGGCGAAGACGGCACCAACCTGCTGTACTCGGCGTCGCTGGAGGTGGGGATCGGGCACCCGCTGGAGGTGACCGGCGTGGTGATGGGCGGGTTCTCGCGGGCCACCGTGGGGCGCGACGTGCTGGCGCTGCTGGAGAGCATCCGGGCCGGATTCCATGACGTGCGGGTGGCGGACAAGGGTGACGTGCTCGGCACCTACACAACGGCGTGGGGCGAGAGCGCCCAGATGGTGCTCGCCGACGACGCCTCCGTGTTCACCTGGTCGGATACGCCGATCGAGGTCGACATGGAGACGACCGCGCTGCGCACCGGCACCGCGGGGGAGCGCGTGGGCACCGTCACCTGGAGCGCCGGCACCAGCACCGTCACCGTACCGATCGTGCTGGACGCCACCATCGAGCAGCCGGACGCGTGGTGGCGCCTCACGCATCCGGGTGAGCTGGGGTAGACCAGCAGCGTCAGTCGTGTGCCGCCGTCGGTGGTGTGGGGCACCGTGGTCGCATGACGACTGTCGAGTTGACCCGCTTCCGCACACGGCCCGGCGCCGCCGACGAGCTGCTGGCTGCGCGGCCCGGCATGCTGCAGTCGTTCCGCGACGACCGCGTCGGTTTCGTGCGCGCCGACCTGGTGCGCCTCGCCGACGACGAATGGCTCGATGTGGTGCTGTGGGCGTCGGCGGGCGACCGCGCCGCATCCGCCGAGAAGGGAGCGAACAGTCCCGAGATCGCGGCGTTCTTCGCGCCGATCATCGAACTGGTCAGCGCCGAGGACGGCGACCTCGTGGACTGATCGACCGATAAAATCGGAGGTCGGGGGAGGTCACATGACGACGCTGCAAGACACGGTGCGCCGAGAGGTGATCGACGACTACGGGGTGCTCACCGCACCCACCTCCGACCTCGACGGTCTCGTGTGGCTGGCCGCAACGTTGTGCGACGTGCCCACCGCGGTGATCAACATCATCGACGACCGTTGGCAGCACCAGGTGGCTGCGGTCGGTTTCGAGGCGTCGGTGTGCAGCCGCGAGGACTCGATGTGCGCCGCCGTGTTCCAGCGCGCCGAGCAGGTGGTGGTGTCGGATGCGCGACTCGACGAGCGTTTCGCGACGAACCCGTTCGTGACGGGCGAGATCGGCGACGTGCGGTTCTACGCATCCAGCCCCCTGGTGACGCCCGACGGCATCCCGATCGGCACCCTGTGCGTGTTCGACGACGTCGTCGGTGAGCTGACACCCGAACATGCCCGCGGGCTGACGGTGCTGGCGGAGCAGGTGGTCGACGCGCTCGAGCTCCGGCGGGTGGCGCGCGAACTGCGCCACTCGAACGAGCAGCTGGAGTCGTTCGCCGGCCAGATCGGTCACGACCTGCGCAACCCGCTCACCGCCGTCGCCGGGTTCGTAGAGTTGGCCGCGTCGAGCCCCGAACTGGACCCGGAGGTGCGCGGATGGTTGGCGCGGGCCGACGCCTCGGCCCGCCGCATGCACGCGATGATCTCCGACCTGCTCGAGTACGCCAGCCTCGGGGGCGCGAGCCCGCGGCGTGACGAGCTCGACCTGACCTCGGTGGTGGCGGCCGTGCTCGACGACCTCGACGCGGCGATCGGTGAGACTTCGGCGCATGTGACGGTAGACATCGATGCGTCGGCCACGGGGGACCCCACGCTGGTGCGCGCCCTGCTGCAGAACCTGGTCGCGAACGCGATCAAGTTCAGCAGCGTCGACGGTGGTCGCCCGCGTGTCGAGATCACCGCATCCGAGGTGGGCGACGTCACCCGCATCACGGTCGACGACAACGGCCCCGGCGTGCCGGTCGAGCAGCGCACGCGCGTGTTCGACCTCATGGAACGGGCCGCCGCGGATGGCGTGCCGGGCCTCGGCATCGGCCTCGCCACCTGCCGTCGCATCGTCGAAGCCCACGGCGGGCGCATCGGCATCGAAGACTCGCCCCTCGGCGGCGCCCGCGTGTGGGCGACGCTCCCTCGCGGGTAGCGCCGCCCCACTGGGTGCGTGCGGGTCAGCCGATCGAGTCGGCCGCGGCCTGGATGGCGGCGAGAGTCACATCCGGATGCGACACCATCGACACGTGCGAGCCGTCGACCTCGGTGATGGTCGCGCCGGCGCGTTCAGCGAGACGACGCTGCACGTCGATCGGGATCACCAGGTCGGCGGTGCCGAGCACCGCCCAGGAGGGGATGGTCTTCCAGGCGGGCGGACCCGACGGGGTGACGTTCGCCACGAACGACGCCGGGCGCTGGGTGGCGAGGATCAACAGCCGCTCCTCCTCCGACAGGTCCTGCGCGAAGTAGTTGTGCACCGTGTCGGCTTTGAGGAACGCCTCGGCTGCACCCTCCGGGGCACCCGGGTATCCGGCCACGTCGAGCACCGTCGTCGGGTCGGCGACGGCGAGGGCCGAGCTGGAGCCGTCGAGGATGCCGACGACCGTCTCGCCCTCATCCGGGATGAACGCATCCACGTAGACGAGCGCCCGCACGTCGCCACCCTGGGCGCCGGCGTTGGTGATGACGGCGCCGCCGTAGGAGTGGCCCACGAGCACCACCGGGCCGCTGGTGCGCTGGGCGAGGAACGACGCGATGTACGCGGAGTCGGAGGTGAGCCCCCGCAGTTCGTTCGGTGGTGCGAGCACCGTGTAGCCCTGCGCCTGAAGCGGGGCGATGATGGCGTTCCAACTGGATGCGTCGGCCCACGCGCCATGCACGAGCACGATGGTGGGCTTGCTGTTCTCCGGCATAAGAGTTCCGTTTCCTGTTGCGTGGGGGGAGCGAGGATCGGGTTGTGCGCTGCTGGGAGCGCTCTCACCGCCACCCTAGGAGTGCGCACGTTCAGCGTGCTCACCCCCATCGGGTGAACGATGGGAGACGTGACAACTTCGGATCGTGTGGCGCGGGGCTGGATCGACGCGCGCCGCCAGGTGGTTGTCGGGCGGCTGGAGGGGGTCGAGTCGCGCCTCGCGTCGGTGCGTTCCGCGCGCGGCGACTGGATCGACGAGGAGCACGACCCGGAAGGGTTCGCGCTCACGTTCGAGTGGCAGCAGGCGGAGGGTGCCCGCGCGGAGCACCAGCGCGAACTCGCCGAACTGGATGCGGCCGAGGCCCGAGTCGCCGCCGGCACCTACGGCATCTGCACCGTCTGCGGTGGCCCGATCCCCGAGGGCCAGCTCGAGCTGCGGCCCGCGCGCACGACGTGCGTCGTGCACACTCCCTAGCCCGGCACTCCGCTGGTTGAGTAGCGAGCCGCGATGCGGCCCGCGTATCGAAACCCCGCCGCCGCGCCGCGCTACCCGTCGCCGCACCTCATCGACACCTCGTCGTCGAACTGCTCCTGGGTCACGAGGTAGGGCTCCCCTGTTCCTCGATCGCCGGGGTCGCTCGAGAGCACGTCGCCGGCTTCGAGCGCGGTGAGGGTCTTCGCGGTGAGGAGGACTCGGCCTCCGTATTCGTTGCCGCCGACGATGTTGATGAGTTGCTTCTCCTGGTCGCCGAGCATCTCGGTGAACTCGTCAATGGTGCCGAGGTTCAGTTCGTCTTTCTCGGTCTCTTCGTATCGCCAGGTGGGTCGCGTCACGAAGATGGAGTCGCCTCCCGGGCGCGTGAGTTGGAGTTCCTTCGACGTGTACCCGTCGCACATGGTCACGATGGCGATCACGTCCCCGTCGACGACTTTCACGCCGATCGCGCCGACGGTGAGGACGCTGCATCCGGCGAGTGCGATTGCCACGGCGACCGCCAGCGCGCTCGCGGCGAGGAGGCGGCGTCGGGCCATGGCGTGAGACTAGTGGTCGGATGCGGCGCCCGGGAAGGCGGCGTACCCTCCCCCCATGTGCCGGAACATCCGCTGCCTTCACAACTTCGAGCCCGCCACCACCGACGATGAGGTGCGCGAGGCGGCCCTCCAGTTCGTGCGCAAGGTGAGCGGCTCCACGCATCCGTCGCGGGCGAATGCGGCGGCGTTCGAGCAGGCGATAGATGAGATCGCGGAGGCGACCCGGCGGATGCTGGATCAGCTGGTCACGAACGCCCCGCCGAAGAGCCGCGAGGCGGAGGCGATCAAGGGCCGTGCCCGCCACGAGAAGCGGATGGAGCGCGAGGTGCGCATCCGCACGGGTGCTGCGTCGGCGTAGCGCGGGGCAGCGCCTAGACCTTGTACATCGCGATCGTCACGAGACCCTCGGGCGGGATTTCGCAATCCGACGGCTGATTCTGGTCGACGGTCGCTGGGTTCGTGTACTGCTGGATGGTGAGGTCTTCGCCGTCTTCGCCGAACATCCGTGTTCCGTCGGGCCGGACTCCGTGCTCTTCGAGTTCGAAGCCCAGGTGGAGGAATCGATCGATGATCGGCTCGTAGTTGTCGGAGCCGACGACCCCGATGAAGCGGAAGTGCGTTTCGCCGCCGAATACCGTCGGGTGCCGCCAGTACTCGCAGATGACTGACCCGAGATCGTTCAACTCGAGTTGGGATTCGATCGCGGTGAGGTCGCGTTCCTGCTGCGAGGCGCTGCATCCCGTCAGGAGGAGGGCCGCAACCACGGTGCCGACTGAGATCGCCGCCGGCCTTCGCTGCTTCACGTGATTCCCCCTCCGCGCCGAACTCTGCCGGAAGGGCCGCATCCGGTCCATCCCCCAAGTGGGAGGCCGTGAGGGCTCGGAGCGGCCGTCAGCCCGCCCGGCGGTACGTGTTCACCACGACGCCGCGTTCGAGCGCCCGACTTTCGGCGAGCTCGAGTCGGCTGAGCGGGAACCCGTCGGGGAACAGCCGCTTCCCGGTGCCGAGCACGATGGGGTAGACCATCAACCGGTACTCGTCGATGAGGTCGTGCTCGGCAAGCGAACGGATGAGCACCGTCGACCCCCAGATGCGGATCTCGCCCTTGTGTTCGTCGTGCAGGCGGCGCACCGCATCCGGCACGTCGGGCCTCAGCAGGTGCGAGTTCTTCCAGCTGAGGTCGTCCTGGGTGAGGGTGCTGGAGGCGACGTACTTGGGGATGCGGTTGTAGCGGCGGGTGAACTCGCCCATCAGTCCGGGCGCATCCTCGGGCCAGACGCCCCACGCGTTCTCCCAGATCTGGTACGTCTCGCGGCCCAGCAGCAGCGCTTCGGCTTTCGACTCCCACTCGGCGATGAGACCCTCACCGCCGTCGGCGTCGGAGTGCTGGTCGTCGTAGCCGGTGGCCCACCCGCCGTACGGGAAGTCGCCATCGTGGTCCTCATCCGGCCCGCCGGGCGCCTGCGCCACCCCGTCGAGGCTCATGAACTCCTGCACGACGATCCTGGCCATGGTGCGCTCCTTCGCGGTCGATCCGGCCACCGTACTCCCGGCATCCGACCGTAGACAGCCCCTTGCGGAGCGGCGATCATCGAACCCATGACCAGAGTCATGCGCACCTGGACCGGCGTCATCCGCACCGCCGACCGCGACGAGTACCGCGACTACATCGCCGAAACCGGCCTGGTGGGTTACCGGCAGACGCCGGGAAATCTGGATGCGTGGATGCTGTACCGCGACCTCGGCGACGGCCGCACCGAGGTGGTGACGGTATCGCTGTGGGAGTCGCGGGAGGCGATCGTCGGGTTCGCCGGCGACGACATCGAGGTGGCCCACTACTACCCAGAGGACGACCGGTTCCTGCTGGAGCGACCGCTCACCGTGAAGCACTTCGACGTGGTGGGCTGAGGAGGAGCGGATGCTGGAGCCGGGGGTGCTCGCTCGCGCTCTGGTCGCCGAGAACTCGTACGCGACGCTCGCGACGGCCGACGCGGACGGGGTGCCGTGGGCGTCTCCCGTGTGGTTCGCGTCGCGCGGCCTCGAGCTGTTCGTGTGGGCGTCGAAGCCGGGAGCGCAGCACTCGCTCAACCTGTCCGCGAATCCGCGGGTGTCGCTGGTGGTCTTCGACTCGAGCAGGCCACCCGGCGAGGGCAGCGCCCTCTACGTGTCGGCGGATGCGGCGCTCGCCGAAGACGCCGAATTCGCGGAGACGCTCGACGTGTACAACGCGCGGTCGGTCGCGCGCGGCCTGTCGTCGTGGGACCCGTCGCAGTTGCGCGATCCGGCGCGGCATCGCCTCTACCGTGCAGTCGTGCGTGAGGCGTTCGTGCTCGACGACCACGACGAGCGGGTGAGGGTTACGTAGAAGGAGGAGCGGATGCTGGAGCCGGTGACCGAGGGCGTGTGGGTGCATCAGTCGCCCCTGCTGCAGAACAACACCGTCGTGGTGCAGGGCACGGACGGCGTGCTGCTGGTCGACCCAGGCATCACGCGCGACGAGTTGGGGTGTCTCGCCGACGACCTGCGCGGGCTGGGTCAGCCGGTGGTGGCCGGCTTCTCCACACATCCGGACTGGGATCACTCGCTCTGGTTCGCCGAGTTCGGCGACGCGCCCCGCTACGCGACCGCCCGCGGCGCGGCGTTCATGCGCGAGTTCCTGGCGCAGCCCGACTGGCGCGAACAGCTCGACGAGGGGCTGCCGCCGGAGATCGCCGACGAGATCCCGTTCGACGGCTTCGGGCAGTTGACGGGCCTGGCACCGGATGCGGTGACGCTGCCCTGGGACGGCCCCACGATCCGGGTGATCGAGCACCGCGGGCATGCGGTCGGGCACGCGGCGCTGCTGATCGAGCCGGCCGGGGTGCTCGCGTCGGGCGACATGCTGTCGGACATCCTCATCCCGATGCTCGACGTGATGGGGGCCGAGGCGCCCGTCGACGACTACCTCGCCGGCCTGGACGCGCTCGCGGCGGTGGCGGATGCGGCGGCGATCGTCATCCCCGGTCACGGCTCAGTGGGGCGCGACGTCGCCGCCCGCATCGCGCTCGACCGCGCGTACGTGGAGGCGCTGCGCGACGGCACGGATGCGGGTGACCCACGGGTGGGTCCGGAGGCGACGTACGGCACCGACTGGCTGCCCGAGGTGCACGCGTGGCAGGTCTCTCAAGCCGGTTGAGTAGCGCCCGCCGGAGGCGGACGCGTGTCGAAACCCTCGCAACCGCTACTCGTGTTCCGGCAGCACCGGCGTCGACCACCCGGGGTCGCGCCCGAGCTGCGTCGCCCGCCCGACGGATGCGGCCCCGAACTTGTCGCGCACCGCATCCAGCACGCCGTCGAGTCGCACCCCGTCGCTCCAGTCGATCGGCAGTTCGGGTTGGATACTGTCGGCCCGGCCAAGTTGCGTGAGCGAAATGCCGATGAGGGTGATGCCGCGCTCCCCGATCTCGGTCCCGGCGGCGATCAGCAGTGTGCGGGCGACGTCGAGTAGCACGGAGGTGCGGTCGGTCGGCACGCCGACCGTTCGGGATCGGGTGGCTTTCGCGTAGTCGTCGAACCGCAGCCGCAACACGACCGTGCGGCACACCCGGTCGCCGTCGCGCAAGCGACGCGCGAGGCGGTCGACGATCTGGGTGAGCATCACGTCGAGCTCGTCCATCGTTCGCGGCCCACGGCCGAGTGCCCGCTGTGACCCGATGGAGCCGCGGCGACGGGTGGCGTCGACGGGTCGCGGATCGCGCAGCCGGGCGAGCGCGTGCAGGTGCGCGCCGGTCGCCTTGCCGAGCAGCCGCTCCGCGGTGGCGGCTTCGAGGTCGGCCAATTCGCCGACCGTGTGGATGCCGATCCGGTGCAACTTCTCGGCGGTCACCGCGCCGACCCCCCACAGCCGTTCGACGGGCAGAGGCAGCAGGAACGCCTCCTCGCGCTCCGGTTCGACCAGCAGCAGCCCGTTCGGTTTGCTCACCGCGCTGGCCACCTTCGCCAGGAACTTCGTGCGCGCGATGCCGACCGAGATCGCCAGGCCCACCTCGGTGCGCACCCGCTCCCGCAGCTTCACCGCCACCTGTTCGGGCGAGCCAGCGATGTGCCGCAGCCCGCCGACCTCGAGGAACGCCTCATCGATCGAGATGCCTTCGACGAGCGGCGTCGTGTCGCGGAAGATCGCGAACACCTCCTTGCTCGCCTGCGAGTACGCGTCCATCCGCGGCGGCACGACCACCGCATCCGGGCACAGCTCGCGCGCCTGCCGTCCGCCCATCGCCGTGCGCACCCCGCGGGCCTTCGCCTCGTAGCTGGCGGCGAGCACCACCCCGCCACCGACGATCACCGGCCGCCCGCGGAGGGCGGGCGCGTCCCGCTGCTCGACGGATGCGTAGAACGCGTCGAGGTCGGCGTGCAGCACGGTCGCCTCGCCCCGCATCCCGCCTCCCGTCGCTGGTGATGCGCGGATCGTCGCACGGGCGGACGACATGGCCGCGGCGGCACAGGTGGGGATTGAGTGTGGACGCGAGACGCGGCAGCATTCCCCCATGGCGCGCGGCCCCCTGAAGAAACCGAACGAGGATCTCACCCCGACCGCGAAACGCTGGACGATCATCCTCGGAGCGTTCGCGCTGCTCGTCACGATCTTCGGTTACGTGACCGCGATCCCGTTCATCGCCGAAGCCAACGAGAACCGGGACGTGCCGTCGGCGGCCGCCCAGTTCGAGCAGGACGTGGCCACCGCGACCGGCTTCCTCAGCCTGGGCACGGTGGGGTTGCTCCTGCTGATCGGATGCGTCGTCTTCTGGTTGGTGCGGCGGCGTCGCCGCTAGCGCAAACCGTCACCGGAAAAGAAGAAGCCCCGCACGGGGCGGGGCTTCTTGCTGGCGGTACCGGTGGGATTTGAACCCACGGATGGCTTGCACCATCACATGTTTTCGAGACATGCTCCTTCGGCCGCTCGGACACGGTACCGCCGACGAGTCTAACGGACGTCGGCGCGCCGTCGAACCACCCGCATCCGGGGTGCTCAGCGGCCGGGGTTCCACGGCCGCAGACGCGGCACCCACGCCCGCACGTTGGCGCAGTAGCGGTCGTACTCGTCGCCGTAGTCGCGCCGAAGCGTCGGCTGTTCGTAGCCGTACACGAAAGCCGCCACCGCAACGGCGACCGCCAGCCCCCACAACGCCACCCACCCGTCGCTGAACAGCACCGCCTGCCCGAGGATGATGGCCACCACCGCCAGGTACATCGGATTCCGCACGTACCGGTACGGACCCACCACCACCAGATGCTGAGTCGGAGCAACCGGCGCGGGCGTCCCTGCGGCCCGCGCGAACCGCACGAACGCGTCCAGCAGCACCACCACGCCCGGCACGATCAGCAGCAGCGACACCACCCAGACCAATACCGGCGGGCCCCACCCGGCCGGGTCTCGCCATCCGCTGATCAGCCACGGCACCAGCCCCGCCACGATGCCGGGCGCCAGCACCAGGAACACCACCGTGCCCACCCACGCGCGCGCCGACTGCCGAGCCACCCGAACCCCTACCGCCGGATCTCCACCAGCACCACCCACGCCGTCGCCACCGACGCGACGATCGCGGCCAGCATGCCGAGGCCCAGCACCCGCAGCGTCGCCGGGCTCTCCGCGAACACGAGCACCGACCCCAGCACCAGCAGCAGGCCCGGCACCACCGCCACACCGCCCCGGATCACGGTGACCGTCGTCGAGAAACCGGTGTGGTTCTGCAGCATCCGCGCGAACGCGACCACCGAGAACGCGAGCGCCGACAGCGCCGCCACCAGCGCCTCCACCCCGAACGCCCACGCCGGCTGCCCCGGGATGAGCCCCGCGAGCGAGATCACCGTCGCCGCCACCAGCAGCGCGATCGCGGTGGCCGCGCGTGACGTCATCCCCGGCATCCGGATGATGGCGTCCACGCTCACCGACAACGCCACGATGATGAGGCCCGCCAGCGCCGCCGCGGCGCCCGCCGTCGCCACGAAGAACTCCGACGCGCCCTCGATCACGCGGCCCCCGTCACCAGCGACCACACCACGAACACGGCCAGTACCGCGCCCACCAGCAGGTCCGACAGTGTCGCGATCAGCTCCATCCGGTTCTTGCCCGGCTTCACGATGTGCCGGATGCCGGCCGCCAGCAGGAACACGGCAGGCGCGATCGCCGCCGGCACCGCCCACCCGGGGACCCACGCACCCACGATTCCCACCACGCCGAGGCCCAGGTTCGCGAAGCCCAGCTCCTGCACCACCTGGTTCGCGGTCGGGTTCTCCTCACCCAGGATCGCCTGCGACGTGAACTGCGGACGCAGCACCTGGCTCACCCCCGCCGTGAACAGGCGCACCCCCGCACCCCAGAACAGGAACCACTTGCCCGCGACCGCCACCGGCTCGGACCCCGGCACCGCGACCAGTTCCACCACCGTCGACACGATCGGCAGCACCACCATGAGGCCCACGACCATCACGAGATACATGGCCAGCATTCTGCTCCCGTGAGCGGACCTCGGGAAGAGCGGATGTGGGCGCCCGGTCAGCCCCTCCGCGACGCCGTCACCGTGAACTTCGGGGTGCGACTCAGCTGCCGCGTCGGTCCCACCAGCCGCTCGAGCACCGGCCGGTAGCCGAGGTGCGAGTTCCACACCACCCGCAGCTCCCCGCCCGGGCGCAACACGCGCGCCGCATCCGCGAACAGGCGGTGCGCGATCTCGGTGGTCACTGCAGCCCCCGAATGGAACGGCGGATTCAGCACCACCAGGTCGGCGGATGCGTCGGGCTCGGCCGAAAGGCCGTCGTCGTGGCGGGTGTCGACGGTCACCCCGTTCGCCGCCGCCGTGAGGCGCGCCGACTCGACGGCGATGGCCGACACATCCGTCGCCAGGATGCGGGCGTCGGGCGCGCGGCGCGCCAACTCGACCGCCACGATCCCGGTTCCGCACGCGAGGTCGATCGCCCGCTCGAACGGCGGAAGCGAGTCGAAGGTGGCGAGCAGCGCGCGGGTGCCGATGTCGAGCGACGCACCCGCGAACACCCCCGGCACCGCGACCACGTCGACGCCGGCGACCCGTGCGCGGAGCGGCTCGGCCGGCGCGCCCGGCTGCGGCTCCCTCGCCACCACGATGCGCGACTTGCCGCGCGCCAACGTCACATCGACCCGCCCGAAACTCCGCGCCAGCACCTCGTTCTGGGTGGGCGTCATGTGCTTCACACGGTTGCCCGCCAGCACCACCACGTCGGGTCCCGCGGCCGCGGCGACCGCCCGCGCCACCGCATCCAACCGGTCGAGCGACCGCGGCATCCGTACCAACACCAGCGAGGTGGTGGGCGTGACCACCTCGGCGAGCGGATGCTGTGCAGGGGCGGGCGCGCCGGTCGCGGCCGCGTTCGCGGCGAGCGCCCGCCGCCCCACGATCGAATCCTGGTGTACACGCACCGAGTGCGCGCCGAGGGCCGACGCCCCCAGCGCCAGGGCGCCGTGCGTGTCGTCGACCACCGCAACCTCGCCGGCCAGCGCATCCGGGAACTGCTCCCGCGCGTAGTCGAGCAGGTACCGGTCGGCCGCATCACACGCCCGCAACTCGGCCCCGCCCACATCCGGCTCACGCGACAGCGCGGCAAGCAGGGAGTCGAGGTCGGTCACCCCTCGACGGTAGCGGGGGTTTCGATACGCGGGCCGTGCCTGCGGCGCGGCGCGCTACTCAACCAGCGGGAGTGGACGCGGCGGCGCCCGCTACGCCCCGGCGCGCAGACCCTCGACGAGGGGCGTCGTCGGCCGGCCGATGAGGCGCGACAGGTCGCCGGTGACGTCGGCGAGGGCGCCGTCGCGGATGTTCGCGTCGAGCGCGGTGACGAAGCCGACCGTTCCGGCATCCAGGCCCGTGGCCGACAGGGCGGCAGCGTGCTCCTCGGTCGACAGCGGCGTGTACACGACTTCGTGGCCGGTGACCTCGGCGAGGGCAGCCGCCAGGTCGTCGAAGGTCCAGGCGATGTCGCCGCCCAGCTCGTACACCTGGCCCACGTGGCCGTCGGTGGTGAGCACGACGGCCGCCGCCTCCGCGAAGTCGCGACGCGAGGCGCTCGCCACGCGACCCGATCCGACGCTCGCCGCGACCACACCCGACTCCGCGGCCTGCGCCACGTTGCCGAGGTAGTTCTCCGTGTACCAGTTGTTGCGCAGGATCGTGGCGGGAACTCCGGATGCGGCGATCGCCTCCTCGGTGGCCTTGTGCTCGGGCGCGAGCACCAGCGACGAGGTGGTGGCGCGCGGCGCGCTCGTGTAAACGAGCTGCTGGACGCCGGCTGCTGCGGCGGCCGAGATCACGGCCTGGTGCTGGGCGACCCGCTGCCCCACCTCCGAGCCGGAGATCAGCAGCACGCGGTCGGCGCCGGCCACGGCCGACGCCACCGACGCGGCATCCGTGTAGTCGAGGTGCACGGTCTGCACGCCGCGCTCGGCGAGGTCGGCGACCTTGGAGGTGTCGCGGGCGCCGGCGCGGATGTCGGCGGGGGCGACGCCGCGGGCGAGGAGGGAGTCGACGACGAGGCGTCCGAGGTGGCCGGATGCTCCGGTGACGAGGATGGTCATGAGGTGTCCTTTCGACGGTTCGCCGGATGCAACCGCGTGACCCTCACGGTACTTCCCGGCAGAGAGTACCCACTTTCAAGTAAGGTACTGGCATGGTGGTAAGTATCAAGGAACTGCGGGCCCTCCCCGGCTTCGACAACACCCTGCTCACCGAGGGGTGCCCCACCCGCGTCGTGCTCGACCACGTCACCAGCAAGTGGGGCGTGCTCGTGCTGCTCGCCCTCAGCGACGGCACCCACCGCTGGGGTGAGCTGCGTCGCGCCGTCGACGGCATCAGCGAGAAGATGCTGGCCCAGACCCTGCGCATCCTCGAAGCCGATGGCCTCGTCGACCGCGACGCGCGCCCCACCATCCCGCCACACGTCGAGTACTCGCTCACGCCGCTCGGCCGCGAACTCGTCGACCGGCTGCTGCCCCTCGTCGAGTGGATCGCCCGCAACGCCGACGGCATCCTGCCCGGCATGAGCACCGCATCCGGGGGCAGAATCGGCGCATGACCGACTACGGGCACGACATCGAGTTCGGAACCTTCATCACCCCGCTCAACTCGCCGCCCGACCAGCCGGTGCGTCTGGCGCTCGCCGCCGAGCGGCTCGGCTTCGAATACGCCACCTTCCAGGACCACCCGTACCAGCCGCGCTTCCACGACACGTGGACCCTCATGTCGTGGGTCGCGGCGCGCACCGACCGCATCCGCGTGATGGCGAACGTGCACAACCTGCCGCTGCGGCCGCCGGCCGTGCTCGCGCGTTCCGTCGCCAGCCTCGACCTGCTGAGCGGTGGCCGCATCGAACTCGGCATCGGCTCCGGCGGTTTCTGGGATGCGATCGAGGCGATGGGCGGCCGCCGCCTCACCCCGGGCGAGGGCGTCACCGCGCTGTCGGAGGCGCTCGACGTGATCCGCGGCATCTGGACCGTCGACACCACCGAACGCCTCGTCGCCGGCGGCGACTTCTACCGCGTCGACGGCGCGAAGCGCGGCCCGCATCCCGCGCACGACATCGGCATCACGATCGGCGCCTACAAGCCCCGGATGCTGCGCCTCGTCGGCGAGAAAGGCGACGGTTGGCTGCCCTCCCTCGGCTACCTGCAGCCGGGCGACCTCGCCGCCGGCAGCGCCCGCATCGACCGTGCCGCCGAAGACGCCGGTCGCGACCCCGCCCGCATCCGCCGCTTCCTCAACGTCGGCCAGCTGCCCGGCACGCCGGCCGAACAGGCCGAACTGCTCACCGGCTTCGCGCTCGAGGCGGGCACGAGCGTGTTCATCGTCCCGGGCGACGACGCGGATGCGTTGAGCCGCTTCGCCGCCGAGGTCGCCCCCGCCGTCCGCGAGGCCGTCGCCGCCGCCCGCCCCGTTCCGCTCAAAGCGGAACCACAGCATCCCCACAGCGCCCACCAGCACGCCGCGGATACCGTCGAGTCGTGACCGACGCCGCAGCCGCGACTGATCCTCTCCCCTCGAACGTCACCGCCCTCGCGCCGGTGCCCACCGCATCCGACATCGAGGTGTACCGGGGACTCTTCCAGTCGATGACCGGATACGACGGCACCGCCGCCACCGACGGCCAGGTGCCGTTGCAGGTGATCAAGAACCTGCAGAAGAAGGTGGCGCAGTTCCACCTGTCGTACAAGTTCGCCATCGACGAGCTGACGACGAAGATCGAGATCCTCCAGGAGGAGTTCGAGCACACCCACGACTACAGCCCCATCGAGCATGTGCGCACCCGGCTGAAGACGATGGACTCGATCATCGAGAAGGTGCAGCGCACCGGCATCCGCCCCGATGTCGACACCGTCCGTGCCCGCATCCGCGACATCGCGGGGGTGCGCATCACGTGCGCGTTCGTCGCCGACGCGTACTGGGTGGCCGAGATGCTGACGCGGCAGTCCGACATCGAGGTGGTGGAGGTGAAGGACTACATCGCCCGCCCGAAACCGAACGGCTACCAGAGCCTGCATCTGATCGTGACGGTGCCGGTGTTCCTCTCTGACCGCACCGAGCTGGTGCCGGTCGAGATCCAGCTGCGCACCATCGCGATGGACTTCTGGGCCAGCCTCGAGCACAAGATCTACTACAAGTACGACCGCGAGGTGCCGGTGGGGTTGGTGGCCGAGCTGACGGAGGCGGCGGATGCGGCGCGCGCCCTCGATGCGAAGATGGCGCGGTTGCGCGACCAGGTGCGACAACTCGACTGACGGTGTCGCCCCCACCTGCCACGATGGGGGGATGAGCACCAGCGTCGGCGTCGTCTTCACCCCCACCCGTCCCCCTGAGCTGATCCGCGACTTCGTCGTCGAGGCGGAGCGCCTCGGCCTCGACGAGGTGCTGTTCTTCGAGGACTGCTTCCGCGAGTCGGGCCTCGCCTCGGCAGTCGCCGCGCTCGCCTGGACGGAACGCATCCGGGTGGGTATCGGCGTGCTGCCGATGCCGTTCCGCAACGTGGCGCTGCTGGCAATGGAGGTGGCGACGATCGAGCGGCTGTTCCCGGGTCGCTTCCACCTGGGTGTCGGCCACGGCGTGCAGGACTGGATGGGTCAGGTGGGCGAGCGTGTCGCCTCGCCGCTCACCCTGATGCGCGAGTACGTGTCGGCGCTGCGGGCGCTGCTCGCGGGGGAGGAGCTCACCGTCGAGGGTCGCTACGTGAAGCTCGACAAGGTGAAGCTCGACTGGCCGCCCGCCGCCCCCGTGCTCGTGCACGCGGCGGGTGAGGGGCCCAAGACGCTCGTCGCCACCGGTGAGGTCGCCGACGGCACCATCCTCACCAACGGCACCTCGCCCGGCATGGCTCGGGATGGCGTGGCGCTCGCGAACCGGGGGCGCGCCGAGGCGGGCCGCGACGGCGAGCAGCAGTTCAGCATCCTGATCATGACCGCCTTCGGCGAGGGGGCGGATGCGCGTCTCGCGGCCGAACTCGAGGCGTGGAAGTACACGGGTGAGCGTGCCTCGGGTGCCGCCGGTTCGGTCGAGGAGGTGGCGGAGCAGGTGCGCGCCTGGCTCGACGCGGGCGTCTCGAACGTGCTGCTGCAGCCGCTCGACGACGAGACCGACCTACCGGGCTTCCTGCGCGACAGCGCCGCGGTCGCCGAACTGCTGCGCGGCTAGACGCCTAGCTTTCGGGCACCGGGTAGTTGTCGGACTTCAGCAGGCGCGCGAGGTGCGCCGCGTTGGCCGCAGCCGTCGCGGTGGTGCCGGCTGTCGCATCCGGAGTCTTCGGGAGGTCCTGGTAGTCAGTCGACCCCATCGCTTCGCCATTCCAGTAGGTGACGCCCTGCGCGGGCACCGAGAACCCGACATCGTTGAGCGCCTGGTAGACCTCGGCGCTGATGGCGTGGGCGCCGTCCTCGTTGCCGACGACCGCCGCGATCGCCACCTTGCCGAACAGGCTGGGGCGACCCTCGGCATCCGTCTCCGAGAGTTCGGCGTCGAGCCGTTCGAGTACCCGGTGGGCGACGCTGGACGCGTGGCCCATCCAGGTGGGGGTGGCGAGCACCAGGATGTCGGCGGCGAGCACCTGCTCGCGCAGCGCCGGCCAGGCGTCGCCGTCGCCCATGTCGGTCTTCACGCCCGGTTGCACGTTGTAGTCGACGACCCGCACGAGGTCACCGGAGACGCCGTGCCCGGCGAGCGCGTCGAGCACCTCCCGCGCGAGTTTCTCGGTGCTGGAGTCCTCGGGGCTGGGTTTGAGGGTGCAGTTGAGGGCGAGCGCTTTCAGAGCCATTCCTCGACGGTAGGCACCGCCCTCGCGTGCGACGAGGGGGTTGCGCCCGTTCGCGGCCGGGACTAGGTGAGCCCCTCGGCGGTCTGCTCCAGGTCGGATGCGGGCGGCGTGCGCTGTGTGGCGATCGCCGTGCCGGCGGCGGCGCACACCAGCAGAATGGCGAGCAACTGCACCCCACCGAGTCGCTCATCCAGCACGATCCACCCGAAGATCGCCGCCACCACCGGACCGAACGAGGTGATGATCGCGTACAGCCGCGCCGTGATCCGCCGCAGGATGAACGTGTCGAGCGCGTACGGGATGGCCGACGACAGGATGCCGATCGCCAGCAGCAGCCACAGCACCGGGCCGGAGAAGTCGGCCCCCGGCAGCCCGAGCAGCGCCAGCGGCAGGATGAGGGCGAGGCTGACGATGCTGGCGACGGTGAGCCCCTCGAGGCCGGGCAGCCCCAGCGCGACGCGGCGGGTGAGCAGGATGTAGGCGGCCCACGCGGCGGCCGCGATGAGCGCCAGCACCACACCCCAGACGTCGATGGTGCCCTCCAGGCCGGTGAGCAGGACGACGCCCGCGCCCGCCACGAACACGCAGATCACATCCAGCAGCCGGCGGGAGGTGGCGAGCGCCAGCACCAGCGGGCCGAGGAACTCGATGGTGGCCGCGATGCCGAGGCCCAGCAGGTGCACCGATTCGTAGAAGGTGAGGTTCATCACCGCGAGGGTCACTCCGAGGGCGACCGCCGGCCACAGCCGACGCCAGGTGAGCAGCGACCGCTTGGGCCGGTAGAACGGCAGCAGCACGATCACCATGACCAGCTGGCGTGCGGCGACGACGATCGGCGAGCCGACGAACGGGATGGCGACGCCGGCGAGCGCGGAGCCGAGGTTGATCGACACCTCGGTGCCCACCTGGGTCGACGCCCCGACGAGGGTTCTCCGGCGGGAGCTCGGGGGCACGTGGGTCACCCACCCATTCTGAGGGGTCACGAAGTGCGCGAGACACGCCGGGATGGGGGCACTTTGCGACCCCTCGCCCGGCGGCGGCAGACTGGGCGCGTGACCGCATCCGACGCCGAACGCATCGCCGACATCGCCCAGCAGCGGGGGCTCACGATTGCCATCGCCGAGTCGCTCACCGGCGGCGCGATCGCCCAGGCGCTCGCGAAAGCCCCGGATGCGGGCAGCTGGTTCGCGGGCGGCGTCGTCGCGTACACGGTCGCCACCAAGTCGCGCGTGCTGGGCGTGCCGGAGGGTCCCGTCGTCAACGCGCCCACCGCGCGGCGGATGGCCGAGGGGGTCCGCGAACTCACCGGCGCCGACATCGCGCTCGCCGTCACCGGCGTCGGTGGCCCGGGCGAGGAGGAGGGCCAGCCCGCGGGCACCGTGTTCCTCGCCATCGTCACCGCCGACTCGACGCGCGTCAGCGAGTTCGCGTTCGACGGCGAACCGGCATCCGTGGTCGAGCAGACGCTCGCCGCCGCACTGCACGCGCTGCGCACCGACCTGGGCTGAAACCCCGGCAGGTGCCTATGCTCGACCCATGGCAGAGCAGCCCACGATCGACCCGAGGTACGACCCCGCGTTCCAGCGCGGCTTCGAGGGGCAGGTAGCGACCGGATCCCGCGCGGATGTCGCAGCGCGGCGCTCCGCCCCGTACGTGGCGAGCGCGCTCCAGCGTCCGGCCGACCGGCCGGCGACGCCCGCGCAGCCCCAGCCGGACGCGGCGATCGGCCTGCCGTCGGCGACGCCCGACACATCCGAGTCCGTCTCCGCCGCGCCTGTCACCGTGGTGGCTGCCGAGCAGCCGGCCCGCCCGCCGTGGACCAACCCGTTCGCCATCGCCGTGTTCGCGCTCGGTCTGGTGGTGCTGTTCTCGGGTGCGTGGATCCTGCAGGAGACCTCGCGCATGGCGCAGTCCACCGAAGGTTTCCAGACGCAGGCCGACTACTGGTACATGCAGATCGGCATGATCGGCGCGCCGATCGCCCTCGGGCTCGGGGTGGCGATCCTCGCCGGCGTGCTGTTCCTGTGCGCCGCCTACTGGTCGCGCAGGCCCTCGTCGGCCGAGTCCGACTGAGGCTGCTCCGCAGCGGGAGACTCGGATGCGGTGCCGTCCTCCGTGGGAGTCTCGGCCGGTGACGCGCCCTGGCGGCCCTGCGCGAACGCCGAACGCAGCACGGTGAAGCATCCGAGCACACCGAACCCGATCGCGATGACGAAGTTGAGCGCGTAGTCGCCGAACGCGGCCGGGATCGCGACGCCCACGAAGTCCCAGAACTCGGGCAGCACGATCACCTCCGACCACGTCATGCCCGTCTGGTCGACGATCGCGTTCAGCGCATCCAGCACCATCCCGGCGAAGAAGGCCAGCAGCAGCGTCACCACCGTGACCCCGGTCACCACGATCGCACCCGCCGTGCTGATGCGGCCGCGGGTGCCCAGACGGTACAGCCACACCGCCGCGACCGCGACACCGAACGCCACGATCGAGGCGATGAATCCGACGCTCCACAGCAGCAGCCAGGCGGCGATCCCGACCGGCAGCACGATCAGCGAGAACAGGGCGCCGCGCACGACGTCTTCGGTGGGCGCGGCAGGTGTGGTGGGTTCGAGGGAGCTCATGCGATGACGCTAGGGCACGGCGCGACGCTCGGCCGCAGCCCGGCTACCCCACTCGGAGGGTCACCGAGCATGCGTCAGGTCTGGCAGCGGGGGCACCACGTGACCATGCGCTCCTCGCCCGGCACCCGGCCCAGCTCGCCGCCGTGCAGCGAGGTGCCGCAGCGACGGCACATCTCACCCACGCGGCCGTACACCCAGCTGCGTCGACCGGGGCGCAGGTCGCCGGTCGTGGATCGGGTCCAGCGTCCGCGGTTCGCCACCAGCATCCGGTGGGCCAGGTCGACCACAGCGGGCAGGTTGGTGACCTCACCCACCGGCCGGGTCGGCAGCAGCCCCCGCACGAAGCACAGCTCGTTCGCGTACACGTTGCCGACGCCCGCCAGGTTGCGCTGGTCGAGCAGCGCCGTGAACACGGGCACATCGGGGGCGGATGCGAGGCGCCGCACCGCCTCGTCGGCATCCCAGTCGTCGCCCAGCAGGTCCGGGCCGAGGTGGCCGATCACCCGATCCTCCTCGGCGGTGGGCAGCACCTCCAGTACGCCCAACTCGAAACCCACCGACTGGGTGCCGTCGACGGCCAGCAGGGCGCGCGCCTGGTAGGCGGGCCGCGACCAGCGCTCACCGCGGTGGAACAGACGCCAGGCGCCCTCCATCTTCAGGTGCGAGTGCACGGTCCACTCGCCCACCCGGTGCAGCAGATGCTTGCCCCGCGACACCACCTCGCGCACCGGCTGGCCGGTGAGGTCGACGGTCGCGTACGCGGGCACCCGGAAGTCCGACGCGGTCAGCACGCGTCCCGCGAGCGCATCGTGCTGCTGCCGCGCCGTCCGGTAGACGGTGTCACCCTCAGGCACCCGAGCAACGTACCCCACCAGCCCTGCGACACGCCCGGAACCGGTGGAGGGGCGCACACCTACCGCAGGCGCAGGCCCTGCGGGGTAGGGGCGAAGCCGGCGCGCTGGAGGGCCTCACCGAGGGCGGTGCCCACGGAGAACTCGCCGTCGATCTTCTCCACCCGCAGCCGCCCACCGGCGCCGCGCACGGTGGTGGCGAGGGATGCGGCGGCCGCCTCCACGCGCGCCTCGTCGTCGGGGTCGAGGAAGCTGAGCACCGTCTTGCCGCCCTTCTCCACGTAGAGGCCCAGTTCGCCGTCGACCAGTACGACGAGCGCGCCGGCTTTGCGGCCAGGGCGGTGCTTCAGGTCTTCGCGTCCCGGCCAGGCGAGCGCGGCACCGTACGGGTTGGCGGGGTCGGTGGCGCCGAGGGTGATCGCGACCGGGGGTGCGTCTTCGGCGCGGTCGGTGTGGAATGCGCGCAGCCGATCCACGGTGGCGGGGGTCGCGAACTGCGCAGCCCCCAGCCCTTCCACGAAGTACCCGCGCCGCACACGGCCGGTCTCCTCCAGTGAGCTGAGCACCTTGTAGGCGAGCGCGAACCCGCCCTCCACCCCTTCCGCCTGCACGGCTCCGCGGGTGACGACCCCGTACCGCTCCAGCAGCTGTTCGGCGAGGGCGGTGGCGCGCGCCGTCGGCACGGCGTCCGGATGCGGCAGCAGGCTCCAGCGACCGGCGACGGCGGGCGCGCTGGAGCTGTGAGCGGAGGCCATTTCTGGCCTCCGCCGCGACGCCAGCGCCCGTCCTGGGCGTCGGGAGACTCTCGGTGCCCGAGGCCGAAGTGTCGTTCCGCCGAGACGCGCCCGCAGCGCGGTGAACGTGTCGCCGGTCACCTGCCCGGCCCACACCAGCTCCCACAGCGCGCGGGCCACATCCGTGTCGATGAGCGGGTCGTCGCCGGGCTGCGCCACGGCGCCCGCCAGCTGCCGGAAGAAGTAGCCGCCGCCGCCCTGGAGCGCGTCGAGCAGCCGGTCACGCAGCGGATCCGGTTCGAGGGTCAACGGTTCGGGCAGCGTGAGGGCGGCGGCATCCGCCAGGTGCAGGCTCACCCACCCGTCGCCGCCCGGAAGCTCACCGCGCCCCGCCCACACGACCTCACCGGAGCTCATCAGTTCGTCGAGCATCGCCGGGCTGTAGTCGCGCACCCTGCTCGGCAGCACGAGGCTCTCCCAGCTGGTGGCGGGCAGAGGCAGGCCGGCCAGTTGGTCGATCGCCGACACCAGTCCGTCGAGCCCGCGAAGCGCCCCCCGTTCGACCGAGACGTGCTGCCAGTCGGGCAGGAAACGCCCGAGCGCCGCCGGAGCCACAGGCTCCACCTCGGCGCGCAGCGCGGCCAGCGAGCGGGCACGCAGCCGCCGCAGCACCTCCGGGTCGATCCACTCGAGCCCGGTGGCGCCCGGGCGGAACTCGCCTTCCACGGCGCGACGGTCGGCGGCGAGGCGGCGCAGCGCATCCGACACCACAGCCACACCCAGACCAAACCGGGATGCGGCATCCGCTGCCGTGAAGGGTCCGTGGGTGCGGGAGAAGCGGCTCACCAGGTCGCCGATCGGGTCGGCCACCGGGTCGAGGAACGCGTTCGGCACCCCGATCGGCAGCGGCACACCGAGCGCGTCGCGGAGGCGCGCCGCATCTTCGATGACCGCCCAGCGCTCCACGCCCGCGAACTGCACCTTCAGCACCCGGTTGGCGCGGGCGAGTTCGGCGAGGGATCTCGACACGCTCGCTTCGCGAGCTACTCGATCGGCGTCGGCGTCCGCCGATGGAGGGGTGAACCGATCCGCCAGCTCGTCCACCGACAGCGGCCCCAGCATCCGCAGCAGGTCGACGAGCCCTTCCGCGTCACGGGCGTGGCGCTCGGGCACGAGCCGCTGCAGTTCGCGTTCGGTCTGCGCGATCACCTCCGGGTCGAGCAGTTCGCGCAGCTCGGCGCGACCCAGCAGCTCGGCGAGCAGCGACGGGTCGAGCGACAGCGCCGCGGCCCGACGTTCGGCGAGCGGGGAGTCCCCCTCGTACAGGAACGCGGCCACGTATCCGAACAGCAGCGTGCGCGCGAACGGCGACGGCACATCCGTCTCCACCTCGACCAGCCGCACGCGACGGTTCTGGATGTCGGTGG
The DNA here is from genome assembly GCA_023386365.1 of Actinomycetes bacterium. Classification (GTDB taxonomy): domain Bacteria; phylum Actinomycetota; class Actinomycetes; order Actinomycetales; family Microbacteriaceae; genus Homoserinibacter. Next base: position 5,654 of record JAEWJX010000059.1, on the reverse strand, counting down.
CGAGGGAGGCGAGCGACGGCAGGTCGTAGACGTCCTGCAGCACCTCGCGCACCGTCTCGAGGATGATCGGGAAGCTCGGGTACTTGCGCGCCACCTCGAGCAGCTGCGCCGAACGCTGCCGCTGCTGCCAGAGGGGCGAACGGCGGCCCGGGTTCTGCCGGGGGAGCAGCAGGGCGCGTGCCGCCGACTCGCGGAACCGCGACGCGAACAGTGCCGACCCGCCCACCTCCTCGGTGACCAGCGTCTCCAACTCTCCGGGTTCGAATGCGAACAGCTCCGCGCCGGGAGGTTCGGCATCCGTCTCGGGGAGCCGCACCACGATGCCGTCGTCGCCGGCCATCGCCGACCCGTCGACCCCGAGCCGCTCCCGGATGCGGGCCGCGACGGCCAGCGCCCACGGCGCGTGCACCGGGGTGCCGAAGGGGGAGTGCAGCACGAGCCGCCAGTCGCCGAGCTCGTCGCGGAACCGCTCCACCAGCAGGGTGCGGTCGGTGGGCACGACGCCGGTGGCCGCCTTCTGCTCGGCGACGAACGCGGTGAGGTTGCGTGCGGCGCGCTCGTCGAGGCCGCTCGCGTCGAGGCGTGCCGCCAACTCCTCGGTGCCGCCGGATGCCAGCTCCCCCGTGAACGCGCCGATCGCCCGTCCCAGCTCGGCGGGGCGGCCTAGCCCGTCACCTTTCCAGAACGGCACCCGACCCGGCTGGCCGAACGCGGGGGAGACGAGCACCCGATCCGAGGTGATCTCCTCGATGCGCCAACTGGTGGCGCCGAGCGCGAACACGTCGCCCACCCGCGACTCGTAGACCATCTCCTCGTCGAGCTCGCCGACACGTCGCGCCCCATCCTCGCCGCCCACGATGAACACGCCGAACATGCCCCGGTCTGGGATGGTGCCGCCGCTCGTTACCGCCAGCCGCTGCGCCCCGGGACGCCCCGTGATGGTGCCCGCCACCCGATCCCACACGATGCGGGGGCGCAGTTCGGCGAACTCGTCAGTCGGGTAGCGCCCGGCGAGCAGGTCGAGCGTCGCCTCGAAGGCGGAGCGCGGCAGGGTGGCGAACGGCGCCGAGCGCCGCACCCGGTCGAACCACTCCTCCACGTCGAGGCTGTCGAGGGCGACCGCGGCCACCGTCTGCTGGGCGAGGATGTCGAGCGGGTTCTGCGGGACGGAGATCGCCTCGATGAGACCCTCGCGCATCCGCTCGGTGGCGATCGCCGAATGCAGCAGGTCGGCCCGGTGCTTGGGGAACAGCACGCCCTTCGAGATCTCGCCCACCTGGTGTCCGGCGCGGCCCACGCGCTGCAGGCCGCTCGCAACCGACGGCGGCGACTCCACCTGGATCACCAGGTCGACGGCGCCCATGTCGATGCCCAGTTCGAGCGAACTGGTCGCGACGACGCAGCGCAGTCGCCCCGACTTGAGGTCGTCTTCGATCTGGGCGCGCTGCTCTTTCGACACGGAGCCGTGGTGGGCGCGCGCCAGCAGCGGCTCCGCGCCGGACGTGGCTCCGGACTGCGCCATGATCGCGGCCGGAGGTCTCGTCTTCTGAGGTGGTTGAGGAGCGCCGCCGGAGGCGACGCGTCTCGAAACCGCCGGCTCGCTTGCTGTCTCCGCCAGCTCCTCCTCGTAGAGCTCGTTCATCGACGCGGTGAGCCGCTCCGCGAGTCGCCGCGAGTTCGCGAACACGATCGTCGAACGATGTCGCAGCACCTCGTCGACGATCGCGCGGTCGACGTGCGGCCAGATGGAGCCCCCGGATGCGAGGGCCTTCTCGTCGTCGTCGAGGTCGGCGTCGGTGGCGCGGGCGCCGAGCTCGGTCATGTCCTCCACGGGCACGACGACGCGCAGTTCGAAGGTCTTCTGGATGGGCGGGGCGACGATGTCGACCGGGTCGCGTCCGCCGAGGAACCGCGCCACCTCCTCCAGCGGTCGCACGGTCGCCGACAGGCCGATGCGCTGCGCCGGTTTCGGCAGCATCGCATCGAGCCGCTCGAGCGACACGGCCAGGTGGGCGCCGCGCTTCGTGGCGGCGACGGCGTGGATCTCGTCGACGATCACCGTCTCGACCCCGGTGAGCGTCTCGCGGGCGGCGCTCGTGAGCATCAGGAACAGCGACTCGGGGGTGGTGATGAGGATGTCGGGGGGCTCGCGCAGCAGCAGCCGTCGGTCGGCGGCGGGGGTGTCGCCGGACCGCACACCCACCCGGATGGAGGGCGCATCCGCCCCCAACCGCACGGCCGTCTGGCTGATGCCGACGAGCGGCGACCGGAGGTTGCGTTCCACGTCGACGCCGAGCGCCTTCAGCGGCGAGATGTACAGCACCCGGGTGCGCTTCTGCGGGTCGGCGGGGGGCGCGGTGAGCAGCCGGTCGAGCGACCAGAGGAACGCCGACAGCGTCTTGCCGGATCCGGTGGGGGCTACGACGAGCGCGTGCCGCCCCGACGAGATCGCCTCCCACGCCCCCGCCTGCGCGGCGGTCGGCTGCGGGAACGCGCCCGCGAACCACTCCCGCGTCGCGGGGGAGAATCGCTCGAGCGCGGGATCCATCCCCCCATCTTCGCGCCCGCCCCCGACGCGCGCCGAGAGCTACAGGCGCTGAGCGCGCAGGAAGTCGCCCACGTCGCGCAGCATCTCGTCGGAGACCGAGTGGCCGAGGCCCGGGTAGACGGCGCTCGTGAGAGTGGTGTGGAACGGCAGCCACGCGTCGGCGCGGTGGATGAGCGCGGGCGAGAACAGCGGATCGGCGGAGCCGCGCCCCCAGTACGCCGGCGGCCTCGCCGCCGCGAGACGCGCATCCCCGCGCTGCTCGCCGCCCACCACGAACCCCGACATGTTGACCGCGAACGACACCTCGCCGCCGCCCCGCCGCAGCAGGTGCACCGCCATCGCCCCGCCCTGCGAGAACCCGAGCGCACCCACCTTCGGCGGCACCCAGCCGAGCCCGCTCAGCCAGGCGAGCACCGCATCCGTGATCGCGTCGACGCTCTCGGCGGGCGGGTCGCCCGGCCGTGCCGGGTCGCCCGGGAACCACGCGTACGCCGGGCCGAACGGCAGCGGGGCACGCAACGAGGCGTAGACGAACCCGCCCGGGAGCATCGGGAACAGAGACGCCAGATCCCGTTCGTCCGACCCGCGCCCGTGCAACACGATCACGAGCGGATGCTCGCGCCGGGCGTCGGGGTCTGCGCTCCAGATGATGAGGTCGGGGTCGATCGAGAGCTCGCTCACGCCTCCATCGTGCACCCCTGCGGATGTGCGCCACAATGAACCATGAGCACCGTGGGCGCCGGTATCCCCGAACCTCCTCGCGAACCCCCGCGCGACGAGCCGAACTCGTGGCTGAGTGACGACGAGCTCGACTGGGTGCGCGGCCGCATCCCCCTCCTCTACGTGGAGGCGGTGCCGGTGCGGGTCGACGGTCTCGGCGTCGTCACCCAGGTGGGCGTGCTGCTGCGGGCCAACGCCGCCGGCGAGATCACCCGCACCCTCGTGTCGGGCCGGGTGATGTACGGCGAGACGATCCGCGACGCGCTGTTCCGTCACCTGGAGAAGGATCTCGGGCCGATGGCGTTCCCGCTGCTGCCGGCGAGCCCGGTGCCGTTCCAGGTGGCCGAGTACTTCCCCATCCCGGGCCTCTCCGCGTACGTCGACGACCGCCAGCACGCGGTGTCGCTCGCGTTCGTGGTGCCCGTGACGGGCACCTGCGAGCCGCGGCAGGACGCTCTCGAGATCACCTGGATGACCCCCGCCGAGGCGTCGTCGGCGACCATCCACGCGGAGCTCGAAGGGGGCCGGGGTACGCTCCTGCGCGCCGCGCTCGCCTCCGTCGGCGTGTTGGGCTGAACCGGTCAACCAACTGGGGGACACGTTCTGCCCCCCTTCGGGTCACGCCATGCCTGGGGGCATGCGTACAACGATTGCGCTCGTTAGTTTGAGGGGAGAAGACGGTAACCCGAGCCGTCCGCGCACGCCCCCGCCGAGCCTCGATCCGCTCGAGGTCCCCACCCCTGCACGGCGGGGTCGTGTCCGCGCGCGCCCGGGTCCGGGGATACGGAACGGGATAGAGCTTGAGCACGCGACGCAGTCACAGATTCACCCTCGGCGCAGCACTGGTCGCGCTGACCGCCCTTCTCGGTGGATTGGTCGCAGCTCCCGCCGCGGCGGCCGAGATCGACGCGGTGCTCGACATCTCGAAGTCGGTGAGCCGCAGCGTCAACACGCCCGGCCAGTCGTTCACCTACACGATCACCGTCGACTGCTCGAGTGCCGACTGCATCAACGCGCAGGTGGTCGACGTGCTGCCGCCCGAGTTCGACGCCCTCACTCTCACCCCGAACGCCGCCATCACCGGCGCCCCCGGCACTGCGACCTTCGGCGGCCCCAACAACCGCACCCTCACCGTCAACTTCACGCGCCCGCTCGACGCGGGCGGTGTGGGCCTCGCCTCCGGTGACGGCCCCTCCATCCAGGTCACCTTCACGGTGCCGGCCGGCCTCTCGCCGAACTGGCCGTCGAACGGCGTCGCCGTCACCAACACCGCCAGCATCACGGCCGACAACGCCCTCACCAAGACGGCCGACGCCCCCGTCACCATCAACATCCCCTTCGTCGTCGCCACCGCCACGGGCGCCAGCTGGGCGCCCTCGACCACCCAGTACAAGGTGGGCGAGGCGTCGACTCTCACCGTCACCACCCGCAACACCTCGAACGCGCTCGCCGACAGCCTCGAACTGCTGGTGCCGGTCGACCCGACTGCCGTCTCGAACCTGTTCGACACGGTCACGTTCGGCGGCTTCGGTGCGCTGACGTTCCCGCAGGGTGCGGATCGGGTGCAGGTCGACGCGTACGTGAACGGCGCCTGGGTCACCGGCGCGCCGTCGACCGTCGCCGCCCTGCCCGGTTCGGCCGCGGCGGCGGATGTGACCGGCCTGCGCATCCGCTTCACCTCGTCGACCGGAACCACCCTCGTCGCGAACGGCACGGCGGGCTCGCTCGCCCTCGACCTCATCCAGCGCGCCTCCACCCGCGCGGCGTCGACACCGCTCGTCACCGGCGCGAACGTGACCGCGAACGTGCGCGGTACGGTCGCCGTGCCCGGTCACGGCACCGCGAGCCAGGCCGCCACGGCCACCTACGCCATCGGACCGCTCACCTCGATCGTGTACGCCAACACCAGCTTCGTCGACGCGGTGATCCCTGCGGGCACGGGCAGTGTCGCCGTGCTCAACGGCCGCAACGACTCCAACGGCCCCCTCGCGACGCTCACCCTCACCCAGCTTCCGGACACGCTCCTCGCCGACACGCACCTCACGTTCACCGCGCTGCGCGACAGCGGCACGGCGTGGCCCGCCGGCGCCACCTCCGCCACCGTGCGCTGGCTGGTGAGCTCGGGCACGGCCCCCGCACCGACCACGATCGCGTCCGGCGACGCGTGGCCCGCCACCCCCGCCCTCACCGGCGGGCAGCGCATCGTCGGCTTCGAGGTCGAGTTCGCAGGTGCGATCCCCGCGGGAGCGGCCGCCGCGGTTCCGTTCCGGTTCGAGGTCGCCTCGAACACGGTGCCCACCGCATCCGACATCGTCACCCTCAGCAACACCATCCAGGTCGACGGCGGGAACGCCCCCGGCGCCGCGCCCCCCCCCCCGCGCGCCGC
>JAEWJX010000112.1 GCA_023386365.1 Actinomycetes bacterium | reverse complement strand
CGCGAAGATCGGCGGCTACGTCGAGAGCTTCGCGTTCGACGACAAGTACCTCTACTGGGCGAACAGCGAGTACAGCACGATCGAGCGTGTCGCGTGGGCGAGCACGGACTCGGAGCCCGAGCCGATCCTGACGAAGCAGGGCGTGCCGGTCGGCATCACGATCCAGGGCGGCGTGCTCTACTTCACGCGCTCGAGCTTCGGCGACATCGTCCGCTACGTGCCGCCGCCCTAGCCGCGAGCCCGATCGGCTTCGCTCGACGCACGCGCGCCGCCGCGATGAGGCACACGATCGAGCGCCGCCGCCGCACTGGCGACGCCCGGAGAGCTTCCTACGTTTGCCTTCGGCCTCGCACGTTCGCGAGCGGAAAGGATCGGAAGATGAAGGCCCCCGCGATCGCTCCCTCGCCGAGCGCGTCCAACGCGAATGCGAATGCGACGTCGGCGCTCGCACGCACGATCGTCAGCGCGCAGGCAGCCCTCCGCACGGGCTTCTATGCGGGCATGACCGCAGCGACCGCACGCCTGGCGAAGCCGTTCGGCGACGTCGAGCGCGACTACGGCAAGTTCGCGCTCCGTGACGCCTACGAGCTCCATCGCCGCGTCCTCGAACGGCCCGGGATGCGCGACGTGATGCGCCGAGCGGAGCGCGAGGACCTCGCGATGCTCCCCTTCTTCCTCGCGAGCGCGCCATTCGATCTGGTGCGCGTCGTGTCACGCACGCGTCGCGGCATCTCGCGCGGTGAAGTGAGGCCGTCGGATGCCTTCCCGTATCCGGACTACTACCTGAACGACTTCCATCATCAGCCCAACGGCAACCTCTCGTTCCGCGCGGCGCTCACGTACGAGTGGCAGATCCGGTTCCTCTTCATGGGCACGAACCGGCTCATGCGGCAGGCGCTCATCGACGAGATCCCGATCGGCGACCACCTCGACATCCTCGACGTCGGCTGCGGCACAGCCTCGTGGCTGTCGCAGGCGCGGCTTCAGGGACGGAGCCATCCGGTGACGGGCATCGATCTGTCTCCGCACTATCTCGGCGTCGCACGCGTCTTCCGCGGCCGCGAAGCGAGCTTCCTCCAGATGAAGGCCGAGGCGATGGCGCCCGAATGGACGCGCCGCTTCGATGCGGTCACGTGCATCTGGTTGTTCCACGAGCTTCCGCCCACGGTGATCGAATCCGTGACGAGCGAGATCGCGCGGGTGCTGAAGCCGGGCGGACGCCTCTACTTCATGGACGCCGCGCAGCCCGAAGACGCTCCGCCGGAGGGACGCGAGACGGTCGAAGGGATCAGCGACGTGTTCCGCGACTACGTGAACGAGCCGTTTTTCCGGCAGTATCAGCGGATCGATCTCGCGGCTCTCTTCGGTAGACACGGGCTCACGGTCGAGAAGAGCGAACGCTGCTACGCATCGAAGGTCATCGTCGCGACGAGGGCTGCCGGCAGCTGATCCTTTCCCGTTTGGCAACAGCGCGTTGCCAGAGACTTCCTGGTCTGCTGCCGGCTTCCATGGCACGAGCTTGCCCGGGACTCGACGGCCTCTGCCGTCGAGAGCGAGAGGTGGAGATGGAAGCGAAACAGCTGATGGAGCTGCCGAGCGCGCTCGCGGCAGCAGTCCGTGGCCCGGTCCGGGTCTCGTCTTCGGTCGAGGCGACGCTGCCTCTGCCGGTGACCCAGAAGTGGGTCGCGCACGCGTGCCGGATGGCGGGGGTCGGCAAGCCACGCTGGAACCGTCACACGTGCATCTGGACGACCACGGGGAGACGACCGAACGACGACCTCGAGACGGTCACGATCCGTCACGGGAGCACGCCGAAGACGGTCGTCATCGACGTGTCCTGGCTGGCGAGCGACGGCATGCCGGCCGACACGGCGACCGCGCGGCGCCTGGTGACGTCGCTCTTCACCGGCATGCAGTGGACGCTCCGCCACAAGAAGCTGACGCGCACCTCGCTCGTGTAGCTCTGCCTGCCGGCGGGCCCGGCCTCGCCTCACGTTAGGCATGGCGCACCGTCGCGCTAACGCGTCAATTCGTGCAACTCACCGAGATCTCGTGGAGGCACACGGTCTGCTGTTCAGCGCGGTGCGTCGGGGACGCTCCCCGGCAGCTCGACCTCAATGTCTCAACAACCAACCACGAGAGAACGAACCATGAAGCTCGAACGACTCGCCCTCGTCACCGCGCTCGCGATCGGCGCAGCGGCCTGCGCTGCCGACCGGAACAAGGAAGTCAGGAACGCGGAAGCGAACCTCACGAGCGAGCAGCAGGAAGCCCGGAACGAGCAAGCGCGCCTCGACCAGAAGCACGCCGAGGAGCAGGCTGCGGCTCAGCAGCGCCCGATGAGCACGGAGGATCGCGCCGAGCTCCAGACCAAGCAGATCGAGGAGCAGGCCGAGGCCAAGTCCGAGGGGACGAAGGGCGTCGCGGACGCGGACGAGGACGTCACCGGCGCGCACGCCGGCATGCAGACGGACCGCACGAAGGTCGAGGCCGATGCCAAGGAGCGCCTGACGAAGGCGAGCGCGAAGGCGACCGAGGCGAAGAA
>JAEWJX010000031.1 GCA_023386365.1 Actinomycetes bacterium | reverse complement strand
TCAGAGCCGACAGCGCGACGCGCAGACGCGTCCCCGGCGGCTCGTCCATCTGGCCGAAGACGAGGGCGGTCTTGTCGAAGACGCCCGCCTCCTCCATCTCGTGGATGAGGTCGTTGCCCTCACGGGTACGCTCGCCGACACCGGCGAACACCGACACACCACCGTGGTCCTGCGCGACGCGCTGGATCATCTCCTGGATGAGGACCGTCTTGCCGACGCCCGCACCACCGAAGAGGCCGATCTTTCCACCCTGGACGTACGGGGTGAGGAGGTCGATGACCTTGATGCCGGTCTCGAAGAGCTGGGTCTTCGACTCGAGCTGGTCGAATGCCGGGGGCTTGCGGTGGATCGGCCAACGCTCGGTGATCTCGATCTTCTCGCCGGGCTCGCCGTTGAGGATCTCGCCGGTGACGTTGAAGACCTTGCCCTTGGTGACGTCGCCGACGGGCACCGAGATGGCGGCGCCGGTGTCGACCACAGCCTGGCCGCGGACGATGCCGTCGGTCGGCTTGAGGGCGATCGCTCGCACCAGGTCGTCACCGAGGTGCTGAGCGACCTCGAGCGTGATGGTGGTGGTCTCGTCACCGATGGTGATGTCGGTCTTCAGCGCGTTGTAGATCTCGGGGATCGCGTCGTGAGGGAACTCGATGTCGACGACGGGGCCCGTGACGCGTGCGACGCGTCCGACGCCGCCCTCAGCCGCCTCGGCAGCCTGCGACTTCTTGGTAGCGGTAGCCATGGTTTCTCTTCCTGTCGTATTACTTAGCCGAACCGAGGGCGTCAGCGCCGCCCACGATCTCGGAAATCTGCTGGGTGATCTCCGCCTGGCGCGCATTGTTCGCAAGGCGGGTGTAGTCGCGGATGAGCTTGTCGGCGTTGTCGCTCGCCGACTTCATCGCCTTCTGCGTGGCAGCCTGCTTGGAGGCGGCCGACTGCAGCAGCGCGTTGAAGATGCGGCTCTCGATGTACACCGGCAGGAGCGCGTCAAGGACGGCCTCGGGCTCCGGCTCGAACTCGTAGAGCGGGAAGATCTCGGTCGCATCCGGCTCTTCGACGCCCTCGACGACCTCGAGCGGCAGCAGACGGACCACTTCGGGATCCTGCGTGAGCATCGAGACGAAGCGGTTGTAGACGATGTGGATCTCGTCCACGCCGCCTTCTGCAGTGGGCTGGATGAACCGGGCGACGATCTCTTCGCCGATCTCCTGCGCTGTGGCGAAGCTCGGGGTGTCGGTGTCACCGATCCAGGCGCGCTCGGGAGTGCGCTTGCGGAAGTTGAAGTAGCTCACACCGCGGCGACCGACCACGTAGTGGACGACCTCCTTGCCCTGCTCGGTGAGCAGGGTGGTGAGCTCTTCGCTCGCGCGCAGCACGTTCGCGTTGAACGCGCCGGCGAGTCCGCGGTCCGAGCTGAAGACCACGACCGCGGCGCGCTGGATCTTCTCGGGCTCGGTGGTGAGCACGTGGCCCACGTTCGAGTACGTCGCAACCGCCGAAACGGCGCGCGTCACCGCGCGGGCGTACGGCGCAGAGGCCGACACCCGCTGGAGCGCCTTCTGAATGCGGCTAGCCGCGATCAGCTCCATGGCACGGGTGATCTTCTTGGTCGTCTGGGCAGAACGAATCTTCTGCCGGTAGACCCGAAGCTGGGCTCCCATGTCCTTCTCTTCCTGTCGAGGTGTGCGTTGAGGTCAGTGCTGGCCGCGGAGGCGGATCAGCGCTTGCCCTTCACGATGCGCTCCTGGTTGACGTCCTCGACCTCGGCGGCCGCGAACTCCTCGCTGCCGAGTGCGTCGAGGTCGACGCCACCACCGGGCTGGAACTCGACGAGGAAGGCGTCGACCGCAGCCGACAGCTCGGCCTCGGTCGCGTCATCGAGCACGTTCGTGTCGCGGAGAGTGTCGAGCACCTTCGTGTTGCGCGCGAGGTGGTCGAGCAGCTCGCGCTCGAACCGCAGCACGTCTTCGACGGGAACCGTGTCGAGCTTGCCCTTCGTGCCGGCCCAGATCGAGACGACCTGCTGCTCGACGGGGAACGGCGAGTACTGGGGCTGACGGAGCAGCTCGGTGAGGCGGGCGCCACGCTCGAGCTGACGACGGCTGGTCGCGTCGAGGTCGGAGGCGAAGAGCGCGAACGCCTCGAGCGAGCGGTACTGGGCCAGCTCGAGCTTCAGCGTGCCGGAGACCTTCTTGATCGACTTCACCTGCGCGTCGCCACCGACTCGCGAGACCGAGATGCCCACGTCGACGGCGGGGCGCTGGTTGGCGTTGAACAGGTCGGACTGGAGGAAGATCTGGCCGTCGGTGATCGAGATCACGTTGGTCGGGATGTAGGCCGACACGTCGTTCGCCTTGGTCTCGATGATCGGGAGACCCGTCATCGATCCGGCGCCGAGCTCGTCAGACAGCTTCGCGCAACGCTCCAGCAGACGCGAGTGCAGGTAGAAGACGTCGCCCGGGTACGCCTCACGTCCCGGCGGGCGGCGGAGGAGCAGCGAGACGGCGCGGTAGGCCTCGGCCTGCTTCGACAGGTCGTCGAAGATGATCAGGACGTGCTTGCCGCCGTACATCCAGTGCTGACCGATGGCCGAGCCGGTGTAGGGGGCAAGGTACTTGAAGCCCGCGGGGTCGGATGCGGGCGCGGCGACGATGGTGGTGTACTCCATCGCTCCGGCGTCCTCGAGCGCGCCCTTGACGGCGGCGATCGTGGAGCCCTTCTGTCCGATGGCGACGTAGATGCAGCGAACCTGCTTGGTGACGTCGCCCGACTCCCAGTTGGCCTTCTGGTTGATGATGGTGTCGATCGCGATGGCCGTCTTGCCGGTCTGGCGGTCGCCGATGATCAGTTGACGCTGACCGCGGCCGACGGGGATCATCGCGTCGATGGCCTTGATGCCGGTCTGCAGCGGCTCGTGCACCGACTTGCGCTGCATGACGCCGGGCGCCTGGAGCTCGAGCGCGCGACGACCTTCGGCCGCGATCTCGCCGAGGCCGTCGATCGGGTTGCCGAGCGGGTCGACGACACGGCCGAGGAAGCCGTCGCCGACGGGCGAGGAGAGAACCTCGCCGGTACGGGTGACGGTCTGGCCCGCCTCGATGCCGGTGAACTCACCGAGCACGATGACGCCGATGCTGTCCTCGTCGAGGTTGAGCGCGAGGCCCAGCGTGCCGTCTTCGAAACGCAGCAACTCGTTCGCCATCGCGCCGGGGAGTCCCTCGACGTGCGCGATGCCGTCGGCCGCGTCGATGACGGTGCCGACCTCGGTCGTGCTCGCCTTCTCCGGCTGGTAGCCGGCGACGAAATCCTTGAGCGCGGAACGGATCTCGTCCGGGCTGATCGTGATGTCTGCCATGTCTCTTCCTTGGAGTGGTGCGTCAGTGTGCCGGGTCAGCCGGCGAGTCGGATGCGGAGGTCGGCGATGCGCGAGGCGATGGAACCGTCGATGACGTCGTCGCCGATCTGCACGCGCAGGCCGCCCACGATGGTGGGGTCGATGATGAGGTTGATGCGGAGGGCGCGACCGTAGCGCGCACCCATCGTCTTCTCGAGGGCCGCGAGCTGCGCGGCGGTCGGGGTGACCGCGGAGGTGACGGTCGCGACGACCGCTCCCCCGGCATCCGCGATGACGTCGGCCGCCCCCGCGAGCAGGGCGCCGATACGGCGACCGCGCGGGCTCTGCACGAGGTGGCTCACGATGGCGACCGTGCCCGGCTGGGCCTTGCCCGCGAGCAGCTTCTGCACCAGCGCGGCCTTGGCCTCGGGCGTGCCGAGCTTGCTGCCGACCGCGAGCTCGAGCTCGTTGTCGCTCGCGACGCTGCGCCCGAAGGCGAACAGCTCGCCCTCGATGCCGGCGTCGGGGCCGGTGGCCACGGCGATGGCACGGATGCCGATCACCTCGATGCCGTCGAGCAGCTCCGCCTGGCTCGACCAGCGCGACGCCACGATGCCGTCGAGGAGCGCCGCGGCCGTGCCGTCGAGCGATCCGAAGATGCTCTTCAGCAGCGCCGACTTGCGATCCGCGGGAACCGCCGGGTCGGCGAGCACCGACCGCAGCTGAACCGACGACTCGATCGAGCGGCCAGCGGCGAGCAGCTGCTCACCGGTCGCGAGGGTCACGCCCTTCGACGCGGCGAGCTGCTGCTTCGCCGCCTCGAGGGCTTCGCGGGACGCCGAACCCATCTACTTGCCCGCCTTCGCCTTCTCGTCGGCGTCGAGGTCCGCGAGGAAGCGGTCGACGAGCGCCGACGCCTTCTTGTCGTCGGACAGCGACTCGCCGATGACACCCGACGCGAGGTCGAGCGCGAGGGAGCCGACCTCGGCGCGGAGCGAGACGAGCGCTGCGGCGCGCTCTGCCTCGATCTGCACCTGGGCGTTGGCCGTGATGCGGTTCGCCTCGGCCTGGGCCTGCTCCTTGAGCTCGGCAAGGATCGCCGCGCCGTCGGTGCGGGCCTGCTCACGGATGCGAGCCGCTTCGGCGCGCGCCTCGGCGAGCTGGGCGTTGTACTCGTCGCGAGCGGCGGCAGCCGCCGCCTGAGCTTCTTCGGCCTTCTTCAGGCCGCCCTCGATGGCTTCGGCTCGTGCATCCAGCGCCTTGTTGAGGCGCGGGACGACGAACACGGCCACCACGATGAGCAGCGCGACGAAGATGACAGACGACCAGATGATGTCGTAGTCCGCCGGAATCAGCGGATTGACGTCTTCGGTGCGAACGTCGAGGAATGCGGGCAGCATCCCTACCTCCTTCGGTGGGTGGGGACGCGGATCAGGCGGGGGCGGTGAAGGGGATGAAGCCCACGGCGATCGCGATGAAGGCGAGGGCCTCCGTGAACGCGATACCGAGGAACATCAGACCGGTGAGGCGACCCTGCAGCTCGGGCTGACGAGCGACCGACTCGATGGTCTTGCCGACGACGAGGCCCACGCCGATGGCCGAGCCGATCGAGGCGAGACCGAAAGCGATGGGGGCGAGGTATCCAACAATCACGGGATTTCCTTTTCTTTGGGGACGGGGTTTCAGGGATGGGCCCGGCGGTTGCCGGAGATCAGTGCTCGTCCGCCAGCGCGAGCTGGATGTAGACGGCGGCGAGGAAGGTGAAGACGTACGCCTGCAGGACCGCGACGAGCAGCTCGAAGAGCGTGAAGACGCCGCCGAAGGCGAGGGTTCCGATGCCGAGCAGGCCGATGAGGTTGCCCTCGTTGAACAGCACGGTCACGAAGAAGAACTGGGTGGCCGAGAAGCAGAGCACGAGGAGCATGTGCCCCGCGACCATGTTCATGAGAAGACGGAGGGTGAGCGTGATCGGCCGAAGGATGAAGGTCGAGATGAGCTCGATGGGCGTGACGATGATGTACAGCGGCCACGGCACACCACTCGGGAAGAGCGAGTTCTTGAAGAACACGAAGCCGTGCTTCTTGATACCCGCGTAGACGAACATCACGTACGACACGAGGGCCAGCACGAGCGGGGTTCCGATGACGGAGGTTCCCGCGATGTTGAGGAACGGGATGACGCCCGTGAGGTTCAGCCCGAGGATCAGGATGAACATCGCCATGAGCGGCGCCATGAAGCGCTTGCCGTCTTTCTCACCCAGCGTCTCGAAGACGATGTTGTTGCGGATGAAGCCGAGGATGAACTCGTTGGCGACCTGACCGCGGGTGGGGACGATGCGCATGCGACGCGTGGCCAGAAGCAGCCAGACGATCAGCACGATGGTGACGAGGATGCGGATCACCATGATCCGGTTCATCTCGAACGGCGTGCCTTCGAAGAAGATCGCCGGCGGGAAGAACTCCTCGAGAGAGGGGCCGTGGAATCCGCCGTCGGAGTCGTCACTGAACCGAAGCAGGGGGGTGAGGGCGGAAGCTAGCAGCGCTGACTCCAAAGTCGGGGCGTGCGAGGACGCGGCGATCGAATGGGGTTGTTGTCAACCATATCAGGGCTGACGGGTGGGTTAGGACGTCCTGACCTGTCAATCCTGTTTCTCGTCGTCACCGGGCAGAGCGACGTCGACATACGGCATCCGGGATCGCTGGAACGCGAGCACGTCCACGATCAGCGAGCCCAGGACGGCGGCGATCACCGAGAGGAAGAACACCCACGGATCCAGCCACGTCTGACCCCGCAACCAGAACATGAAGATGAAGAAGACGATGAGCTTGAGCAGCCACGCACCGAGCACGACCCCGAAGAACAGCGGGCTGCCGGGGTCGTCGGCGGTGAGACGCTGCCCGAGCAGGATGCTGGCCGCCGTGAGCCCGAGGAAAAGGAACGCGAGACCCGCACCGAGCAGTCCGCCCCACAGCCCCGGGAGCCCCGCGACGAGGTAGCCGATCGTCCCCGCGACGATCGCGAGCCCCAAGGCGAACAGGCCGCCCCACCTCAGCGAGGTCGTCATGATCGGGTTGGCGGATGCGGTGCTCATTCGGGGTTCTCCTTGTCATGCAGCCGGCGGAGCGCGTCACGCGCGGCCTCGTCGCTCGGCTCGGGTCCGGTGGCCGCCGCCTCGTCGAGAGGATCGAACTGCGCCACGTGGGCTTCTGCGGCGACCTCCGGGTCGGCGCTTTGCACGGCGACCTCGATCGCCTTGCGACGGCTCAGGGGGGCGAGGGTGACGATCGCGCAGGCCAGCAGCCCGAGCACCGTCGCGAGAGCCGCCCACCAGGTGTCGATGAACAGGAACAGGAGCATGCCGATCGAGGCGGCCGCCGTCCACGCGTAGAGGATGAGCACCGCGTGCAGGTGCGAGTGCCCCATGTCGAGGAGTCGGTGGTGCAGGTGCTTGCGGTCGGCGCTGAACGGCGACTTGCCGGCACGGAGGCGACGGATCACCGCCAGGCCGAAGTCGAGCAGCGGGATGATGAGGATCGCGAACGGCAGCAGCAGCGGGATGAGCGCCGGGAACAGCTGACGGGCGCTCCCGACGGTGTCAGGCAGCAGCTCGGTGTCGATCTGGCTGGTGACCGCGATCGTCGAGGCGGCCATCAAGAGCCCCACGAGGAGCGCCCCGGCGTCGCCCATGAAGAGGCGGGCCGGATGCCAGTTGAGCGGCAGGAAGCCGATACAGGCGCCGATCAGGATGGCCGAGATGAGCTGCGCGAGGTTGAAGTAGTCGCTCTGCCCCGCCGGCCCCGCCGTGATGATGTAGACGTACACCGAGAAGGCGCCGTTGGCGATGATGGCGACACCCGCGACAAGGCCGTCGAGTCCGTCGATGAAGTTGATGGCGTTCATGACGAGCACGATCGCGAACACGGTGAAGACGAGCGACTGCCACGCGGCCGGCGCGACGATCACCCCGGGGAGCGGGAACGACAGGAACTGGATACCGGACCAGGCCAGCAGCGAGGCCGCGAGCAGTTGCCCGGCCAACTTCGTGAACCAGTCGAGATCCCAGATGTCGTCGGCCACACCGATCAGCACGATCATCAACGCGGAACCGAGGAGTCCCCAGATGTGCATCGGCTGCGAGTAGACGAGCGCCAGCGGGGGGAGGAATGCGCCCACGCCGAACGCCGCCGCCACACCCAGGAACATCGCCACTCCCCCGAGGCGCGGCGTGGGGCGCGTGTGCACGTCGCGCTCGCGGATCTTCGGGTAGAGGCGGTAGCGGGTCGACAGCTTCCAGATCACCATCGAGAACGCGAACGCGACGACGGCGGCGATGCCCGCCGTGAGCACGTAGTAGATCAGTCGCATCGGTCGGCCCCGACGACGCGGATGATCTCGGAATCCGGGATGACGCCGTGCCGCACGATGCGCAGCCTGCCCTCCGGGTGCTCGAGGTTGGTGGCGTCGACGATCGTGGAACCGGCGTGCGCCTCGGCCTCGGGGTACGCATCCCCCGCCGTGCCCGCGTCGAGGTACACCGCGACCGCGTCACCGAGCATGCGTTCGGCCTCTGCGGCGGTGAGCGCCGCGGGTTCCCCCGTGCGGTTCGCGCTCGACACCGCGAGCGGGCCGGTCTCGGCGAGCAGCTCCAGGGCGATCGGGTCGCGCGGCATGCGCAGCGCGACGGTGCCGCGCGTGTCGCCCAGGTCCCAGTCGAGCATCGAGCGGGCGCGCAGGATCACCGTGAGGCCACCAGGCCAGAACTCCTCGACCAGGGCGCGCACCTCATCCGGCACTGGGTCGGCGAGGGCCTCCAGAGTCGGCACCCCCGGAACCAGCACGGGCGGGGGCGCTGTGCGGTCGCGACCCTTCGCGTCGAGCAGCCGCTGCACCGCGGCCGGTGAGAACGCATCGGCCGCGAGACCGTAGACGGTGTCGGTGGGGATGACGACGAGTTCTCCCCGGGCGATGGCGCCGCGAGCGAGACGCATGCCCGTCAGCAGCTGCTCGGGGTCTCCGGTGTCGTACGTCGCCATGGCATCCCCCATCCTAGGAGCGCACGGCCGGGACGCGGCGCACAGCGGCGTGGGCGAGGATGGATGTGATGACTCTGCTCTTCCTCTTCGACATGGACGATGTGCTCTACGACTACGACTGGCGCGCCCGGATGGCGGGGCTGACCGCACTGACCGGCATCGAACTCGCCGAGCTACGCCGCCGCTGGTGGCACGACGAGGGCGAGTGGGCCGCGGAGGCGGGTCGGTTCCCCGACGGCGACGGCTACCGCTCCGCACTCGGCACAGCACTCGGCGTCGAGATCTCCGCCGAGGACTGGGTCGCCAACCGCCGCTCCGCGATGACCCCGCGCCCGGATGCGATCGCCGCTGTCACCCGCGCCGCCGAACTCGGGCGCGTCAGCCTGCTCACCAACAACGGCCCCCTGCTCGACGAGCACCTAGCGGCCATCGCACCGGAGATCGCCCCGCTCTTCGGCGACCACCTGCGCACCACGAGCCGCTACGGGGCCCGCAAGCCGAATCCGCTGGTCTTCGAGCGGGTGCTCGCGCACTACGGCGCATCCCCCGCCGAGACCTTCTTCGTCGACGATCTGGCCGAGAACGTCGCCGCCGCCGAATCCGTCGGGATCACCACCTACCGCTACGGCGACGCTGACGGCCTGCTCGACGCGATCGAGGCGTTCGCCCGCGCCCGCGTCGCCTAACCCGCCGCCGCGCGGACCTCGCGGGCCTCGCCGCCTCGGCCGATCGCATCCAGCGCCTCGGCGAGCTCCTCCGAGATCACCGCGTGCTCGGTACTCCCTGCCGGGAACACGCCGAGCGCCTGACGGAATCGGTCGATCGCCTCCGTCGTCCGCTCCACCTGGACGAGGTTGCGCGCGGCCGCAAGCGCCGAACTCGCAGCCCTCGACTCGTCACCCGCAGCCGCGTATCCCTCGCTGCTGCGGGCGAAGGCATCGAGTGCCTCATCGAGGCGGCCCAGCGAGGCGAGGCCGCGCGCGCGGGAGTCGGTGACGTCGGCGGCGAGCCAGTCGGCGCCCTCGGCGACGGCCAACTCGTGCACGGCATCCAGTTCGGACAGGCCGGACTCGTCGCCGAAATGCAGATGCACCCGCCCGAGCGTGTGCTGCGCTTCGACGATCATCGGGGTGTCGCCTGCGGCCCGTGCGTCCGCCAGGGCTCCCGCGAGGACGTCGACCGCGTCGTCGTCGCCGTACTCGGCCAACAGGTTTCCGAGGCCGACGCCTGCGCGGGCGGCGAGCACGGGGTCCTCCGCCTTCCGTGCGCGGTCGACCGCCTGCAGCCAGGCGTTGTAGGCAAGCTCCGCGTCGCCCGTGCGCCGCGCCGCATCGCCCAGCCAGAACAGCACGTTGGCGGCGACGATCGGCTCGACGTCGGGAGCGAGTGAACGGTAGAGCTCCTCCAAGGTGTCGCGCGCGTCGTCGCCGCGCCCCGCCCACAGTTGGTAGCGACCCAGCTGGAAGCGCAGGTCGTCGGTGGGCAGCTCACCCCGCTCCGCCGTGCGGATCGCGTACTCGATGCGCGCGGCGGCCTCGTCGTCGCGGTCGGCGGCGCTCAGGGCTCGCGCGGCCCACACCGCCGCGTCGACGATGCCCCCGCTCTGACCCAGCGCGATCCACTCGGCGAGGTGCCGCTCACCGAACTGCACGGCGGAGGCGACCTCACCGCGGTCGAGCGACGAACGCGTCAGCGTATAGAGCGCCTGGATGCGGAGGGCCGCCGGGATGCCTGCGGTGTCGGCGATGCTCTGCAGCTCCGCATCCGCTTCCTCGGGACGACCGAGGTTGCCCACCGCGAAGGCACGACGCAGACGGATGCCGGCGAGGCGTCCGTCGGCGGGCACGTCGTCGACGAGGGTCGCGGCATCGTCGAGGGCGCCGAGCGCCGCCTCCGGCTCGTCGAGGCGCAGGAGGAGGTCGCCGATGAGGGCGAGCAGCCGGCCACGATCCGTGCCCTCGGCGGCGGACGCCTCCGCGCGAAGCGCATCGAGATCGTCGGCGGTGGCCTCACCGTACAGGCGCAATCCGAGGCGCTCCTCGCGGTCCGCCTGCACGTCGCGGCCCTCGGTACGCAGCGCTGCGATCCGTTCCCGCACCCGCGTCGCGGCCGCATCCGGGTCGCCCGAGCGCAGCGCGAGTGCGACGGCAAGCGCGAGCAGTTCGAGACGGAGCTCGGACGACGGGTCGGCG
The DNA here is from genome assembly GCA_023386365.1 of Actinomycetes bacterium. Lineage (GTDB taxonomy): Bacteria > Actinomycetota > Actinomycetes > Actinomycetales > Microbacteriaceae > Homoserinibacter. Next base: position 6,803 of record JAEWJX010000031.1, on the reverse strand, counting down.
GCGAGTCCCGCATCCACGGCGAGCCCGGCGTCGACGGTGTCGCCGATGAACGTGTCACGAGCCCGCGCGAGCCACGCCGCCGCATCGGCCGGCTCCGCAGCCGGCCGCGACGACGTCGGCACGAAGACCGACCCCTCGAGCGGCACGTCGTAGCGCTCCTGGGCGAGCCCGCGGCGAGCCACCACGAGACGGCCGAAGAACTCGTTGCCGTTGCGCGCGTCGAAGCGTGCGGCGACGGTGGTCGCGGCGGCCCAGGCCTGCTCGGCGAACACCGCGACCGGCCGCGGACCGTCGAACCCGCCGAGCACCTCGGCGAGGCGCGGGTCGTCCGATCCACGCACGAGCGCCTCGCCCTGCCCGGCCGCCGTGACGGCGTCGAGCAGGACCCCCACCGCGATCAGCTGGTACAGCGTGGTCGCGAGGTCGAGCGGATCGCGCCCGAGCTCGTGGAGGTGGCGCTCGAGGATCGCAAGGCCGCGCGCGGCGTTGCCCGTCACGGCGCAGAACACCAGGTGGTCGGCCACGATCGCGAAGCCGTCGGGCAGCGCACGGGCCGCCCGGTACCCCTGCCGGTGATGCAGGACGGCGTCGTCGAAGCGTCCGGCCCGCAACAGCGCCAGGAGCGCCTCGCCCTGCGCGGCTTCCGGCTCCTCCCCGCAGCTGAGCTCCTGCGCGATGATCTCGTCGAAGAGACGCAGGGCCTCCGCCTCATCGCCACGGAGCTGCGCGATGCGCGCGTCGGTGCTGCGGACGCAGGCCTCGCAGTGGCTGTAGTCGTCGCGCGGGATCAGGTCGCGCTCCCGCTGATGCCGAACGGCGGCATCGAGGTCGCCGGAGAGCACCGCCGTGGACACCCGCGACTGGAGCACACCCGACTGCGAGACGCCGGCCTCGCGGTAACGACGGCTCATGTCGTCGGTCAGCGCATCGACCTCGTCGAGGGGGAACGCGGGGTTCGAGCCCAGCCGCCCCGCCATCCACTTGTACTGGAAGAGGAGGTCGTTTCCGGCGACCTGCTGCGGGAAGCGTTCCGGGTCCTGCTCGTTGCGGGCGATGCACCAGGCGAACGAGCTGAAGAGCGCGTCCGTGTCGCCCGACATGTGCGCGGAGCTGGTGAGGCGCATCCGCGCCAGGTAGGCGCCCTCGTCGTCGCCCTCCTCCTCGGCCAGACGGATGGCCTGGTCGATGAGGTCGCGCTCCTCGGGCCCCACGGGCATCACGTCGATGCGGTCGAACAGGTCGTCGAGCTTCGGGCTGGTCACGCGGGTTCTCCTGACGGGTCGGCGGGATCGGTGGGGATGGTGGCGCCGCCGAGCACGCTCAGTTGCACGATGTCGTCGAGCGCGGTCGTGAGCATGCGGCGGTCGTCGGGGCCGAGCGGGCGGTGGGCGGCGAGCAGAGACTGGACGTGCAGCAGACGCACGGTGCGGTCGAAGACGACCACGTCGTCCAGGTCGGCCAGGCGCCGCACGAGAGGATTCGCCCAGTTGAGGCACAGTCGCGCGGCCGGCGCCGAGGCGGACTGCTCGCGCCGCTGCTCGAGCAGGGCGTCGACACCACCCAGCACCCGCGACCACACTGGTGTCGTGGACTCCGCCGTGCGCTGCCGCTCGATCCGACGGATCACCTCCGGGTCGATGACGGAGAGACCGGGGAGGTCGACGGGCTCGAATGCGCGGGTCGACACCTCGACGCGCGAAGCCTGAAGTGCGAGAGTCGCCCGCTGCTCGAGTCGGGACGAGCGCACCCGGTCCTCGAGCGGAGGCGGCGCGAGGTCGTCGAGGACGTCGCTCACCGTCACCCGCTGCACGGGTCGGTCGAGCAGTGCAGGCACCCGCCGCAGCAGTTCGGCGTCGTAGGTGTATCCGCCGTTGACGATGGGCGACGCGAGGTCGGCGATCGGGGCCACCTGGCGGAACTCGTCGTTCGTCTCCGCGAAGCGGATCGGGCCTCCGTCGAGCAGCGTGTCCAGCGTGGCGAGACCGGCGGAGGTCTCGAACACGATCGACGGCAGCAAGGCGGTCGCCAGTTCGTCGTCGTGGACGGCGACCGCCTTCAACGCCAGCTGATGCACCGACAGGAAACGCGAGAACCGCACGGGGTCGGTCTTCGCGATGCGAAGGATCCACCGCCGCAGCTCGGCACTCAACTGCTCCCGAGTGAACTCGAGACCCGCGTCGTCGATCAGTTGCTCACGGGACGCGGTGGGCGTCAGCCCCGTCGTGTCGATCACGCACCGCACGAAGAACGCCCACTCGGGGAGCAGGTCGCCCACGTGCTCCCCCATCAACATCCGGCCGAGGTACACCCGATGCGTCTGACGGGCGCCGGGTGAGGGTGTGAACGGCAGCACGTAGGCGATGCCGCGGGTTCCCGTGCCCGCCACCTCGAGGGGGATCACATCGAGCGGCTCACCTCCGAGCCACTCGGCACCCAGCTCCCGCACCCGCGGATCGTCGGCGGGCTCGTCGAGGAACACCGCCAGCCGGGACACGGTCTCCCAGGTGCCGTCGGAGGAGCGCACCCGCACCGCGAGCGGCAGGTACTCCCCGAAGCGTCGCGCGAGGGCGGCGACCGATTCGGCGCCGAGGAGTGCGGCGTCGTCGGGGCGGGCCTGCAGCTCGACCGTGGTTCCCACCGGGATGTCCGCGCCTTCGGCGTCGCTCACCTCCCGCAACGAGAACGTGCCCGAGGCGTCGCCGATCCACTCGATCGGCGCGGTCCCCCGCGCCGACCTGCTCCGCACCACGATGCGGTCGGCCACCATGAAGCAACTGAGCATTCCGATGCCGAACTGTCCCAGGAACTCCTCACGGCGCAGCGCCAGCACCTCGTCGCGCTTCGAGCTGCGGCCGACCGTCGACAGCAGCTCGGAAGCCTCCTCGAGCGTCAACCCGATGCCGTCATCGCGGAAGCGGAACGGCGCCCCGTCGTGACTCGGCTCGATGAGTAGCTCGCCCGCCGACGCCTGCGGATCGAGGAGGGCACGGGCGGCGACCGCGTCGCGTCCGTTCTGCAGCAGTTCGCGGAGGAACACCTGCGGACTCGAATAGATGTGACGGCTCAGCAGGTCGACGACGCCGCGCAGGTCGACCTGAAACGGACGGGCAGCGGCGGGCCGCGAATCGTGGTCGGACACTCTCCGGCCTCTCGTGGTGGTGCGGTCTCGGCTCCCCCGTTTCGGGGGCACATCGAGCCTAGGACACCCGAGGGATCGATTCCGCGCTAGCTGACCGCGGTCGTCGCCCGATCGCGTCCGAGCAGGTCGCGATGGGTGGCCGCGGCCCGCCAGCCGTCGGCGTCGAGGAGGGCGCGGATCTCGGCGCCCTGCAGTTCGCCGTGCTCGATGACGAGCGATCCGCCGGGTCGCAGCAGCGCCATCGCGCGCCGCGAGAGCACCCGCACCACATCGAGACCGTCGGGGCCGCCGTAGAGCGCCGCCGCCGGGTCGTGCAGTCGTACCTCCGGGTCGCGCGGGATGGCGTCGTCGGGGATGTAGGGCGGGTTGGAGACCACGAGGTCGAAGGTGCCGTCGAGGTCCGGAAGGGCGTCGGCCAGGTCGACGAAGACGAGCTCCAGGTTGGTGGCGCCGACGTTGCGCACGTTGTCGCGAGCCCAGATGAACGCGCGCGGCGAGTTCTCGACCGCCCAGACGGCGGCATGCGGCACCTCGGTGGCGAGAGCGAGGGCGATGGCGCCGCTGCCCGTGCCGAGGTCGACGGCGGTGGGTCGGGGCGACGACACCGCCATGAGCGCATCGATCGCGAGTTGCGCCACGAACTCGGTCTCCGGACGCGGCACGAAGACTCCAGGGCCGACCGACAGTTCCAGGGAACGGAACGGGGCGACACCGGTGATGTGCTGCAGCGGCTCGCGGGCGGCGCGGCGCTCGATCGCCTCCACGAATGCGACCCGGTCATCCGGCGAGACACCCGCACCGGTGACTGCCTTCGCCTGCACCTGACCGCGGGTGATCCCCAGCACGTGGGCCAACAGCAGTTCCGCGTCGACCTCGGGGCTGGGCACGTGGGCGGCGTCGAGCACGCGGACGCCGTGGTCGCGCAGCTCGGACAGCGTCCGCGGGTGGGCGCTGGCGCCGGTGCTACTCATCCCCGCCGATGGCGGCCAGACGCGCCTCTTCGTCCATCTGGATGCAGGACTCGATGACGGGGCCGATGGCGCCGTTCATCACCTGGTCGAGGTTGTACGCCTTGTAGCCGGTGCGGTGGTCGGCGATGCGGTTCTCGGGGAAGTTGTAGGTGCGGATGCGCTCGGAGCGGTCCATCGAGCGGATCTGACTGCGCCGCGCATCGGAGGCCACCGCCGCGAGCTCCTCCTGCTGCTTGGCGAGCAGACGGGCGCGCAGAACGCGCATGCCCGCCTCACGGTTCTGCAGCTGGCTCTTCTCGTTCTGCATGGAGACGACGATGCCCGTCGGCACGTGGGTGATGCGCACGGCCGAGTCGGTGGTGTTGACGCTCTGGCCACCCGGACCCGACGAGCGGAAGACATCGATCTTCAGGTCGTTCGGGTCGATGTGGATCTCTTCCGGCTCATCCACCTCGGGGAACACGAGGACGCCCGTCGTCGAGGTGTGGATGCGCCCCTGCGACTCCGTCGCCGGCACGCGCTGCACGCGGTGAACGCCGCCCTCGTACTTCAGGCTCGCCCACACACCGTCTGCGGGGTCGGACGAGTTCGACTTGATCGCGACCTGCACGTCCTTGAAGCCGCCCAGGTCGGACTCGGTGCGCTCCAGGAGCTCCGTCTTCCAGCCACGGGACTCCGCGTAGTGCAGGTACATCCGCAGCAGGTCGGCCGCGAAGAGCGCCGACTCCTCACCGCCCTCGCCGCCCTTGATCTCCATGATCACGTCGCGCCCGTCATCCGGGTCGCGCGGGATCAGCAGTCGACGCAGTTTCTCCTGCGCCGCCTGCAGCCCGTCTTCGAGCGCCGGGACCTCCTCGGCGAACGCCTCGTCCTCGCGTGCGAGCTCACGGGCGGCCTCCAGGTCGGACTGCGCCTGCTGCCAGGTGCTGTGCGCGTGCGCGATCTGGCTCAGCTCGGCGTAACGCCGGTTGACCTTCTTCGCCCGCGCGGCATCCGCGTGGATCGCCGGATCCGCGAGCTGCTGCTGGAGCTGTTCGTGCTCGGCCAGCAGCGACTGGACCGAATCGAACACCGCTCAGCCCTTGTGGGCGTGGCCGTTGCCGTTGCCGTTGCCGCCGCCCGCGGGGAGCGACTGCTGGATCTGCACGAGGAACTCGGTGTTGGAACCGGTCTCCTTGAGCTTCGACAGCACCACCTCGAGCTGCTGCTGCAGTTCGAGTCCGGCGAGGGCGCGGCGGAGACGCCAGGTGATCTTGACCTCGTCGGCCGAGAGCAGCTCCTCCTCGCGGCGGGTGCTCGAGGCGTAGATGTCGACCGCCGGGAAGATCCGCTTGTCGGCGAGCGAGCGCGAGAGGCGCAGCTCCATGTTGCCGGTGCCCTTGAACTCCTCGAAGATGACCTCGTCCATTTTGGAGCCGGTCTCGACGAGCGCCGTCGCGAGGATCGTCAACGAGCCGCCGCCCTCGATGTTGCGCGCGGCACCGAAGAAACGCTTCGGCGGGTACAGCGCCGACGCGTCGACACCGCCCGAGAGGATGCGTCCGGATGCCGGCGACGCCAGGTTGTAGGCGCGGCCGAGGCGGGTGATCGAGTCGAGCAGCACGACGACGTCGTTGCCCAGCTCGACCAGGCGCTTCGCGCGCTCGATGGCGAGCTCGGCGACCGTGGTGTGGTCTTCGGCGGGACGGTCGAAGGTGGAGGCGATGACCTCGCCCTTCACCGAGCGCTGCATGTCGGTGACCTCTTCGGGACGCTCGTCGACCAGGACCACCATGATGTGGACCTCGGGGTTGTTGACCGCGATCGCCTTGGCGATGGCCTGCAGGATGAGCGTCTTGCCGGCCTTCGGGGGCGCGACGATGAGGCCGCGCTGGCCCTTGCCGATCGGCGCGATGAGGTCGACGATGCGGGTCGAGAGCTTCTCGGGCGTCGTCTCGAGGCGGAGGCGCTCGTTCGGGTAGATCGGGGTGAGCTTGCCGAAGTCGACGCGGTTGGCGGCCTCGTCGACGGTCTGACCGTTGACGGAGTCGATCTTCACGATCGCGTTGTACTTCTGGCGGCCGGCCTGCTGGTCGCCATCGCGCGGCTGACGGATGGCGCCGACGACGGCGTCACCCTTGCGCAGGTTGTACTTCTTGACCTGTCCGAGGGAGACGTAGACGTCGCTCGGCCCGGGGAGGTACCCGGTGGTGCGCACGAACGCGTAGTTGTCGAGCACGTCGAGGATGCCCGCGATGGGGATCAGCACGTCGTCGTCGGAGATCTCGGGCTCGAGGTCGTCGACGGCGCCGCCACGACCGCGCTTGCGGTCACGGTAGCGACCACGGCCGCGGCCCTCGCCGTCGGCCTGCTGGCCGTTGCCGCCCTGAGCGGGCTGGCCGCCCTCGGCGTCGCCTTCGGCGTTCGCCTGCTGGCCGCCCTGCTGGTTCTGGTTCTGGGCGTTCTGGTTCTGGCCCTGTCCGCGGCCGCCGCGGCGGTTGCGGCTGCGGCGGCTCGGCTGTGCGCCTTCGGCGTCGGCGTCGGTCTCGGCCTCGGCGGACTCGCCCGCCGGGATGAGCTTGTCGAGTTCGAGGCCGAGCTCGGCCTGCGCGGCGTGCTGTGCGGCGCTGCGGCGCGGCGTCTGCTCGGCGGGTGCGTCGATGATCGGCAGCGCGGCCGCGATCGCGGCGGCGTCGGCGGATGCGGCGCTGGCG
>JAEWJX010000091.1 GCA_023386365.1 Actinomycetes bacterium | reverse complement strand
CCACGATCCCGTTCGCCGACCCGAACGCCCCCGTCGGCACCGTTCCGCCCGCCGGGACCGTGCCGCCGGTCGCGGCCACGGCATCCGGCGACGGCGGCCGCAACAAGGGGCTCATCATCGCGCTCGCCGTCATCGCGGGCGTGCTGCTGCTGACGCTCATCGGCGTGCTGCTCTGGATCGCCCTCGGCAACGGCTCGCCGAATCCGGGTCCCACCGACTCCCCGACTCCGAGCCCGACGCCCACCCCCACCGAGTCGGAGTCCCCGTCGCCGAGCCCGACCCCGACCCAGACGGAGGCGCCGCCCGCACCGCCCGCCGACGTCATCACGAGCTACACGGCGTCGACCCAGAGCGTCGACTGCACGGGGCAGGGCGGCGGCTCGGTGCCGGTGACCTTCAGCTGGGCGACGACGGGCGAGACCCTGTGGTTCGGCGTCGGCACCGACGACGCGCGCGCCGAACCGTACGGCGAGTTCCCGCTCAACTACACGATGGACTTCGACTACCAGTGCGGTCAGACCGACCAGCAGCAGCGCTACACGATCACCGTGCTGCGCGCCGACGGCTCGACCCAGTCCGAGACGATCGTCATCCGCGAGACCTGAGCGCGTCCTCGGGAGACGCGTTCTCGGTAGAATTGCGGGGATTCCCCACACTCAGGCACCCCTGGACGCGGTGCCGCATATATCGAACCGGAGTACCGCGATGAACGACGCCGCCCGCATGCCCGACCCCGCCGCCATTCCGGAGCGGCCCGCCCTCGAGGGCCTCGAGACGAAGTGGCGCGACTCGTGGGAGCGCGAGGGCGTCTTCCGGTTCGATCGGGATGCCGCGCTCGCCGCCGGCAAGGACGCGGTGTTCAGCGTCGACACCCCGCCGCCCACGGCATCCGGCAGCCTCCACATCGGGCACGTCTTCAGCTACACGCACATGGACCTCATGGCCCGGTACCAGCGCATGCGCGGCAAGCACCTCTTCTTCCCGATGGGCTGGGACGACAACGGCCTGCCCACCGAGCGCCGCGTGCAGAACTACTACGGCGTGCGCTGCGACCCTACCCTCCCCTACGTGCACAACTTCGTGCCTCCGCAGGAGGGCGGCGAAGGCACCTCCGGCAAGGCCGCCGACCAGCAGCCCATCTCGCGCCGCAACTTCGTCGAACTCTGCGAGCGCCTCACCGCCGAAGACGAGAAGCAGTTCGAGGAACTGTGGCGCACCCTCGGCCTGTCGGTCGACTGGGCGCTCACCTACCGCACCATCGGCGACGAGGCGCAGCGCGCCGCCCAGCGCGCGTTCCTGCGCAACCTGGCGCGCGGTGAGGCGTACCAGGCGGATGCGCCCACCCTGTGGGATGTGACGTTCCGCACCGCGGTCGCCCAGGCCGAACTGGAAGACAAGGAGCAGCCGGCGGCGTACCACCGCGTCAGCTTCCACAAGCCGGACGGCGGCACCATCGAGATCGAGACCACCCGCCCCGAGCTGCTGCCCGCCTGTGTGGCGCTGGTGGCGCATCCGGACGACGAGCGCTACCAGGGCCTGTTCGGCACCACCGTGACCACCCCGATCTTCGGCGTCGAGGTGCCGGTGCTCGCCCACCACCTCGCCCAGAAGGACAAGGGGTCGGGCATCGCCATGATCTGCACCTTCGGCGACGTGACCGACGTGGTGTGGTGGCGTGAGCTCGACCTGCCCAACCGCGCCATCATCGGATTCGACGGCCGCATCCTGGCCGAGTCGCCCGCCGAGAACCTCTTCACGGATGCGGGACGCGCCGCCTACGCGGAACTCGCCGGCAAGACCGTGTTCAGCGCGAAGGCCCGCATCGTGGAGCTGCTGGCCGAGTCGGGTGACCTCACCGGCGAGCCGCGCAAGATCACCCACCCGGTGAAGTTCTTCGAGAAGGGCGACAAGCCGCTCGAGATCGTCTCCACCCGCCAGTGGTACATCGCCAACGGTGCCCGCGACGCCGAGCTGAAGGACCGCCTGCTCGCCGCCGGCCGCGAGATCGACTTCCACCCCGACTTCATGCGGGTGCGGTACGAGAACTGGGTGGGGGGTCTCACCGGCGACTGGCTCATCTCGCGCCAGCGCTTCTTCGGTGTGCCGATCCCCGTCTGGTACCCGCTCGACGCCGACGGCGAGGCGCTGCGCGACCAGCCGATCGTGCCCGGCGAGGCGGCGCTCCCCGTCGACCCGTCGTCGGATGCCGCCCCCGGCTACGACGAGGCCCAGCGCGGGGTGCCGAACGGCTTCATCGGCGAGCTCGACATCATGGACACCTGGGCCACCTCCAGCCTCACCCCGCAGATCGCGGGCGGCTGGGAGACCGACCCGGAGCTGTTCGACCTGGTGTTCCCGTACGCGCTGCGCTCGCAGGGCCAGGACATCATCCGCACCTGGCTGTTCTCGACGGTGCTGCGTGCCCAGCTCGAGCATGGCAAGACCCCGTGGAAGCACGCCGGCATCTCGGGCTTCATCGTCGACCCCGACCGCAAGAAGATGTCGAAGTCGAAGGGCAACGTGGTCACCCCGCAGGGTCTGCTCGAGGAGCACGGCTCAGATGCGGTGCGCTACTGGGCGGCCAGCTCGCGCCTCGGAACGGATGCGGCGTTCGACCCGCAGAACCCGAAGCAGATCAAGATCGGCCGCCGCCTCGCGATCAAGGTGCTGAACGCCGCCAAGTTCGTGTACGGCTTCCCGTACCCGGAGGGCGCATCGGTGACGGAGCCGCTCGACCTCGACATGCTCGCCGAGCTGTCGCGCGTCGTCGAGCAGGCGACCCGCGCCTACGACGAGTTCGACCACGCCCGCGCGCTGGAGGTGACGGAGCAGTTCTTCTGGACGTTCTGCGACGACTACCTCGAGCTGGTCAAGGAGCGCGCCTACACGGGCGAGGGCGCCGGTCAGGCGTCGGCTGTGGCGGCCCTGCGCGCGGCGATCAACGTGCTGCTGCGCCTGCTGGCGCCGGTGATCCCGTTCGCCACCGAAGAGGTGTGGAGCTGGACCCACGAGGGTTCCGTGCACACGTCCGCGTGGCCGACCGCGCTCGAACTGGGTGCGCTCGACGAGCCGCGCGGACTGCTGCCTGCCGTCAGCGCGGCCCTCATCGGCATCCGTCGCGCCAAGACCGACGCGAAGGCGTCGCAGAAGACCGAGGTGACCTCGGCGACGCTTGCCGGTCCCGCGATCCTGGCGGAGGCGGCCGGCGACCTGCGCGCCGTGGGCCGCATCGCGCGCCTCGACCTGGTGGTCGCCGACGAGGTGGCCGTGTCGGATGTGGTGCTGGCGGAGGTGGCGGAGTGAGCGCCACGGTCCGCGAGCTGACGGCATCCGACCTCGCCGCCTGGCGGGAGCTGTTCCGCGCGTACGGCGTGTTCTACGAGACCGAGTTCTCCGACGACGTGCTCGATCGGGTCGGTGAGCTGCTGCTCACGGCCGGCTCCGGCGTCGACGCGCTGGTGGCGGAGGTCGACGGCACGATCGTCGGCATCGCCCACTACCGCTCGCACCCCGACACGTTCAGCGGCGGCCGCGACTGGTACCTCGACGACCTGTTCGTCACCCCCGAGGTGCGCGGCACCGGAGCAGGGCGCGCGCTGATCGCCGCGATCACCGAACGCGCCGCCGGCACCGGCGGGTCGCTGCGCTGGATCACCGCCGACACCAACGAGACCGCCCAGAAGCTGTACGACAAGGTCGCCACGCGCACTCGCTGGGTCACGTACGAGGTGCGGGTCTGATGCAGCTCGGAACGCGATGGTCGGTGGGCGGCGAGGTGCCGCCGCGCCTCCCGGATGCGATGGTCGCGGCGATCGCCGAGGTCGAAGCCGAGGTGGCCGAGCTCGACACCGCGCAGTGGCGCTGGACCCTCACCTGGCTGGAGGGGCGACCGGTCGTGGAACTCGACGACGGCACCCGCCTGCGGCTCGACCACGACGGGAACGTGGTGCGGGACCAGCTGGACTGACTGCTACTTGCGGGCGAGGATCTCGCCGTGCGGGAACACCATCCAGCCGTCGGGGTCTTCGGCCCACTGCGCCCACGCGAAGCTGATCGCCTCCAGGTCGGCCTGCGACGCGTAGCCCTTGCCGAGCGCGTCGCCGGCGAACGCGGACGCGAGCACCCGGTCGCGCCACATCCCGCCCCACCAGGCGCGCTCGTCGGCGGTCGAGAAGCACCACACGGATGCGCCCGCGTCGACCGCAGGGAAGCCTGCCGCGCGCGCCCACGCTTTGAGGCGGCGTCCCGCATCCGGTTCTCCGCCGTTGCTGCGGTGTACCTGCTGGTAGAGCTTCGCCCATGACTCGAGGCCGGCGGTGGTCGGGTAGGTGATGACGCCCGCGTAGTCGCACTCGCGTGCCGCCACGAGACCGCCGTCTTTCACGACGCGGCGCCACTCGGCGAGCGCCTCCACTGGGCGACCCAGATGCTGCAGCACCTGGTGCGCGTGCACCACGTCGAACTCGCCGTCGGCGAACGGCAGGGCGTAGGCGTCGCCCACCACGAACTCGACGTTCGTGACCCCGCGCTCGGCGGCGTGGGCCCGCGCCTGCTCGACGACCTCCGGTGAGGCGTCGAGCCCCACCACACGACCCGGTGCCACCAGTTCGGCCAGGTCGACGGTGATCGTGCCGGGGCCGGCGCCCACATCGAGGATGCTCATGCCGGGCTGCAGGTGCGGCAGCAGGTACTCGGCGGAGTTGAGAGCGGTGCGCCAGATGTGCGAGCGGAGGACGGTCTCGTGGTGTCCGTGGGTGTAGCGCTCGTCGGCGGACTCGGTGGCGGACTCGGTGGTGGGCTCGGGCTGAGGTTCGGTCACCTCGCCAATCTAGCGAGCGCGCGACCTAGGCTGGGCCGGGTGACGAATCCGTTCTACGCCGAGAGCACCCTGCCCTACCTGCTTCCCGATTTCGCGGCCGTGCGCGACGAGCACTACCGGGAGGCCTTCGAGCGCGGGATGGCCGACCAGCTGCTCGAGATCGCGGCGATCACCGCCGACACCTCGGTGCCCGACTTCGAGAACACGTTCGTGCCGCTGGAGCGTTCGGGCGCCATCCTCGACCGTGTGGCGACCGTGTTCTACACCCTCAGCTCCGCCGACACGACGCCGCACATCCAGCAGCTCGAGGAGGAGCTGGCGCCGCGCCTGGCCGCCCACCACGACGCGATCGTGCTCGATGCGGCGCTCTTCGCGCGGGTGGATGCGATCCACCGCGCCGCGCAGCAGGACGCGGAGCGTCTGGATGACGAGCAGCGCTACCTGGTCGAGCGTCGCCACACCGAGATGGTGCTGGCCGGTGCCGCTCTCGACGAGGCGCAGAAGGAGCGCCTGCGCGCCCTCAACCAGACCATCTCGACCCTCACCACCCGCTTCGAGAAGAACCTGCTCGACGACACCAACGAGCTGGCGGTGCACCTCACCGACCCGGAGGATCTCGCCGGCCTCGCGCCCGGCGAGCTGTCGGCGGCTCGCGAAGCGGCGGCGGCACGCGACCTCGACGGCTACCTGGTGACGCTGGTGCTGCCGACCGGGCACCCGTGGCTGTCGTCGCTGACGAACCCCGACACCCGCGCACGGATCATGGCCGCATCCCGCGAACGCTCGACCCGGGGCGGCGAGCACGACAACCGCGAGCTGGTGCTCGAACTGGTGCGGGCGCGTGCCGAGCGGGCGCGCCTGCTGGGGTTCCGCGACCACGCCTCCGTCGTCACCGCGGATGAGACGGCCGGCTCGCCGGAGGCGGTCGCGGCGCTGCTCACCCGGCTCGCCCCCGCCGCGGCCCGCAACGCGTCCGAAGAGCAGGCCGAACTGGCGGAGGTCGCGGGTCACGCGATCACCGCATCCGATTGGACGTTCGCCGCCGAGGCGGTGCGCCGGGAACGCTACGACCTCGACACCGCGGCGCTTCGTCCGTGGTTCGAGGCGGAGCGGGTGCTGCGCGACGGCGTGTTCTTCGCCGCCGAACGGCTGTACGGGTTGACGTTCGCCGAGAGGCACGACCTGCGCGGGTACAACGCCGACGTGCGGGTGTTCGAGGTGAGCGACGAGGAGGGCCCGTTCGGCCTGTTCCTGCTCGACCTGTACACGCGCGACACGAAACGTGGCGGCGCGTGGATGAACTCGCTCGTGTCCCGCAACGAGCTGCTCGGGCACCCGAGCATCGTCACCAACAATCTGAACGTGCCGAGGCCGGCTGCCGGCCAGCCGACGCTGCTCACGCTCGACGAGGTGACGACGCTGTTCCACGAGTTCGGCCACGCGCTACACGGGCTGTTCGCCCACGCGCGCTACCCGAGCCTCGCCGGCACGAACGTGTTCCGCGACTTCGTGGAGTACCCGAGCCAGGTGAACGAGATGTGGTCGATGTGGCCGGAGGTGCTGGCCCACTACGCCCGCCACCACGAGACGGGTAAGCCGCTCGACCCGGCGGTCGCTCAACGGCTGCGGGATGCCGAGCAATTCGGGCAGGGGTTCCGCACGAGCGAGTACCTGCAGGCGGCGTTGCTCGATCAGGCCTGGCACCGGCTCGACGTCGAGCAGGCGGCGGCGACGACGGATGCGGCCGCATTCGAGGCACAGGCGCTGACGGATGCGGGGCTCGCGAATGCCGCCATCCCTCCGCGGTACGCGACCACGTACTTCGCGCACGTGTTCTCGGGCGGCTACGACGCCGGGTACTACTCGTACATCTGGAGCGAGGTGCTCGACGCCGACACGGTGGAGTGGTTCCGCGAGAACGGCGGGCTGACACGCGAGAACGGCGAGCGTTTCCGTCGGAAGCTGCTGCAGACCGCCGGCACCCGGGATCCGCTGGCCGCGTTCCGCGATTTCCGGGGCCGGGACGCTCGGATCGAGCCGCTGCTGGAGCGTCGAGGACTGGACTGAGCGCGACTGACGCGTCCTCAGGTTGGGGATTCGGGCGGGGTTAGCTTAGGCTTACCTCACTCCACCACTCCCCTTTCGAAAGGACGCTCGTGCGCGCCATCCGCACCCTCCCGATCCTCGCCGTCGCGGCGCTCGCCCTCACCGCGTGCGCGGCCCCCGCCGCCACCGGAGGCGACTCCGAAGGCTCCGGCGACGGCACCTTCCCCGTCACCATCGAGCACGTCTACGGCGAGACCACGATCACCGAGAAGCCGGAACGGGTCGCCACCGTCGCCTGGGCCAACCACGAGGTGCCGCTCGCCCTCGGCATCGTGCCCGTCGGCATGAGCAAGGCCACCTGGGGCGACGACGACAACGACGGCGTGCTGCCCTGGGTCGAAGACCAGCTGGAGGCGCTCGGCGCCGAGACGCCGGTGCTCTTCGACGAGACCGACGGCATCGACTTCGAAGCCGTCGCCGACACCCAGCCCGACGTGATCCTCGCCTCCTACTCCGGCATCACCCAGGAGGAGTACGACACCCTCTCGAAGGTCGCCCCCGTCGTCGCCTACCCGGACATCGCCTGGGCGACCCCGATCGAGGACATGATCACCATGAACTCCACCGCCCTCGGCCTCGAAGCCGAAGGCGAGGCGCTCATCGACAGCCTCCACGAGCAGATCGACGAGGCGCTCGCCGCCAACCCCGACCTGCAGGGCAAGAAGGTGCTCTTCTCCTACCTCGACCCGGCCGACTTCAGCCAGGTGGGCTTCTACACCACCCACGACACCCGTCCCAGCTTCCTCGCGAGCATCGGCCTGCCCACCCCGGCGGTCGTCGAAGAGGAGTCGCAGGGCAGCCAGGAGTTCTACCTCACCGTGAGCGCCGAAGAGGCCGACCGCTTCGACGACGTCGACGTGTTCGTCACCTACGGCGACGACGCGGACGCGTTCATCGCCCAGCTGCAGGCCGACCCGCTGCTGTCGAAGATCCCCGCCATCGCCGAAGGCCGCATCGCCGTGCTGAAGAACTCGACGCCGCTCGCCGCCTCCGCGAACCCGTCGCCGCTGTCGATCGGCTGGGGCATCGACGAGTACTTCGCCCTCCTCGCCGCGGGCACCGTCCCGCAGGCCGGGTGAGCGAGAGCACCACGACGACACCGCCGGACGTCGCATCCCTGCGACGTCCGGCGGCCGTCCGTCTCCTCTGGCTCCTCGCCGGAGTCGGCGTGCTGGCGCTGCTGTGCCTCGCATCCGTCGCCTTCGGCGCGCGGATCGTCTCCCTCGATGACGTGATCGCCGCCCTCACCGGCAACACCGACAGCGTCGGATCGGCGGCGGTCGTCGCCCGCATCCCCCGCACCGTGCTCGCCGTGCTGGTAGGTGCGGCCCTCGCCCTCTCCGGTGCCACGCTGCAGGCCGTCACCCGCAACCCCCTCGCCGACCCCGCGATCCTCGGTCTCTCCAGCGGCGCTGCCCTCGCCGTGGTGACCGGGCTCGCGTTCTTCGGCATCACCAACCCCACCGCGACCGTGGTCGTCGCGATCGTCGGCTCGACCGGCGCCGGCGTGTTCGTCTACGCCATCGGTTCGCTCGGCCGCGGCGGCGCGACACCCCTCAAGCTCGCCCTCGCCGGAGCCGCCACCGCCGCCGCGTTCACCTCGCTCATCAGCGCCATCCTGCTGCCCCGCGTCGACGTGATGTCGGCGTTCCGCTTCTGGCAGATCGGCGGCGTCGGCGGGGCCACCTGGGACCGCATCGCGCTCGTCGCCCCCTTCCTCGTCGTCGGCGCCCTCATCTGCCTGCTCAACGCCCGCGGCATGAACTCGCTCGCACTCGGCGACGACCTCGCCGCCGGCCTCGGCGAGCACGTGGGCCGCACCCGACTCGTCTCCGCACTCGGCGCGTTCGTGTTGTGCGGTGCCGCCACCGCCATCGCCGGCCCCATCGGCTTCGTCGGCCTCGTCGTGCCGCACATCTGCCGCCTGCTCGTCGGCACCGACCACCGCTGGCTGCTGCCGTTCTCCGCGCTCGTCGGCGCCAGCCTGCTCGTCGCCTCGGATGTGGTGGGCCGCGTCGTCGCCCGCCCCGGCGAGGTCGAGGTGGGCATCATCACCGCGCTCATCGGGGCGCCGTTCTTCATCTGGATCGTGCGTCGCCAGAAGGTGCGTGAGCTGTGAGCGCCGCCACCGTCGTCGCCGGACGCCGCAGCCGCATCCGCCGCCGCGCACTCATCGCGGGCGCCCTCGCCGCGGCCGTGCTCGTCGTGTTCACCGTCACCCTCATGGTGGGCCACACCTTCTACCCGCTCGACGAGGTGGTGCGGGTGATCCTCGGGCAGCAGGTGCCGGGCGCCTCCTTCACCGTCGGGGAACTGCGACTGCCGCGCGCCACCCTCGGGGTGCTCGTCGGCTTCGCGTTCGGCATCGCCGGCGTCACCTTCCAGACGATGCTGCGCAACCCGCTCGCCTCGCCCGACATCATCGGGATCAGCTGGGGCGCCAGCGCGGCCGCCGTCATCGGCATCGTGGTGCTGTCGCTCGACGACACCGCCGTGTCGCTCCTCGCCCTCGCGGGGGCACTCCTCACCGCGCTCACCATCTACCTGCTGTCGAACCGCCGCGGATTCGCGGGTGCGCGCCTCATCCTCATCGGCATCGGCATCGCCGCCGTGCTGCAGAGCATCGTGTCGTGGGTGCTCTCCCGCGCCGCCGAATGGGACCTGCAGAGCGCCATGCAGTGGCTCGCCGGCAGCCTCAACGGAGCCAGCTGGGAGCGGGTGGGGCCGATGGCGCTCGCTGCGGCCGTGCTCGTGCCGGTGCTGCTGCTGCTCGCCCGCGACCTGGGCACGCTGCGTCTCGGCGACGACTCCGCCGCATCCCTCGGGGTGCGCGTGCCGATCGTGCGGGTCGCGCTGATCGTCGCCGCCGTGGCGCTCATCGCCTTCGCCACCTCGGCGGCCGGGCCGATCGCGTTCGTCGCCTTCATGGCAGGTCCCGTCGCCGCCCGCCTGCTGGGCCCCGGCGCATCGCTGCTCGTGCCCGCCGGTCTCGTCGGTGCCCTGCTCGTGCTCGGCGCCGACCTGCTCGGCCAGTACGCGTTCGACAACCGCCTGCCCGTGGGGGTCGTCACCGGCGCGCTGGGTGCCCCGTTCCTCATCTTCCTGCTCGCCAAGACGAACCGATCCGGAGGTTCGATATGACCACGCAACGCCAGTTGACCGCGGATGCGGTGACCCTCGCGTACGGCGACCGCACCGTCGTCGAGCGTCTGTCGCTCGACATCGCCCCCGGGCGGATCACCGCCATCGTCGGCGCCAACGGCTGCGGCAAGTCGACACTGCTTCGCGCGCTCGCTCGGCTCATCACCCCCAAGGGCGGCCGTGTGCTGCTCGACGGCGCGCCCCTTGCCGGACGGCCGTCGAAGGAGATCGCGCGCGTACTCGGGCTGCTGCCGCAGAGTCCCCTCGCCCCCGAAGGCATCGCCGTCGCCGACCTCGTGGGCCGGGGCCGGCATCCGCACCAGAAGATGCTCGCCCGCTGGAGCGCCCACGACTACGAGGCGGTCGCCGCCGCCCTCGACGCCACCGGCATCGCCGACCTCGCCGACCGCTCCGTCGACGAACTCTCCGGCGGTCAACGGCAGCGGGTGTGGATCGCGATGGCGCTCGCGCAGGAGACCGACGTGCTGCTGCTCGACGAGCCCACCACCTTCCTCGACGTCGCCCACCAGATCGAGGTGCTCGATCTGCTCACCGACCTCAACCACGACCGCGGCACCACCATCGTGATGGTGCTGCACGACCTCAACCTCGCCGCGCGCTACGCCGACGAGCTGGTCGCCGTGGTCGACGGGCGGGTGCACGCCCTCGGCGCCCCGGCCGACATCGTCACCCCCGAACTCGTACGCGAGGTCTTCGGCCTCGACAGCACCGTCATCGCGGACCCCCTCACAGGGAAGCCGCTCGTCCTGCCCAGTGGGAGGCACCATGTCGGCTGAGCCGGCCTACCTGATCGCCCGAGCCCGCGTCGACCGCGTCGACCGGATCTCGCCGAACTTCGCGCGCATCACGTTCAGCGGCGACGACCTCGCCGACTTCGGCACCCCCGGCGGGGTGCTCGATCAGCGGATCAAGCTGATCTTCCCCGCCGACGGTTTGGCGCTGCCCGATCTATCCGGGGCCGGCGCCGACTGGTACCAGGCGTGGCTCGCCGTGCCCGCCGAGGAGCGCGGATCGATGCGCACCTACTCGATCCGGCACCTCGCCGTCGGCGACTCGGGCACCAACGTGGTCATCGACTTCGTACTGCACCTCGCCCCCGGCGCCACCGGCCCCGCGTCGCGCTGGGCGAGCGGCGCCCGGGCGGGCGACGAACTGCTGGTGATCGGGCCGCGCCGCGGACGCACAGACGGGGGCGGCATCGAGTACTCCCCCGGCGACGCGGGCGAGATCCTGCTCGCCGGGGACGAGACGGCGGCACCCGCCATCGCGCGCATCCTCGAAGACGTCGACCGCGGCACCCGCGGGGTGGCGTTCATCGAGGTGCCGGATGCGGACGACGCGCTGCACATCGACGCCCCCGCCGGGGTCGAGGTGCGGTGGCTCGCCCGCGCCGGCAAGGCGCACGGCGAGACCCTGCTGCCGGCCGTGCTCGACCACCTCGGCACCGCCGCATCCGCCGCCGTCGAGATCGAAGACGCCGACACCGAAGACCCACTGTGGGAGACGCCCGACTACTCGAGCCTCGGCGAAGCGCTCGCGCCCGCGGCCCCGCACGCCGACCGGTACTTCTGGATCGCCGGCGAGAGCGGTGTCGTCACCACCCTGCGGCGGCAGCTCGTGAAAGAGCTCGGCATCGACCGCACCCAGGTGGCGTTCATGGGCTACTGGCGACGCGGCGTCGCCATGAAGGGCTGAGGCGCTTTCAGTCTTCGGGGACGACGATCCACAGCACGATGTAGACCACGACCGCGGCGCCCGCGAACAGCGACGCGATCACCGCCAGCACGCGCGTGAGCGTCACATCCCACCCGAAACGGTTCGCGACCGCGGCGCACACTCCCCCCAGCACTCGACCGTTGCGGGGGCGGACGAAAGGACCGGATGCGCTGCTCATGCACCCATTCTGGCGACCGGATGCGGCGCGCGGCATCCGGGCAACCCCCGGTTGCCCCCGGGGACGACAGTAGGCTCGACACGAACCGAGGGAGGCCCGGATGCCGGAGCTGACGGACACCGACCGCGTCGCGGTCTACATCGATTTCGACAACATCGTCATCTCGCGCTACGACCAACTGCACGGCGACGGCGCGTGGCGCAAAGACAACGCCCGGGATGCGCGCGCTGCAGTGGGCGACAAGCTGAAGACCGCCGAGGTGGATGTGAGCGCCATCCTCGACTACGCCTCCTCGTTCGGCACCGTCGCGGTCACCCGCGCCTACGCCGACTGGTCGGTGCCGGCGAACGCCGCCTACAAGGCGCAGCTCGTGGACCGCGCCATCGACCTCACCCAGCTGTTCCCCGCATCCGGCACCAAGAACGGCGCCGACATCCGGCTGTCGGTCGACGTGCTCGAAGACCTCTTCCGCCTGCCCGACATCACCCACGTGGTGATCGTGGCGGGCGACTCCGACTACATCGCGCTCGCCCAGCGCTGCAAGCGTCTGGGTCGCGTGGTGGTGGGCATCGGTGTCGCCGGCGGCACCAGCAAGGCCCTCATCTCCGCCTGTGACGAGTTCGAGACCTACGACGAGCTGCCGGGCGTCGAAGCCGCTCCCCCGCGGCCCGCGAAGGCGGTCGCCGAGCCGGTAGCCGCTGAGGCGCCCGCTGCCGACACCGCCGCCGACACCGCCGCCGCGAAGAAGAAGGCGCCCGCCAAGAAGGCTCCCGTCGCATCCATCCCGGTGGTCACGCCGTCGGCGACCGACCCGTTCCTGTCGCCCGACAGCGCCATCGTCAGCGACCGCGAAGCCACCCGCCTCCTGGTGCGCGCCCTCGAATTCGGGCACACCAAGAACGAAGACGCCGAATGGCTGAACGCGTCGGCGGTGAAGTCGCAGATCAAACGCCTCAACCCGTCGTTCAACGAGAAGACCCTCGGGTTCTCCAGCTTCACCGACTTCGTGAAGTCGCGCGGCAACCTCGCCGAGGTGCAGGTCGACGGCCAGCACCGCCGCATCCGCCTGCGCGACCGCGAAAGCCGGAACGGCGACTAGGGATGCGGTCCGGCACGCTCGAGGAGGAGGCACGCGCCCTCTACGAGCTGCCACCTGCCGCATTCGTGGCGGCGCGCAACGCCCGGCGTTCGGAGCTGCGCGCGGGCGACCGTGACCTCGCGGATGCCGTGGGCGAGTTGCGCCGCGCGGCGCCGGCCGCCTGGCTGACCTCCACCCTCGTGCGGGAACACCCCGAGGTGCTGGACGACCTGGAGACGCTCGCCGGCAGGCTGCGGGATGCCGTCGACGCCGCCGACCGCGAGGCGCTGGCGTCGCTCGCCGAAGAACGGCGCGAAGCGCTGCGCACCGCCGCCGAGACGGCCGCGGAGCTCGCCTCCGAGGAGGGCGTGAACCCGAGCACCGCGGTGCGGGATGCGGTGGCCGCCACCCTGCAGGCGGCGATGGGCGACCGCGGTGCCGCCACAGCGGTGCGGTCGGGGTTGCTGCTGCGGCCCCTGCAGGGTTCCGGGTTCGACGCGGTCGACCTGACCGACGCGCTCGCGGTCGACCTCGGGATCACGGGAGCCGCATCCGACGACGAGGCGCCGAAACCGCGCCCGAAGCTGCGCCGTGTGCAGGACCCGGATGCCGAACTCGCGCGGGCGCGCCGCGAAGCCGACGAGGCGGTCGCCGAGGCGGAAGCGGCCGCGCGCCAGGCGGCCGACACCGCGCTCCACCTGGAGCAGCAGCTGGTCGACGCGGACCGCATCCGCGCCGAACTGGAGCAGGAGCTCGACGACCTGCAGGTGGAGGTGGCGCGCACCCGCGACGGGCTCGCCTCCGCCCGGCGGGAGGTGCGCGAACTGGAGGCGGAACGCACCCGCGCCACCCGTGCGCGGGACCGCGCCGACGACGCCCTCGAACGCGCCCGCGAACGCCAGGCCCGCTTCTCGTAGCCCGCTAGCGCAGACCGAACGCCCCGAGCAGGGCGAGGATGCCCCACCAGACCAGCAGGCCGCCGACGAGACCCACCACCATCTGCTTCGTCCAGCGGAACAGCACGAACGCGACGACGGCCGCCGCGAGCGCCGGCAACGTCTCGGTGAGCGAGACCACGTCGCGCGGGGCGAGGATGCCCGGTACGGCGATCGCGCCGAGCACCGCGGGGCCCACGAGCGGCAGGTAACGCAGGGTGCGCTTCGGCGGGGTGAGCTTCTTCGAGATGAGGAAGATCACGCGCGTCACGTAGGTGACGATGCCGGAAAGCACGATCGCGAGCAGATCAAGCATCCGCGGCCTCCACAGGAGGGCTGGTACGTGCTAGCACCACACCCCCGGCCACGAGTCCCACCAGTGCACCCACCAGCAGCCCCATGCCGAACGGCAACCCGTTCGCCAGCAACGCGACGAAGCCACCCACCGCGGCGGCGACCAGCCCCGCGCGGTCTTTGATGAGCGGCAGCACCAGCAGCAGGAACGTGAGCGGGATCGCCAACTCCAGCGGCACCGACCGCGGGATCAAACCGCCGAGCAGCACCCCGAACGTGGTGAGGCCGGTCCACCCGACGAGACAGGTGAGGCCCGCACCGAAGTAGTACCCCAGCTGCTCCGCGCGGGCACCGGCACCGCCCGGGCGTTCGAAGCGGCTGATCGCGAGCGCGTACACCGGATCGGCCAGCAGGAACGCCCCCGCCATGCGCTGCCCTCGCGACCAGCCCGCCAGGTGCGGCTCCAACGATGCGCTGTACAGCAGGTGCCGCGCGTTCACGATCAGCACCGTCACCACCACGAGCGCGATGCCGGCACCCGAATCGAGCAACTGGATCGCCACCAGTTGCGCCGCGCCGGCGAACACGATCGGGCTCGACAGGATCGACACCGCCGCGCTCACATCCGTCTGCGCCATCGCGGCACCCGCCGCCAGCCCGAACGGGATGTAGCCGAGCACGATGAGCGACGCATCCCGGATGCCCTGCAGCCAGGCGGCGCGCGCCAGCTGGCGGTCAGTGGGCAGGGGCGACGTCACCGGGCCACTCTGACACCGCGCGCCGACACTCGCGAGACCCCGATGGGAATCCAGGCCAGCCTTTCGCGGTTGGAGTCACCATGACCACGATCGGAATCATCGGCGCAGGACACATCGGATCCCAGCTCGCGCGGGCCTTCACGGGCCTCGGCTACGACGTGGTGATCGCGAACTCGCGGGGGCCCGAGACCCTCACCGACCTGACCACCGAACTCGGCCCGACGGCCCGTGCCGCCACCGCCGAGGAGGCGGCGGAAGCCGCGGATGTGGCGGTCGTGACGGTGCCGCTGGTCGCCTACCCGCACGTGCCCGTCGAGCCGCTGGCCGGCAAGATCGTCATCGACACCAACAACTACTACTGGGAGCGCGACGGACACATCCCGTCGCTCGACAACGGCGAGACCACCGTCTCGGGGCTGCTGCAGGCGCACCTCCCCACCTCGAAGGTCGTCAAGGCCTTCAACCACATCACGGCCGCCGACATCACCACCACCGGCACCCCGGCCGGCACCCCCGACCGCCGCGCCCTCGGCACCGCATCCGACCACGCCGACGCGATCGCGTTCATCACCGACATCTACGACCGCCTCGGCTACGACACCGTGTCCGCGGGCAGCCTCGACGAGTCGTGGCGCCTCGAACGCGACCGCCCCGCCTACGTGACCCGGCAGAACGCCGAACAGCTGCGCGAGAACCTGGCGAAGGGCTTCCGGGTGCGCCCCGGCGACGCAGGCTAGGACTACCCTCGGCAGCATCAACCGCAACGCCGAGGGAGACCACCATGACCGTCCCGGAGATCAACTACATCGCGGTGGTACTCGCCACCCTGTCGAGCATGGTCGTGGGGGCCATCTGGTACACCCCGAAAGTGTTCGGCAACTACTGGATGAAGCAGTCCGGCATCGACCCGAACGCGAACGCGCCGTTCCTGCGGCCCATGATCGTCACCGTGCTCGTGAGCTTCATCACCGCGTGGGTGCTCGCCGGCGCCGCCTACATCTCGCTGCAGTTCTACGGCGGCAGCTTCTTCTGGAACTCGGTGCTCACCGGCGTGATCCTGTGGGCCGGGTTCACGGCGGCACGGTTCATCACCCATGACCAGTTCGACCGCCGACCGGCCGGACTCACGGTGCTGAACTGCGCCCACGAGCTGGTGACGATCGTGATCATGGCGATCATCATCGGGGTCTGGCCCGCATGAGTCGGCCGCTCATCTACTTCGGCACCGCATCCCTCGACGGGTACCGAGCCGACGCGGAGGGCGGCCTGGATTGGGGTCCACCCGTCACCGAAGAGGTGCTCGGCTTCATCAACGAGCTCTTCGGTCCCACCCGGCTGCACCTGTACGGTCGCCGCAACGCCGAGGTGATGACGTTCTGGGACACGGTCGACCGTGACCAGCTCACCGGGGCCTCTCGCGAGTGGAAGGACCTGTGGGCGCGTTTCCACAAAGTCATTTACTCGACCACGTTCAGCGCACCCACCCTCGACGGCGCAGACCTGCGCGACCACTTCGACGTCGACGAGATCGCACGGTGGAAGGCGGAGGCGGATGCGCCGGTCGCGATCGCGGGAGGCGTGCTCGCGTCCGAGGCGGCTCGCGCGGGCCTGCTCGACGAGGTGCACGTGATCGTCTCGCCCGTCTACCTGGGCGGCGGCACGCGGTTCCTCGACGAAGGGCTGCACCTCGACCTCGACCTGCGGGAACAGCGGCTCTTCGAGAACGGCTCGATCTACCTGCGCTACCGCGTGCGCTGAACTCAGGCGCGGGTGAGCGCCCGGCGGCTCGCCTCGTACTTCGGCTTGCCGACCACCCGCCAGATGAACCGCACCGGCGCCGGAAGGTGCTCCCGCATCCACTCGTCGCCGCCATCCGGCTGGGCCGCGAGGATCGCGCCGAGCATCGGCCACGTCTTACCCTTCGGAGTGGCGGCGCGACCGTGCTCCCCGAACCAGTCGACCTCCTTCTGGGTGAGCACCGTCTCCATCACGGGCACGATGTTCAGCTCCTCGTCGCCGAGGTGGATGTCGAGAGCCTCATTGATGCCGCCCAGCGCGGCCACGACGGGGGCGGCATCCGCGGACGCGCCCGACGCCCTCCAGGCGGGCAGCGCCTCATCGAGCGCGACCAGGTGGACGAGCAGTTGCGCGTGGTGCTGCTTCATGCGGGCGACATGCCCCGCACACGACGGCGAGCGTTCCTCCAGGCTGCTCCACAGCCGCGCATCCTCGCCCTCGTGGTGCGCGTGCAGGCTGACCGACAGCATCGCGAGGTGGTCGCCCACCGTGTCGGCGTGCCCCGCATCGCCCGGACGCACCCCCGCCACCAGCGTCGGCGCCTCACCGAACCCGGCACGGAAGAAGCGGTGGATCTCGGCCATCCCCCGCGCGTCGCAGGTGCGTGTGCCGCCCCCCGGAAGGTCGCCGGATGACGGAAGTGCGGTGGCGGGCATCATCGCTCCAAGCGCTCGGATCAGATCGCGACGACTGTACCGCGGCGCGCCATCCGTTGAGTGCGGGGGGTTTCGATACGCGGCCGCCTCCGGCGGTCGCTACTCAACCAGCGGGGTGCGGCCGCCTCCGGCGGTCGCTACTCAACCAGCGGGGTGCGCGGCGCGGTCACGCTGCCGCGCCCGCTGACCCCACGCCACCAGCGCGAGCCCCACGAACATGAGCAGAAGGCCGCCGGCTGCCGCCCACCAGGCGGTGTCTTCGGGGATCTCCAGGTAGGTGGTGATGCCGAGGATGCGCGCCAACCCCCACGGCAGCAGACCCATCTGGTCGTTCCACACGGTGAGCGCCTGCTCGAGCCCGATGATCGCCACGACGAGCGCGGGGATCGCGAGCCCGAGGCCGACGGCGGCGAGCACGGCGCCGGTGGCGCGGCGGCGGCCGACGCGCACCGACAGCGCCCACCCGGCGGCGACGAACACCCAGATGAAGGCGGCGAAGGCGAGCGCGATGTAGGCGGTGCGGAGCGTCGGGTCGGTCCAGAAGCCGAACCAGTAGCCGCCGGGTCCGGTGAACGACAACGCGATGAGGGTGAGCGTGCACCGCAGCACCATCACGCCGCCGACGGCGGAGATGACACCCCACGCGGTGCGGCCGCGCAGGAACACGAGCAGCACGGTGGCGAACACCGCCCACGCGCCCAACGTGACCAGCAGTTGCGTGGGCGCGAGGAACGAGGTCTGCACGGCACGCGTCGCCACCAGCAGCCCACCGGGAACGATCACGAGCAGCATGTGGTCGAGGCGTGCCAGGCCGAGGGTCGATTCGTCGGCGCGCCACGGGCGGGTGGCGGCCACCCAGGTGGCGCGGGCGGCGATCGCGCCGGGCCGCCGCACGAGTCGGGTGCGGGCGGCGAACATGCCGATCAGCAGCCACGCGAGCGCCAACACGAGCAGGATGCGCGCCAGCCACGCCATCGCCAGGTCGCGGTCGGCGCGGTCGACTCCCAGCTGCGCGGCCGTGAGGTTCCACGCCGGGTGGTCGACGTCGCCCTGGTACCGGTCGAGGTGGTCGGATGCGGCGGCCAGGTACTGGTCGCGGGCCGACGCCCAGCGGTCGTACGCCTCCGGCGCGTAGGTGTCGTGCCACTGCGCCTGGTACAGGAACATGGCCCGGTAGGCGGCGAGCAGCTGCAGGGTGTTCACCTCGTAGTCGAGCGTGCCGAGCATCGCGTCGTGGGCACCCGGATGCCAGCTCGCCGCATCCGTCGCCTCGACGAGGTCGCGCATCCGATCGGCCGCCGCCACCGCATCCGCGCCGTCGGCGATCGTCTCGTCGACGCGCTCATCGCCGACGATGGCGTAGATGGTGTCGAGGGTGGCGGTGTCGCCGGTGAGGATGTCCCACTCGAACAGCCACATCTGCGGCGGCGGTTCGAGGCCCACCGCGAACACCCGGTTCTCGGCGAACGGCTGCAGGTAGAGGCCCTGCTTCACCGCCTCACGCGACGACGCCATCGCCTCCACGATCGCGGTGACGGTTGCCGGGTCGTCGGAGAGGTACTGCCGCGCCCAGTCGGCGGTGACCTGCGCCACATCCGTCCGCGGGTCGCGGGCGAGAGCCGCCGCCACCATCGTGTTCTGCTCGTACAGCTGCCAGAACCCGGCCTTCAGGTAGAGGCTCATCGGGCCGGCGCGCCACGGGCCGCCATCCTGTGTCCACGTCCAGATGCCTTCGATATTCGGGTTCGCCGCCAGCAGGGTCTGCAGCGCCCACTGGAAGTCGGGGCCCAGGTCGTTGGGGAACGATCCGAACGCCTCGAACTCCCGCCGCGACTGGAACTCCACGATGCGGCGCTGCTCACCGGATGCGAGGGTCTCGTTGAGCGGCAGCCAGCTGTAGTAGTCGCCGAGGGTGTACTTCGTCGACACGATGAGGTTCGGCGAGTCGAGGCCCGACAGCACCGCCTCGTACGACTCCGGGTCGGTGTGCATGTCGCCGACGTCGCCGATGCCGACACTCCAGGTGCGGAAGATCACCTCACGCTCGGCAGCCTCCGCCTGCTCGGTGAACGCGGTCAGCATGGTGCGCACCGCGTCCACGCTGCGCACGGCGAGCGCCGAGTAGTAGTCCCAGCCGGGTTCCTGGTAGATCGAGCCGCCCTCGCCGATGCGGATCAGCACGCCCGAGATGGCGGGCACGTCGGCGTACAGCTCGTCGAGCGCGTCGGTGTAGACCTTCCACAGTTCCGGGTTCTCGGTGTCGGCCGAACCGAACCGGCCGTCGAAGTAGTCGGACAGCTCGGGGGTGAGGGCGAGCATGTCGGTGCGCAGGTACAGCTTCACACCGAGCTGCTGCGCGCGCTCCCAGAACGGGGTGAACGCTTCGCGGAGCGCCTGAGCCCGGGCGACGTGGTCGTCACCCTCCGGGTACACGGCTCCCCCATCCGTGCTCTCGAAGTCGACGTACTCGATGAAACCGTTCCAGGCGACCGCGTTGTAGCCGAGGGCCAGGATGTGACGCAGGTACTGCTCCCAGTCGTCGGCGCTGTCGGCGAGGGCGGCGCTGTCGACGTAGGGGGCCTCCGGCAGGTACGCGTCGGCGAACGCCTCCGACACGTGCGAATAGTTGGTGCCGTCTTCCCACTCCGACGGGTCGGGGTCGACGCCCACCGCACCCAGGTCGACCATCCGGAACGGCAGCTTCGAGGTGACGGTCTGGCCGATGCGTTCGCTGATGTCGCGGCCGGCGCGGATGTCGGCCGCCAGGTCGTAGACGCCGCGCACGGCGCCCGTCTCCCCCGCGGCGTCGATGCGAAGCGCCTGCGGCGTGCCGGTGACGCGGTAGGTGTCATCCTGCGGGTCGGCGTCGCCGGTGATCGTCACCGTCAAGGTGGCGGTGCCTTCGGTCTCGGCGGCGTCGGCGACGGCATCCTCGAGTTCATCGGTGGCCACCGTGAGGCGCTCCGAGTCGGGCGTGCGGATGCCGGAGAACGCGGGCGGCGCGACCGCGGCATCCGCGACGGGTGTCTGCGGGTCGGCGGGCGTCATCTGCTCCGCCGGTTCGGCGCGGATGCCGAGCGCATCGCTCACCACGAACGCGACCCCGACACTCAACGCGATCAGCACGACGAAGGTCGTGACGGCGAGGAAGCCCCGCCGTGTCGCCTTCGTCATGGAGAGGATCATATGTGGCGCGCCAGGGCGGTCTTGCCGCCCCGGGCCCCGAGATCGCGGGCGACCGCTAGCGCACCGGCTGGCGCAGGATGGTGCGCAGCTTCTCCGGCGCCGTCTTACGGAAATCGGACAGGTAGATCTCGTGGTGCTTGCCGGTCAGTTCGAGTCCGTTCGCCGTCACGAACTCGTGGTGCAGACGGTGGAGGGTGTCGGCCTCGTCGTCGAACGAGCCGAGGTGCAGGGTCTGCACGGCCCGGCCCTCGGCGAGGGTCTCGAGCCGCACCTCCGCGAGCCGCTCGGGCGGGTTCTTCGCCGCGACCTGCGCGACCGCATTCGCAAACATTCCGGCGTCGATCCACTCCGGCTGCAGGATCATGAGCGTCCAACTCCAGCGCGACTTGTCGCGGCGTTCCGTGAACGCGGCCATGTCGTCCGCCCACCACAGCCCCTCCAGCGGCATCACCACGAAGTCGCGGCCCAGCTGCTGCTTGCTGGCGAACTTCAGCTTGTACGCCACCGGGTAGAGGGTCTCGATGGCGCGGGCGAACACTTGCGTGTTCGGGTCGCCCGAGCCGTCGAGCATCAGGTACTGCTGTGGCACGAGGTCGACGATGCGGAACTCGCCCGCCTTCGCCTTGTAGGCGTCGAGCTTCTTCAGGTCGAGCTTGTCGGTCACTCCGGCACGGTACCGCGAGCGTCCGCCACTCCCGCTAGTTGAGTAGCGACCGCCGGAGGCGGCCGCCTCCCCGCTGGTTGAGTAGCGACCGCCGGAGGCGGCCGCGTATCGAAACCGACAACAGAGCCGTGCGGGCCGTCCGTGGACGACCCGCACGTCCTACTCAACCGGCGGAGCGGCCGGCGAGGGTCGCGCGGTGGCGCCAGAGTGCTCGTCCCCCGACGAGCGCGCCACCGGCGAGAAGCAGCAGGATGGCGAGCGCGAGGCCGCCGTCCGCATCCGCACCCGTTTCGGCGATCGCGGCGGGCGACACGGTGATCGCTAGCCAGCCGATGACCGCACCGTCGGCGTCGAGCACCGCGAGACGGTGGGCGCCGGCGGCGAGCGTTGCCGGGATGGTCAGCTGGATGTTGCCGAGGTCGCTCACGGTGCGGTTGCCGAGGTAGGTGGGGGTGGAGAAGATCCAGCCGTCGA
This sequence comes from Actinomycetes bacterium, assembly GCA_023386365.1. GTDB lineage: Bacteria > Actinomycetota > Actinomycetes > Actinomycetales > Microbacteriaceae > Homoserinibacter. Next base: position 30,297 of record JAEWJX010000091.1, on the reverse strand, counting down.
CCGCGTCTCCGGCACGTTCCGTGCCGACGCCGACGGTGATCGTCTGGCCGGCGCGCACCGTGCTGGGTCCGGTGATGCCGTTCTGTGTCTCCGGGGTGAGGTCACCTTCGGTGGGCGTCTTCGGCTCGGTCGGGTCGGTCGGGTCCGTGGGGTCGGTCGGGTCGGTGGGGTCGGTCGGGTCGACCGCGGTGCAGCGGATGGTGCCGACGCGCAGCGAGACGCCGGCGGTGTTCGCGTCGTCGGCGTAGAACACCGGCTTCACGCCGGCGGCGCAGGTGGACTGCGGCGCGATCACGAAACCTTCGTTGGCGAAGTTGCCGGCATCCGCGGGGCGCGCGTAGCGGTGCGTCACCTCGTACTTGCCGGATGCGCCGATCTGCAGGGTGGCGGTGCGGCCGTCGCAGGCTTCGTCGCAGACCGCCCACAGCAGGCCGGTTTCGGCTTCGTAGTCGACCTCGCGGGCGCCGGGGGTGTCGATGGTGGCGACGCGGGTGAACGTCGACCCGGTGAGGTCGAGCACGTACGCGTACACGTCATCCGTCGCCTCCAGGCCGACGAAGAACACGCCGGAGCCGTGGTTCGGGTAGTTCGCCGGGTTGTAGGCGGCACCCTTCGACTCGTCGAGGAACCCGCGGGCGGTGAGCACCGAGTCGGGGATCCAGGTGATGCCTTCGAGGCCGGCGTTGGCGCCGATGGTGCCGACGGTGGCGGTGAGGTCGGCGCCCAGGTTCCACTCGTTGGTGGCGGTGAGGGTCGAGCCGGTGCCGGTCACGTCGAACCGGAGGATCGAGGGGCGGCTGGTGGAGCTGGCGGCGCTGGAGCGTTCGGTGGCGACGTACACGCCGCCCGCCGATCCGCCATCCGCGACGGTCACACCCTCCGAGTCGGGGGCGATGGAGCCGTCCGGGTAGGCGAGCTGCTTGCCCGCACCCCAGCCGGTGGCGCCGTTCCAGACGTTCGGGTTCGACGGCGACGGGTTGAGCTTCGACAGGGTGCCGGTGCCGTTGGTGACCGCCCACAGGTTGGGGGCGCCGAGGGCGGGCTGCTCGTAGTCGAGGCCGGAGAGGTCTCCCGCGAAGGGGATGTCGGTGGGCACGGCGGTCATGGTGGTGCCGCCGGGCCACACCTCGACCGGGATCACACCGGCGCAGAGGTTTGCGGCGCCCTTCGTGGGGGCGGTGGTGGTGGCGAACTCGCCGGTGCCGTCGGGGCAGCGTCCGTAGGTGGTGCCGGAGTGGGCGGTCCACGTGTAGCTGTCGAGGAGTGCGCCGGTGGCGTCGAAGAGTCGCGCGCTGTCGGCGCCACCGAGGCCGAAGCCGCCTTCCACATCCACGTCGACCGCCAGGTAGGCGCCCGCGGCGAGGGTGGTGCCGGCGGGGATGGTGAGGACGTGGGTGTCGTCGTTGTCCTTCAGCTGGAAGCCGCCGATGGGCTGCGTGGTGGTGCTGGTGTTGATCAGCTCGACCCAGTCGACGGGGGTGCCCCCGGACGACTCGACCTCGTTGATGCGCACCGGGCTGGTGCAGTCGTTGGCGAGGCCCTTCGTGGAGCTGGTGGACACGCGGAAGTCGCCGGTGCCGTTGGGGCAGCGCGCCCAGGTGGTGGCGGCGTGGCCGGGCCAGGTGGTGGTGTCGGCGACGGTGGTGCCGTCTGCCTGGAAGAGGGTGACCGAGTCGCCGGAGCCGAGACCGAATCCGAAGAACGCCTCCTCGAGGATCAGGTAGCCGCCGGATTCGATGGTGGTGCCGGCGGGCAGGGCGACCGCGGTGTGGGTGTTGTCGTTGTCGAGGATGCGCCAACCGGAGACGTCGGCGCTGTGGGTGGTGTCGAGGTTGATGAGCTCCACCCAGTCGCCGGGGGTGCCGCCGTTGGATTCGACCTCGTTGATCTTCACGTTGGCGGTGGTGCCGGGCTCAGGCGCGGCGCAGTCGTTGGCGGCGGCCCTCGTGGGGCTGAGGGTGACACCGAACGCGCCGGTGCCGGCTGCTTCTCCAACAGCCGAGCAGCGGCCCCAGGTGGTGGCGGCGTGGGTGGCCCAGCTGGTGGAGTCGACGAGGGTGGTGCCGTCGGCCGCGAACAGGCGGGCGCTGTCGTTGCCGCCGAGGCCGAACGCCTGCGGGCTACCGTCGTCGACGACGATCGCCGCGTATCCGCCTGCCGTCACGATGGTGCCGGTGGGGATGGTGAACGCGTGGGTGTCGTCGTTGTCTTTCAGGATCAGGCCGCCCGCATCCACCGACTCGCTGCCGGTGTTGATGAGTTCGATCCAGTCGGCGGGGGTGCCGCCGTTCGATTCGACCTCGTTGATCTTGAGGACGGCTGCCGGGTCGACGGGTGCCGGGCACGCGTTGGCGGCGTCCTTGGTGGGTGCGGTGGTCTCGACGAACGTGCCGGTGCCGTCCGCGCAGCGGCCCCAGGTGGCGGGGGCGTGGGCGGTCCAGGAGGTCTCGTCGAGCAGCGTGGTGCCGTCGGCCAGGTAGAGACGCGCCTTGTCGGCGCCGCCCAGCCCGAAGCCGTTGGGTGCTTCGTCGACGACGAAGGTGAAGTACCCGCCCGGCGCGATGGTGGTGCCCGCCGGGATGGCCTTGATGCGCGAGTCGTTGTCGTCCTTCACGATGAAGCCGCCGACGTCGACCGGGTCGGTGCCGACGTTCTTCAGCTCCACCCAGTCGGCGGGGGTGCCGCCGTTCGACTCCACCTCGTTGATGACGACGGTGGGCAGCGGCGCTGCGGTGGCCGTCGTTGCTGCCGCTACTGAGATGCCGGATGCGACGAGCAGCGCCGTCGCGGATGCGGCGACCAGCTTGCGGAGCTTCGTGGGGGCAGACGTGGCGGTGCTGCGGTGCATCGGGGTCCCTTCGCGCGGAGGCGCCGCCCCGTGGGGTGAGGCGGCGTCATGGGGAAGGGTGGCCGCGACGGGCGAACCGTTGGTGAACGGGAAGGGAAGCGCGGAGGGCTGCGGGATGTCCTGCGCGCTAGGTCGACCGAGCCCGACTCCGGGCCGAGCGAACTCGAACCGCAGACGAGCAGCTCGGCCTCATCCGGCTTCAGTCTCTTAGTTCTGGTCCATCCAACCGACGGGTCCACGAGACGAAGCACAGGAGCCCGGCGGGCGCGAGCACCAGGATCCCCAACAGGGGCGCGAACATAAACGGCAGCTCCCACCAGGGGCCGGGGTCACCGTAACCAGTCTCCTCGGCGAGCCAGAATCCATCCCCCCAGCTGATGCCTCCGTAGACACTGAGACTCAGGGTCGCGAGGAAGCCGGCCAGGCACACAACCGCAAGCCAGCCCATCACCGGTCGCCCGACCTTGCGTCCGCGCCGTCGCACGAGAGTCAGCGCGAAGGTGATCACTGCCGCGGCGCCGCACACCGGGAACGCGATCACAGCAGCGACCAACAACGGCGCGTCAGTGCGGAGCACGCCGTCCCAGGTTTCGCGCAGATCGACGAAGAAGGAGAGCAGAGTCACCAGTGACCACAGGACGCCGACGACGCATGCTGCCGAGATGAGCGCGAGTGCTCGCGCACTCACGGGTTGCAGCTATTCGTGGTCATGATGATGTACGGGACATTCGGTCGGCCCATGTCGAGGTTCCAGCTTGTCTTCTGCGGTGCGCGGAGCCGCACAAGATCGAAGTGGCACAGGAACTGATCCTGCATCGAGGTCGTGTTTTCGCGAGTGCCGGGCGTCTTCGTTTGAGTCTCCGCCCACCCAGCCCACCTGGCGGCGTTGCTCGCAACTCGCCCAAAGTCCGTGGGATACACCTGCAGAATAGCCATGGAGCTGGTCCAGACGGTTCTGCGGATGAGATCGTTCCCGACCCACGGGTCGGCCACCACTGGGTATGAGACGCCCTCGGAGTGCTCGACCACCTGGGTGAGCGTGGTGCCCACAACCTCATAGTGGGTGGCGATGTCGGCGCCCGAGGCGTCCTTCGCCCAGGCAGGAGCGACCCCGCCGAGAAACTCACCGTCAGCGGACAGGATCGACACGAATCCGGACTCTGAATCGAGGTCGAGTTCCGCACCATTCGGAAGCTCGAACGGATACACGTACTCGCGCGGAGCCTCGGGCCCATCGATTACCGTCAGGATCTGGACGGATGCGTCGTCGCGAACCACCGGTACTGTGGTCGATCCATCGCCGTTGTCGTACGAGACCACACCCGGCGCCTCAGCTTCGGCCGTTTCAGCCTCGGATGCGTTGGGCAGGCCCACCGAGATCGTGTGACCATCGTCGTAGCCAAGGGACACGCCATCTCTTGGGTCGTCGGGCACCGTTGCAGTCGCGTCACCAGCGTCGACGACAACCGCATCGGTACCACCGGCCGGCCCACTCGGATCAGCAGCAGCAGCGAGTACCTCCGGCGCCACCGACTGAATCGCGTCGAGTGGGTTGGGTTCGTCGGCCGCATGGACTGGGGCACCTAATCCCACCAGTAGCGAGGTGCACGTAGTAGTCGTCAAAAGCATGCGAAATCTAGCCACATGGCTATATTACAATGACAAGGGCAGTGCATGGGAGGCAGCGTCATGATGCTCGGCGGCCCGCCGAAGCCGTAGGGCTTGCCTCGGAAACTATGAAGCGCGAGTCAACTCGACCACAGGCAATGTCATTACGGTGGGGAAGGTAACCGGAGGCGGCGGAGGAGGAGGCGGATGGTGAGGTCGAAGACAAGCTACGACTCAGAGGCGGACGCAGCGTACATCACGCTCGTCGACTCGATACAGCCGGGCGAGGTCTCGCGCACTGTCGATCTGGAACCCACTGAACTCGGGATCCCGATGCTCGTCGACCTCGACGCAAACGGGCGGGTTGTCGGGATCGAGGTACTGCAGGCGTCGAAGTACCTGCGGCTCGAGTAGCCACGCTCGCGCATCATCGACATGTGGATCCCGATCGACTCAAGCGTGATCGCTGCTGCGCGCTACGGCTCAGATACGGAACAGCTCGACATCCGGTTCACGAACGATCATGTGTACCGCTACTTCGAGGTTCCGGCGACGATCGTGCGTCGGCTCATCGAGGCGGAGAGCGCGGGCGAGTACTTCAACCTCGCGATCCGCGACAGCTACGAGTTCGAGCAGCTCGAATGAGGCGCGGCGGGACTAGGCGTTGCGGTCGCGGTTGAGCCAGAGTACGAACCACACGCCGGCGGCGACCAGCCCGAGCACCATCAGCACCACGCCGGTCACGATCTGAGCCATCGAGCCGGGCACCAGGAAGGTGGTCGACTCGAGCGGCGCGTAGGCGGTCCACCCGAAGCCGATCTCCTGCTGGGCCTCCAGGTAGCGCCCGACACCCGTCACCAGCACGATCCCGCCGACGAGCAGCAACAGCAGCCCCGCGAACAGCAGGCCGTAGCGTCGCAGCACCAGCATCCGGGGTTTAGCCCTGCGTCGCCCGCTCGAGCACCAGCTCGCGCACGCGAGCCGCATCCGCGGAGCCGCGCATCGCCTTCATGACGGCACCGATGACGGCGCCGGCTGCCTGCACCTTGCCGTCGCGGATCTTCTCCAGCACGTCGGGCTGCGCGGCAAGCGCCTCGTCGATGGCGGCAATCAGGGCGCCGTCATCCGACACCACCTTCAGCCCACGCGACTCGACCACCTCAGACGGCCGACCCTCGCCCTCGATCACGCCCTCCAGCACCTGGCGGGCGAGACGGTCGGTGAGATCGCCCGATTCGACGAGCGCGATCAGCTCGGACACATCCAGCGGCGACACCAGCTCGGACGGCTCCGCTGAGCGGGTGTTCGCGATGCGGGCGATCTCGCCCGTCCACCACTTGCGGGCCTGGGCGGGAGCGGCGCCGGCGGCGACCGTCTCCTCGATCTCCACCAGCAGCCCCGCGTTCTTCACATCACGGAACTCCAGATCGGTGAAGCCCCACGCCTCCTGCAGACGACGCCGGCGCACCGCCGGAGCCTCCGGCAGCGCCAGACGCAGCTGCTCGATCAGCTCCGCAGACGGCTCGATCGGCAGCAGGTCGGGCTCCGGGAAGTAGCGGTAGTCGTCGGCATCCGACTTGGGGCGACCAGCGGACGTGGTGCCCTTGTCCTCATGCCAGTGGCGCGTCTCCTGCGTGATCGTTCCACCGGCCGCGAGGATCGCCGCCTGACGCTGGATCTCGTACCGCACCGCACGCTCCACGGAGCGCAGGGAGTTGACGTTCTTCGTCTCGGTGCGGATGCCGAGCTTGACGGTCGGGTTCGGGTCGACCGAGGCGTCGAGCGCGTCAACCGCGGCTGCGGCATCCGCGGGCGCGAGGTCACCGCGGGGGCGGAGCGACACGTTCGCGTCACAGCGCAGGTTGCCGCGCTCCATGCGGGCCTCCGAGATACCCAGAGCACGCACGATGTCGCGGATCGTCGACACGTACGCCTTCGCCACATCCGGCGCCCGGTGCTCGGTGCCGAAGATCGGCTTCGTCACGATCTCGACCAGCGGCACACCTGCGCGGTTGTAGTCGACGAGCGAATACTCGGCACCCTGGATGCGGCCCGTCGAGCCACCGACGTGGGTGAGCTTGCCGGCATCCTCCTCCATGTGGGCGCGCTCGATCGGCACCGTCACGATGGTGCCGTCCTCCAGCTCCACATCCACCGAACCCTCGAACGCGATCGGCTCGTCGTACTGGCTGATCTGGTAGTTCTTCGCCAGGTCGGGGTAGAAGTAGTTCTTGCGCGCGAAGCGGCTGCTGGGGGCGATCGAACACCCGAGCGCCAGCCCCAGCGAGATCGAATACTCGACGGCCGTCTGGTTCACCACCGGCAGGCTGCCCGGCAGCCCCAAGCACAGCGGCGTGATCTGCGTGTTCGGACCCGCTCCGAAACCATTCGGCGCCGCCGGGTTGGGCGCATCGCTGAACATCTTCGTGGCGGTCGACAGCTCGACATGCACCTCGAAACCGAGTACCGGCTCGAACAGTTCGAGCGCCTTGTCGAAGTCCATCAGATCGGGCTTAGCCATGGGTTCGATTCTAGGCGGGACACGCGACGGCGGGCGCCGGCCCGAAATGGGGTGCCGTGCCCTCTACCCGGTGAGCGCAATCGATTTGTATGCTGGCCGCACGCCACCCGAGCGTTCACCACCACCCACCTCGTGCATCCGCAACCCGAACGGAGACCCGTGCGCCGCGCCGCCCTCGCCACCACCGCCCTCGCCGCCAGCTTCACCCTCGTCGCAGCCCCCGCCTTCGCCGCCGAACCGGTCGGCTACGCACTCACCTGGACCAGCACCACGCTCTACCAGTTGGAGCCCGGCACGGACGCCGTCGAGATCGCAGACACCACGGGCGTGGAATCCGTCACCGGCCTCGACTTCGACGCAGACGGCAACGGATACGCGGTCACCTACAACGGCCAGCCCCACCTGTGGGCGATCGACGTGACCGGCGACGCAACCCTCGTCGGCATCATCACCGACGCCGGCGGCGAAGTCGCCGACGACTGCACCGCCCTCGACTACACCGACGGCGTCATCTCGGTCGCCTGCGACGACCTCGGCACCCAGACCAACGTGTTCGGCATCGTCGACCCGGCGACCGCCATCATCACGCCGCTGCAGGAACTCCCCGGACGCGTCTCCTCGCTCGCCCACAACCCGGTCGACGACACGATGTACGGCTTCGACTACGACGGCCCCGTGTACGCGATCACCGTCGGCACCGCCACCAACGTGGGCAGCACCCCCGACGACACCACCTTCTGGGGCGCCGACTTCGACAGCACCGGCGCGCTCTGGGTCGCCGTGAACGACACCACCATCGACGGAACCACGCTGCTCGGCTGGGACCTCGTCGCCATCGACGCCGACATCCCCGACACCGGCGAGTTCATCGAAAACCTCGCCGTGTACGAGGCCGTCGAAGCTCCCGTCGAGGAAGAGGAGGAGCCCGCCGCGGCCCCCCAGCTCGCCGACACCGGATTCGCTGAAGGCCCCAGCACCCTTGTCGCCCTCGGCGGCGGGCTCGCACTGCTCACCGGCCTCGGCCTCGCGCTCGTCGCGCGCCGCGCCGCGCGGCAGCAGTAGGCGCATCCGCATCCGCTGACACGGAAGAGGCGCCATCCCGACCGGGGAGGGCGCCTCCGTCGTGTGGGGGCGAGTGCTACGCCGGCACGTCTCCGCGCCAGGCGCCGGTCTCGGCGCCGCGGGTCTCGATGAACTCCTTGAAGTTCTTCAGGTCCTTCTTCACGGCGTGGGAACCGGCACCCACCAGGTCGCCGATCTTCTCCAGCGCGCCCGACGGCTCCCAGTCGAGCTGCACGGTCACGCGCGAGGTCGTGTCGCTCAGCTTGTGGAAGGTCACGACGCCGGCGTGGTCGCTCTCGCCGCCGGTGCTGTTCCAGGCGACCCGCTCATCCGGATGCTGTTCGGTGATCTCCGCATCGAACTCGCGCTCCGCGCCGCCCACCTTCACCTTCCAGTGGGTGTGGGTGTCGTCGATCTGCGTGATCTGCTCCACCTCGTCGAGGAAGTGCGGGAAGGACTCGAACTGCGTCCACTGGTTGTAGGCCGTCGTGACGGGCACGTCGACGTCGATGCTTTCGATGATCTGACCCATGTGTCTCTCCTTCGGTTCCCTCCATTCGAACCGACGGGAGCGGATGCGCCCAGACCCTTGACGGGCGCGTGCGACGGGGTTAGGGGCGGCGGGTCGACCACCACGCCCACGCCACCAGCACCGGCTGGAAGAACAGCCGACCGAAGCGTTTCACGTCGGTGTCGAGTCCGAACGCGTCCCGCCGGTCCACCCACTGGGCGATGTTGCCCGGGAACACGGCCACGAAGAACGCGGCCGCCGCAGCCCCCACCCAGGGCCGCAGCCGGCGCGGGGCGGCCACGAGTGCCGCACCCAGCGCCACCTCCACGACCCCGGATGCGACGACGGTCGTATCCGGGTCGACGGGCACCCAGTCGGGCACCTGCGCCTGGAACTCCTTACGCGCCGTCGTCAGGTGACTGACCCCCGCGAACACGAGAGCACCACCCAGCAGCAGGCGGGCGATCGTGCGGGCGGGGCGACGGGGTGCGGATGCCATGGGCTCAGCCTCGCACGGTGCCGTCGCGTCAGGCGAGGGGTTGCGCGTCACCCTCGGCGTCGCGTAGCGCGGTGAAGAACTCGCGTCCGAAGCGGTGCGCCCCCACCCCGTAGGAGAGGGTGGCGCGCTGGTAGCGGAACACCTCGGCGAACTGCGGCGGCACATCGAACCCGGCCAGCTCCTGCTCGTAGCCTTCGAGGCCGGCGGTGTCGTGCTCGATGCGGGTGACGAGGTCGTCGAGCACCGCGCGCCGCGCCGCCGTATCCGGCAGCAGCCCCAGGAAGAACAGCTTCGAGAGGGCGACGGTCTCAAGATCCGAACCCTGCACCGGGCCGGTGAGCCAGGCGAAGAACGCGTCGCGTCCGGCATCGGTCACCCGGTAGGTCTTCTTCGCGCGACCGTTCTCGACCGTCTCGTCGAACTCCACCTCGCCGCGGGCGAGGAGCCCCGCGAGCGCCGACCGGAGGCTGCCGAGGCTGGCCCGATAGAACAGCGAGATCGTCTGCTCGAACTGCTTGTTGAGGGCGTAGATCGTGTGCGGCGCCAACACCAGCAGCCCGAGCACCACGAAAGCCATTGCGTCCTCCCTCCTCGGTATATTACGTTTCGTAATATTCACGCGCTAGCTGAACCGAGAGGCCAGACTGTCATGCCCCGCACCACCACCCCCGCAGCCCTCGCCGCATCCCTCGACCGCCACCTCGCGCGGGTCACCCGCAGGCGCGCACGTAAGGGACTGCCGGCCCCGCAGGCGCGGGTGGAGGCGCCCGGATTCCTCTACCGGTCAGGCTCCGACGAGCCGTTCCACGTCGCCTCTATCGGCAAGCTCGCCACCACCACCCTCATCGCGCAGCAGATCGACCGCGGGGCACTCACCCTCGACACCTCGATCGCGGAGCTGCTCCCCGCATCCGACACCCGCGGACTCTTCCGCGCGCCCGAGAGCGACGTGACGGTCGCCCACCTGCTCGCGCACACCTCCGGGGTGGCCGACTACTTCGACGACCCCGCCACGGGCGGCAACGTGCGGCGGCGGGTGGTCACCGATCCGGAGCACTTCTGGACCCCCGCCGAGCTGCTCGACTTCAGCCGCACCCGGCAGAAGCCCGTCGGCACTCCCGGCGAGCGCTTCCACTACAGCGACACCGGCTTCGCCCTGCTCGGGCGGATCGTGGAGGAGCTCGCCGGCGACAGCTTCACGCAGCTGGTGCGGCGGCGCGTCTTCGAACCGGCCGGCATGGAGAGCAGCATCACCTGGCAGCGCGAACCCGGCCCCGCGCGCATCGCACCGCTGTGGCTCGACGGCGTGGAGGCATCCGGATTCCGCAGCCTCAGCTGCGATTGGGCGGGCGGCGGCATCGTCAGCACCGTCGACGACCTGGCCCGCCTCGGCACCGCCCTCACCGACGGCACGCTCGTCTCGCCCGAGACGTGGCAGCGGATCACGCAGCCCGTGAACCGGATGCGGCCCGGCATCCACTACGGACACGGCGCGATGCAACTGCGCTTCGACGGCTTCATGCCGCTGCTGCGCGGACTCCACCGGCCGGTGGGGCACCTGGGCGTGCTCAGCACGCACCTGTTCGTGGATGTGGAACGCGGCACGAGCGTGGTGATGAACTTCCACGACACCCGCGAGATGGTGGTCAGTTTCCAGACCCACATCCGGATCATGCAGGGACTTGCCCGCCTGAGTGTCAACTAGTTGACAACTAGAGTGTCAACCAGTTAACTCTCTTCTGTGGCAGTCAACGACCTCATCGGGAACGGCATCGCCGTCACCCTGCACGAACTCGTGTACCGCATCGACGCGTTCGCCGAAAAGCTGATGCGCGAACACCACCAGGTGAGCTACAGCCACTACCACTTCCTCGCGGTCGCCTCCACGCTCGACGCCCCCGACGTCACCACCCTCGCCGAGTGCCTCGCCGTCTCGAAAGCTGCCGTCAGCAAGCGACTCGACCCCCTCGCCACCGACGACTGGATCACCCTCGGCAGCGACCCCGATCACGCCCGCCGCGTCATCATCCGCCTCACCCCGAAAGCGGTCCAGCTCGTCACCGATGCCACCGCGATGCTCGAGCGCGAGTTCACCGACGCGCTCGGCGAACTGCCCCCCGGCGAGGTCGACCAGCTCAACGGGCGCCTCCGCGTGCTGCTCGACATCTTCCTGCGCAAAGAGCTGAACCCCGCCTAGCCCACCCCGCACCACCCACGCCGCCCCGACCGACCGGGGCGCCATCCGGCGTGCCCGCACGCCCCCACGAAAGGACGCACCGCCATGCCCGCATCCGCCCCCACCACCTCTCACGTTGCCGCGCCGGACGGCCCCGACTCCAGCCGGCGCCGCATCCTCGTCGTGATCGGGCACCCGATCGCCGGCAGCCTCAACCACGCGCTCGCCTCCGCCTACACGGATGCGGTGCGCGTTGCGGGCGCCGACGTGCGCACCCACGACCTCGCCGCCATCCGCCTGCCGCACCCCGACAGCCGCGACCAACTGCGCGCCTGGCACGGCGACACCAGCACCCTCGATCCCACCGTGCAGACCCTCATCGACGATCTGCTGTGGTCGGAGCACCTGGTCGTGTTCTTCCCGCAGTGGTGGGGCACCTACCCGGCGATCCTCAAGGCGTACCTCGACCTCGTGTTCCTGTCGGGCGTCGCGTTCCGCTACAAGAAGGGGCAGATCCCGCACCGGATGCTCACCGGCCGCACCGCCCGCATCGTGATGACCGCCGACGGACCCGGATGGTGGAACTCCTCCCGCTACCGCAACGCCGCCGAGACCTCACTGACCCGCGCCACCTTCGAGTACTGCGGCATGCGGGTGCGCGGGATCACCCGCTTCATGAAGGTGCGTTTCTCCACACCCGCGCAGCGGGCCGGGTGGCTGCGGCGAGCGGGGGCGCTCGGGACGGCGGATGCGGGAGCGCGGCGACGCTGACCTGGCGGGTCGCCGCGGCGCATGTGTACAGTGTCCACATTGTCTCGAGGAGGAACCATGACCGACACCGCACTTCCCCGCGTCGCCGACGCCGACACCTGGCGCCGCGAACTCGACGACCTGCGGCGCCGCGAGAAAGCCGCCACCAAAGAACTCGACGCGATCGCCGCACAACGACGACGCCTCCCCATGGTCGAACTGCCCGACTACACCCTCGTCGGCGAACACGGGCCGGTGCGACTCGTCGACATCTTCCGCGGAAAACGTCAACTCATCACCTACAGCCACATGTGGCAGCCCGGCGCCGACTGGCAGTGCCCCGGATGCACCGGCTGGACCTCCCAGTTCACCCGGCTCGAGTTCCTCGACCCGTACGACGCACGCTTCGTCGTCGTCGCGCAGGGACCCATCGACGAACTGCTCGCCTACCGCGACAAAGTCGGCAACCGGATGGAGTGGTACTCCACCGCCGACAGTCCGTTCGGCGCCGACATGGGCGCCCCGCCGAACGCCGGCTACGCGCTCAACGTGTTCCTCCGCGACGGCGACACCGTCTACCGCACCTGGCACACCGACGGCCGCGGCACCGAACAACTCAGCCACACGTTCCCGCTCATCGACCTGCTGCCCTACGGCCGACAAGAATCGTGGCAGGACTCACCCGCCGGATGGCCGCAAGGCAACCCCGGCGACGGCTGGTTCGCGTCGTGGGACATCGCGCGGCTGTACGGGCCCGGCGCGGCCGACGTCGTGGCGGGTGCGGAGCACCACCACTGACGCAGGGGTTTCGATACGCGGCGCCTGCGGCGTCGCTACTCAACCAGCGAGTTGGGGCGCCTTCGCGAGCAGCGGGCCGCCCCACTTCTGCTCCAGCAGCTGCTCGAGCGCGGCACCCACCGTGTACAGGCGCGCGTCCTCGCGGGCGGGCGCCATGAACTGGATACCGACCGGCAGGTTGTCCTCGTCGGCGAGACCCGACGGGAGGGAGATGCCGGGCACGCCGGCGAGGTTCGCCGGAATGGTGGTGAGGTCGTTGAGGTACATCGCCAGCGGGTCGTCGATCTTCGAGCCGATGGGGAACGCCGTCGTCGGGGCGGACGGGGTGGCGAGCACATCGACGTTCGCGAACGCCGCATCGAAGTCGCGCTGGATGAGCGTGCGCACCTTCTGCGCGGAGCCGTAGTACGCGTCGTAGTAGCCGGCCGACAGGGCGTAGGTGCCGAGGATGATGCGGCGCTTCACCTCGTCGCCGAAGCCCGCCTCGCGGGTGGCGGACATGACATCCTCGACGGTCGCCTGACCCTCGGGGGTGACCCGCAGACCGAACCGCACCGAGTCGAACTTTGCCAGGTTGCTGGACGCCTCGGCCGGGAGGATCAGGTAGTAGGCGGCGATCGCGTACTGGAACGACGGCGCCGACACCTCGACGATCTCGGCCCCCGCCTGCTCGAGCAGGGCGAGCGACTCCTGGAAGCGGGTGACGACACCCGGCTGGAAGCCGTCGCCGCCGGCGAGCTCGGAGACCACGCCGATGCGCAGACCCTTCACGGCACCGTCGCGTCGCCCGGCGCGGGCGGCTTCGGCGAACGAAGGCCACGCGTCGGGGATGGAGGTGGAATCGCGCGGGTCGTGACCGCCGATGACGTCGTGCAGGTGGCCCGCGTCGAGCACCGTGCGGGTGACGGGACCCACCTGGTCGAGCGAGGAGGCGAGGGCGATCGCGCCGTAGCGGGAGACTCCGCCGTAGGTGGGCTTCACGCCCACCGAGCCGGTGACGGCCGCCGGCTGACGGATGGAGCCGCCGGTGTCGGAGCCGAGCGCGAGGGGCGCCTCGAACGCGGCGACGGCCGCAGCCGAACCTCCACCCGATCCGCCGGGGATGCGCGACAGATCCCACGGGTTGTGGGTGGCGCCGTAGGCGGAGTGCTCGGTGGAGGAACCCATCGCGAACTCGTCCATGTTGGTCTTGCCGAGCGGCACGAGGCCGGCAGCACGCATGCGGGCCACGACGGTGGCGTCGTACGGCGGCACCCAGCCCTCGAGGATCTTCGAGCCGGACGTCGACGGCATGTCGAGCGTGCAGAGCACATCCTTGATGGCGACCGGCACACCGGCGAGCCCGGATGCGGTGCCGGCGGCGCGCGCGGCATCCACCTCGGCGGCCGTGTCGAGCGCCGCCGCGTTCACGTGCAGGAACGCGTGCACGTCGCCGTCGACGGCGGCGATGCGGTCGAGGTGCGCCTTCGTGACCTCGACACTCGACACCTCGCGGGAATCGAGCAGGCCGACGAGTTCGGCGGCGGAGAGGCGGGTGAGATCGCTCACTGCTCCTCCCCCAGGATCGAGGTGACCTTGAAGAAGTCGCCGTCGCGCTCGGGGGCCCCCGCGAGCGCCTGATCGGGCGTGAGGGTCTCACCCACGACATCGGCACGGGTGACGGTGCCGAGCGCGATGGGGTGACTGGTGGCCGGGACGTCGGGGGTGGCGACGGCGCGCACGGTGGCGACGGCGTCGACGATCTGCGACAGTTCGCCGGTCAGACGCTGCACCTCGTCATCGGTGAGGCCGATGCGCGACAGGTGCGCGAGATGGCGCACGACTTCGGGGGTGATCTCAGACACGGCTTCCATCCTACGAGGGGTGGTCGGCCGTCTAGACCGCGGGACGACCGTGCTTACCGAGCGACTTCAGCGCGTCGCCCGCTGAACGGTTCGCATCCGTCACGTACTGCCCCTCACCGATCCCGATGAGCGCCATGTTGCGCAGCGAGGTGCCGCCGACGGCGAAGTAGTCGTTGTGGCTGACGGCGCCGGCGAGCGTGGCGCCGGTGACCGGGTCGACGCCGGGCGCCACCGAGAAGCGGTGCGCCCCGTACTCGATCGAGGTGGGCTGACTGCCGAACACACCGGATGCGGGGATCGGGTCCCAGTCGGCCGCCCCCACCCACACGTTGCCGTCGGTGACGTGCAGCTCGTCGACGCTGCGCGCGGGGCTGCCCGGTGACCCGACGAGGGCGAGCGCGTCGACGGAGACGTCGTCGTCCTGGAGCGACAGCAGCGCCGCCGTGGAACCGTACGAGTGGGCGAGGATCGACAGGTACGGCTGGTCCTCGCCGCGCGCCGCCCGCAGCCCCTGCAGGGAGGCGGTGAGCACGTCGCGCCCTTCGCGGGCCAGCTCCATGGAGGCCACGTTCACCAGGCTGGGGGTGCGGTAGCCGATCCAGGCAACCGCCGCGACGCTCGCCCGTTCCCCCGGGTGCAGGCGTTCGTACCAGTCCTCCTGGTCGGAGACGACGTCTTCGGCGGTGTCGGTCCAGGCGGCGATCTGCGCGTCGACGCCGAAGAACATGCCCGGCACGAGGTAACTGACGTAGTCGGCGCGCGTGAGGTCGCCGACCGCGATGACGGCGCGGCCCTCGCCCTGCTCGTCGAGGTTGATGAGGCGGCGCGTGTGGCCGTCGCTGGGGGCGAGCGCCAACTCGATCTGCGACAGCATGTGGCGCCGTGCGATGAGTTCGTCGCGCTCGGCGCGCCCTACATGTCCCGCGAGGCGGGCGTCGAGGTCGTTCGAGATGCGCGTGAGGGAGGCGCGGTTGGCGGCGTCGCGCACACCGAACGGCATCCCCTCGAGGTTGCCGACCAGTTCGGGTGAGGCGCTCAGCAGCACGCTGCGGTCGTCGGATGCGGTGGCCGCCCACCAGTCGGCAACGGAGTGGGCGGTGGGCGGGTCGGTGAGCAGTTCCGTGACCACATCCGGGTGCTCGCCCAGGTAGCTGCGGATCTCGCCGCGGGGCAGCGAGGTGAGCCGGTCGAGGAGGGCGATGCCATGCAGTTGCGAGATCGGCTTGGCGGGGGCGACGAGCGGATCGGGCGCACCTGCGGGTGCGGCGCCGACCGCAACCGTCTCGGAGACCGCGGGCACGCCGATGGCCCCGATGGGGGTCATCGGGGTCGCGAGTAGCAGAGCGATCTCAAACAGCTGATTGCCTTCCCAGTGACTCTCAGCAGTGGACGAGTTCATTCTACCGCTGGAATACGGCGTCCGACCGGGTGGAAATCGAGCGGTAACATGCCGACGCGACGCGCAGGCGAGTTCAACTCAGAATTGAGGGGCCTTCTGCGAGGAACCGGGTGAAGAGTTCGGCCTCCACCACCGGGATGCCGAGATCGGCCGCTTTGGTGGCCTTCGAGCCCGCTCCGGGGCCGATGACGACGTAGTCGGTCTTCTTGCTCACACTCGATGCCGACTTGCCGCCGGCCGCCATCACGGCTTCGAGAGCCCCATCGCGCGAGTGGTCGGGCATCGACCCGGTGACCACGATCGTGAGGCCGCTGAGCGGGCCGTCGACCGCCTGCTGGCGGCCGGGACCCGGGTGCCCGGGCGTCGCCCACGGCACGCCGACGGCCGCCCACCGCTCGACGATCTCCACATGCCAGTCGACCGAGAACCAGTCGAGCACCGCATCCGCGATGATGCCGCCGACGCCGTCGACCGCCGCCAACTCATCGCGACTGGATGCGCGGATCGCGTCGAGCGAACCGAACCAGTCGGCGAGGGCGCGGGCCGCGACCGGGCCGACGTGGCGGATGTTGAGCGCCACCAGGAAGCGCCACAGCTCCTTCGTCTTCGCCTTCTCGAGCTCGTCGATGAAGGTGCGCGCCACCTCCGACGGGCCGACGACGGCGGGCTGGTCTTTGCGGGCCTGCTGCACGATCTTGCGATACGGGGTGCGCAGGTCGAAGCTGCCGTCGGGCAGCGTCTTGCGGGCGCCGGTCTCGTTGTCGCGCACCACCACCTCGATCGGCATGATGTCGTCGAGCGTCAGCTCGAAGAGGGCCGCCTCGGTGACGAGCGGCGGCGTGGCCGGGAACTCGGGCTGCGTGAGCGCGGCGGCCCCCACCTCGCCGAGACCCTCGATGTCGAGCGCACCGCGGGATCCGATGTGCTCGACGCGCCCGCGCACCTGCGCCGGGCAGGCGCGCGCGTTCGGGCAGCGCAGGTCGATGTCGCCCTCCTTGGCGGGGGCGAGCGGGGTGCCGCACTCGGGGCAGTTGGTCGGCATCACGAACTCGCGCTCGGTGCCGTCACGCTTCTCGACCACCGGCCCCAGCACCTCGGGGATCACATCCCCCGCCTTGCGGAGCACCACGGTGTCGCCGATGAGCACGCCCTTCGCCTTCACCACATCCTGGTTGTGGAGGGTGGCCTGACGCACGGTCGAGCCGGAGACGTGGGCGGGAGCCATCACCGCGAACGGGGTGGCGCGGCCGGTGCGACCCACCGACACCACGATGTCGAGCAGCTTCGTCTGCACCTCCTCGGGCGGGTACTTGTACGCGATCGCCCACCGGGGGGCACGGGAGGTGGCACCCAACTCGTCGTGCAGGGCCAACTCGTCGACCTTCACGACGATGCCGTCGATCTCATGCTCCACGTCGTGCCGGTGCTCGCCGTAGTGGGCGACATACGCGAGCACGCCGTCGACATCCGTGCTGACCTTGCTGTACGGCGTGGTCGGCAGTCCCCAGCCGGCGAGCAGTTCGTACACCTCGCTCTGGGCGGCGACCGGCGGGTCGGGCCAGGCGCCGACGCCGTGCACGAAGAGACGCAGCGCCCCGATGCGGGCGTTCGCCGCCTCCAACTCGAGGCCGTCTTTCTTGTCGAGCTGCTGGCGCAGGCCGCCGCTCGCCGCGTTGCGCGGGTTGGCGAACGACGGGAAACGACGCGCCGCAGACAGGCGCGCCTTCTCCTCGTCGAACGCGCCACTCCGGCCGGCGGCGCGGCGCTCGGACTCGGCGAACGCGCGGTCGCGCAACTCAGCCTGCAGGGCGTTCAACCGCTCGAACGCCGCCACCGGGATGAACACCTCACCGCGCACCTCGACGATCGCCGGATGCCCCTGACCCGACAACCGCTGCGGGATCTCGGGCAGACGCAACGCGTTCTCGGTGACGATCTCGCCGACGCGGCCGTCGCCGCGGGTGGCGGCCGACGTGAGCACCCCGTTCTCGTACCGCAGGTTGATGGCGAGGCCGTCGATCTTCAGCTCGGTGAGCCACGACACCGACCGGCCCGCCGCATCCGCAGTCTTCGTGCACCAGTCGCGCAGCTCATCGGCCGAGAACACGTTGTCGAGGCTGAGCATGCGCTCCGCGTGCTCGATCGTGGCGAGGCCCGTTGCGGCGGTGCCGCCGCCGACCGTCTGGGTGGGTGAGTCCTGGCTCTGCAGCTCGGGGAACAGCCGCTCCAGCTGCTCGAGGCGGTGGATGAGGGCGTCGTACTCCGAGTCGGCCACCAGCGAGGTGTCGCGGTCGTAGTACGCCTCACGCAACTCGAGGATGCGGGTGGTCAGCTGCTCGGCCTCGGCGTGCGCCGCCTGCAACTCGATCCGCGTCTCGTCGGGAACCTGCTCAACGTCGTCGCTCTTCGTACCCCGTGCCACGGGATCAGCCTAGAACCCGCCTCCGACCCCCACTCGTGTGGGGAACTAGCTCCAGCTACCTTCGTTCGGACCCAGTTGCAACTGGGTCCAGGCGCTGCTAGCTGGAGCTAACTCCTCAGACAGAGGCGGGAACGGCCGAGACGGTGCGGTCGATCGTGGTCTGACCGACGACGCGGGTGCCCACGTAGACGACCGCGGTCTGGCCGGGCGCGACACCGTCGAGCGGCGCGTCGACGCGGATATGCAGCTCACCGCCGGCGACGCGCGCGAACGCGGACACCGGGTCGGCGTGCGCCCTCACCTGCACCTCGCACACGAAACCCTCCGCGGCATCCGGATGCGCGGCGCCCGCCCACGAGAACCGCGAACCGGCGAGCTCGGAGACCGCGAGCGCCTCCTTCGGCCCCACGATCACCTCGTTCGTCTTCGGGCGCACCTCGAGCACGAACCGCGGGCGGCCATCCGGCGACGGGTAGCCGATGTTGAGCCCCTTGCGCTGCCCCACCGTGTAGGCGGCAGCACCCGGATGCGTGCCCAGCCGGTTGCCTTCGCGGTCGAGGATGACGCCCTCCTCGGCGCCCATCTTGTCGGCCAGCCAGCCGCGGGTGTCGCCGTCGGGGATGAAGCAGATGTCGTAGCTGTCGGGCTTCGCCGCCACCGACAGCCCACGCGCCTCAGCTTCGGCGCGCACCTCCGCCTTCGACGGGGTGGCGCCCAGCGGGAACCACGCGTGCTCGAGCTGCTCGGTCGTGAGCACCCCCAGCACGTACGACTGGTCTTTCGCCCACGCGGCGGCGCGGTGCAGCTCCGGGCCGTCGGCCCCCTGCCGCACCTCGGCGTAGTGCCCGGTGACGACGGCGTCGAACCCGAGGGTCAGCGCCTTCTCGAGCAGGGCGGCGAACTTGATGCGCTCGTTGCAGCGCATGCACGGGTTGGGGGTGCGGCCGGCGGCGTACTCGGCGATGAAGTCGTCGATGACGTCGTCGCGGAAGCGCTCCGAGAAGTCCCACACGTAGAAGGGGATGCCGAGCTTCGCGGCGGCGCGGCGCGCATCCATGGAGTCTTCGATGGTGCAGCATCCGCGGGATCCGGTGCGCAGCGTTCCGGGGTTGCGCGAGAGGGCCAGGTGCACGCCGACCACCTCGTGCCCGGCCTCGACGGCGCGCGCGGCAGCGACGGCGCTGTCGACGCCTCCGCTCATCGCCGCAAGAATCTTCACCCCACAAGGGTACGCGGCCCCGCCTGGGCGTTGCTTGCCGACGCGGAATCTGCGATTCAGGAGGCGGCGGCGCGGGCGCGGGACACCGCATCCGGCAGCGCCGCCAGGAACGCGTCGACGTCGGCATAGACCGTGTCGTGGCCGAGGGTGATGCGCAGCGCCCCACGGGCCTCACGCTCGGGTACCCCCATGGCGAGCAGCACGTGCGACAGCTCGGGCACGCCCGCCTGGCAGGCGGAGCCGGTGGACACGGCGATCCCGGATGCGTCGAGCAGGTACAGCAGCGCGTCGCCGTCGGCGCCCGCGAACGTGAAGTGGGCGTTACCCGGCAGACGGCCCGCCGCATCCGGGTCGCCGCGCAATACCGCGCCCTCGACCGAGGCGAGCACTCCGGCCACCAGCCGGTCGCGCAGCGCGCCGACCCGCACCAGCGGCAGCTCCGCGACCGCCCGCGACGCCGCCACCCCGAACGCCACAGCCCCGGCGGCATCCTGTGTGCCCGAGCGTCCGCGCTGCTGGTCACCACCGTGCAGCAGCGGCTCCACGACGGCCGCGCGGGCGAGCACCAGCCCGCCGATGCCCACCGGGCCACCCAGCTTGTGCGCCGACACCGACACCGCATCCGCCCCCACCGCGTGCACGTCGATCGGCACCTGGCCGTAGGCGGCGATCGCGTCGAGATGCACCGGCACCCCGTAGCGGTGCGCGAGCTCCACGATCTCGTCCACCGGCTGCAGGGTGCCGACCTCGTTGTTGGCCCACAGCGCCGTGACCAGCGCCACCTCGTCGCCGCCGGTGGCGAGCGCCGCCGCCAACGCATCGAGGCGGATACGGCCGAGCGCGTCGAGTTCGATCCAGTCGACGACCGCACCCTCGTGGCGGGCGAGCCACTCGACCGCGTCCATGGTGGCGTGGTGTTCGCCGAGCGGGGCGATCACCCGCTGCCGTCGTGCGTGCGCGTTGCGCGCCCAGTACAGCCCTTTGACCGCCAGGTTCACCGACTCGGTGCCGCCGCCGGTGAGCACCACCTCGACCGGGTCGGCACCCAGCGAGCGGGCCACCTGCTCGCGGCCCGTCTCCAGCAGTTCACGCGCCGCCTGGCCCGCGCCGTGGATGGATGCCGGGTTGCCCACCAGCCTGAGCGCATCCGTGTAGGCGGCGAGCACCGCCTCCGGCATCGGCGAGGTCGCCGCATGGTCGAGGTAGACCGTCACCGACGCCTCCTTCCGCACCCCCGGCAAGGTTGTTCGCGTTTACAAGACCGTCACGCGCACCACCTAACCTAGACGTCATGTCGCCCGCCGATCCGCTCCGGAATCTCGGGGTGCACCTCACCTCCCGCGGCGGCGAGATCCGGGTGTGGAGCGCGAACGCCACCTCGATCGAACTGTGCCTGTTCGACGACAAGGATGCGGACTGGCTGGCCAAGCGCGTGCCGCTGGTGCGCGGCGAGGGCGACGTGTGGAGCGCCACCACCCGCTCCCTCACCCCCGGCACCTCGTACGCGCTGCGCGTCGACGGACCCGACGGACCGACCCACGACTTCGACGGCGAGCGGTTCCTGCTCGACCCGTACGCGCGCGGCCTCGCCCGCACCCCCGACGGCGGGTGGCGCAGCTACGTGCAAGACGACGCGTTCGACTGGGGCGGCGTGCAGAAGCCGGCCATCCCGCTCGACCACACCGTGGTGTACGAAGCCCACGCGAAGGGCCTCACGAAGCTCAACCCCGACCTCCCGGAGGAGCTGCGCGGCACCTATGCCGGTCTCGCGCATCCGTCGACCATCGCCTACCTGAAAGAGCTGGGCGCGACGGCGGTGGAGCTGCTGCCCGTGCACCAGTTCGTGTCGGAGCAGCGGCTCACCAAGATGGGTCTCGTCAACTACTGGGGCTACAACACCCTGAACTTCTTCACCCCGCACGCGGCTTACGCCACCCGTGAGGCCCAGTTCGGCGGCACCGGTGCGGTGCTGCGCGAGTTCAAGGGCATGGTGAAGCTGCTGCACGAGGCGAGGCTCGAGGTGATCCTCGACGTGGTCTACAACCACACCGCCGAGGAGGGCCGCGGCGGACCCACGAGTTCGTTCCGCGGCATCGACAACGCCAGCTACTACCGCCAGACCGACGACGGCTCGTACATCGACACCACCGGATGCGGCAACACGCTCAACTACGAACTCGGCGTCACCCAAAGGCTGGTGCTCGACTCGCTGCGCTACTGGGCGAACGAGGTGCAGGTCGACGGCTTCCGTTTCGATCTGGCCGCCACCCTGGGACGCGGCGAGGGCGCTGAGTACACCCCCGACCATCCGCTGCTGCACGCGATCATCGACGACCCGGCACTGCAGGGCGTGAAGATGATCTCCGAGCCGTGGGATGTGGGCATGGGCGGCTGGCAGGTGGGTAACTTCCCCCGCGGCTGGTCGGAGTGGAACGACGGCTACCGCGACCGGATGCGTAACTTCTGGTTGCGCGACATCGCCCGCGACCGCGAATCGGGCAGCGCGAGTGAGGGCATCGGTTCGCTCGCCCGCCGTCTCGCCGGCTCGAACCACGTGTTCTCGCTGGAGCGCGGTCCGCTCGCGAGCGTCAACTTCGTGACCGCCCACGACGGCTTCACCGCCGCCGACCTGGTCGCCTACGACCGCAAACACAACCTCGGCAACGGCGAGAACAACCGCGACGGCTCGAACGACAACAAGTCGTTCAACCACGGCGTCGAGGGTCCCACCACCGACGAGGCGGTGCTCGCCACCCGCCGCAAGGCCGTGCGGAACCTGCTCGGCACCCTGCTGCTGTCGGCCGGCATCCCGATGCTGACCGCCGGCGACGAGTTCGGCCGTACCCAGCGCGGCAACAACAACGCCTACTGCCACGACTCGGAACTCACCTGGCTCAGCTGGGACCGCAGCGAATGGCAGGAGGACCTGTTCGAGGTGGTGCAGACCCTCATCCGTCTGCGCCGCGAGAACCCGGCGCTGCGGCCCGTGCGGTTCGGACGCTGGGGCGAGACGACCCCGTCGGCCACCCAGATGGACTGGTACAACAAAGACGGCGCCACGATGAGCATCGAGGACTGGGACTCGCCCGAAGAGCGCACCCTGCAGTACCTGGCGGCATCCACCCCCGAGTTCGAAGACCCGAACCGCATCCTGCTGGTGGTGCATGGGCTCGAGACCGACGTCACGGTCACGCTTCCCGCGCACGCCGGCGTCGAGCAGTACACGCTGCTGTGGGATTCGGGGCACGACGACATCAGCGACATCGAAGGCGTGCACCGTCCGGGCGAAGAGTTGGCCATGGCGCCCACCTCGATGCTGCTGTTCCGGGCCAGCTGATGGCCGGCGGCACCCCCGCGACCGTTGCGCTGACGGCGGCCGGCATCCCGTTCACCGAGCACGCGTACCACCACGACCCCGCCAACCGCGACTTCGGCATGGAGGCGGCGACGGCGCTCGACCTCGACCCCGACCAGGTGTTCAAGACACTGCTGGCGGATGTCGACGGCCGCCTCGTGGTGGGCATCGTGCCCGTCACCGGCAAGCTCGACCTGAAGGCGCTGGCGGCGGCCGTCGGCGGCAAGAAGGCGGTGATGGCCGACCCCGCCCTCGCCGAACGCAAGACCGGCTACGTGGTGGGCGGCATCAGCCCCATCGGGCAGAAGACCCGGCACGAGACGGTGCTCGACGAGACCGCCGAGCTGTGGGATGCGGTGTACGTGTCGGGTGGTCGCCGCGGGTTCGACCTGGGGCTGGCGCCCGCCGACCTGGTGCGGGCAACCGGCGCGATCGTGGCCGATATCGCGCGCTAGCCGGCGACCGCCACCAGCCCGAGTTCGGCGTCGGAGGCGAGCAGCGGGTGCCGCGGCACGATGCGCACCGTGTACCCGAAGCCGCCGGCCCGGTCGAACCGCACCGAGCCGGTGTACACGGCCGGCTTGCCGAGGTCGAAGCTGTCGAGTTCGAGGGGCACCGTCTGCACGTCGGCGAGTTCCTCGCCGGAGCGCGGGCGTCCGTGCAGCAGCTCGACCGCCACATCCGTCGGCGCGAGGTCGCCGAGCTCGACGAAGGCGCGCACGTGCAGCTCCTCCCCCACGTGCGGCGACGCGTCGACGCCACCCGATTCCACGTGGGCGACGTGCACCTCGGGCCAGGCGGTGCGCACCTTTGCGACCCAGGCGGCGAGGGCGCGCGCCGGGGCTGCGTCGTCGGCGGTGACGGTGCGTTCGGCGGCGGATGCGGGCAGGTACAGCCGCTCCACGTACTCGCGCACCATCCGGTCGGCGGAGAGCGCCGGCGACAGGGTGGCGAGGGTGTGGCGGATGTCGCCCACCCATGCACCGGGGACGCCGTCGGCTCCGCGGTCGTAGAAGCGGGGTGCGATCTGGTGCTCGATGAGGTCGTACATGGCGGCCGCTTCGAGGGCGTCGCGTTCGCCGGCGTCGCCGGCGCTGTCGGCGGACGGGATGGCCCAGCCGTTGCCGTCGTCGTGGAACTCGGCCCACCATCCGTCGAGGATCGACAGGTTGAGCGACCCGTTGAGCGCCGCCTTCATGCCGGAGGTGCCGCACGCTTCGAGGGGGCGCAGCGGGTTGTTGAGCCACACGTCGGTGCCCGGGTACAGCTTCTGCGCCATGCCGATGTCGTAGTCGGGCAGGAACACGATGCGCCCGCGCACCTCGGGGTCTTGCGAGAACTCGACGAGCAACTGGATGAGGCGCTTGCCGCCGTCGTCGGCCGGATGCGATTTGCCGGCGACGACCAGTTGCACGGGCCGCTCGGGGTGGGTGAGCAGCGCGCGCAGGCGGTCGGGGTCGTGCAGCATGAGCGTGAGGCGCTTGTAGGTGGGCACGCGGCGCGCGAACCCGATGGTGAGCACGTCGGGCGACAGCAGTTCGCGGTACCACGGGGGCGTCGGCACGCCCGGGTTCTGCTCCTCCCAGGCGGCCGCCATCCGGGTGCGTGCGTCGTCGACGAGTTGGGAGCGCAGGCGGCCGCGGAGCGCCCACAGCTCGGCGTCGGTGACGGCGTCCGAGGTCCAGTCGCAGGCGGTGGCGTCGTCGGTGCCGAGTCGGGATGCGGCGAGCGCGCGCACCTGCGGGTCGGTCCACGTGGCGGGGTGCACGCCGTTGGTGATGGAGGTGATGGGCACGTCGCCGCTGTCGAAGCCGGGCCACAGTGCGCCGAACATCTGGCGGCTGACGTCGCCGTGCAGTTTCGAGACACCGTTGGCGCGTTGGGCGAGACGCAGCCCCATGACGGCCATGTTGAACGTGTCGGGTGTGCCGCCGTCGTAGTCTTCGGCGCCGAGCGCGAGCACGTCCGCCGGGTCGATGCCGGGCAGCAGGTCGGTGGCGAAGTACCGCTCCACGAGGGATGCGTCGAAGCGGTCGATGCCTGCGGGTACGGGCGTGTGGGTGGTGAAGACGGTGCCGGCACGTACCACCTGCAGCGCCTCGGTGAAGCTGAGGCCGTCGGCGACCAGTTCGCGGATGCGTTCCAGCCCGAGGAAGCCGGCGTGACCTTCGTTGGTGTGGAAGACCTCCGCCTCGGGCACCCCGGCGAGTCGGGTGTAGACACCCACGGCACGCGCGCCGCCGATGCCGAGCAGCAGCTCCTGCAGCAGGCGATGCTCGCCGCCGCCGCCGTACAGGCGGTCGGTGACGGTGCGCAGGTCTTCGTCGTTGTCGGGGATGTCGGTGTCGAGCAGCAGCAGCGTCACCCGGCCGACCGCGAGACGCCAGATGCGCGCGGTGAGGGCGCGGCCGTCCGGGAGCGCGAGCACCACCTGGGCGGCCGTGCCGTCGGGGCCGCGCAGCACACTCATCGGCAGCCCGTCGGGGTCGAGCACGGGGTAGCTCTCGAGCTGCCAGCCGTCGCGCGAGATCGCCTGCCGGAAGTATCCGGAGCGGTAGAAGAGCCCCACGCCCACGATCGGCACGCCCAGGTCGGATGCCGACTTGAGGTGGTCGCCGGCGAGGATGCCGAGACCGCCCGAGTACTGCGGCAACGCGTCGGCGATGCCGAACTCGGGCGAGAAGTAGGCGATGGTGCGGGGCGCGTCGGCGCCGAGGCCCTGGTACCAGCGCGGCTCGGTGAGGTAGGCGCGCAGCTCGTCGCGCAGCGCCTCGGCGCGCGCCACGAATCCGGTGTCGGCGGCGAGTTGCTCGAGTCGCGCGGGCGGCACCTCGCCGAGCAGCCCGTGCGGGTCTTTTCCGAGCTCGTCCCACAGCTCGGGGGCGATGTCGCGGAACAGTTCGAGCGTGGGCTGGTGCCACGACCACCGCAGGTTCGCGGCGAGCTCCTCGAGAGGCGCGAGGGCGGCGGGCAGTACGGTGCGGACGGTGAACCGTCGGATGGCCTTCACCCGATCAACCCTAGGTGTGCGGGGTTACCGGACGATTACGCACCGTCGACGGGGTTGCCTGCGCGACGGCGTCCGGTGGGGCGGTCCGTTTTCGCACGCCGACGGTCGCGAATGCCGCCCACGACCATCCACCCCGCGTAGAGGAACAGCACGCCCGCGGCGAGCGGCGCGATCCACGAACGGTTCTCGCCGTTGACCCAGGTGTTCACCCAGCCGATGAGAGGGAGCGAGTACCAGAGCTTGCCCCGGATCTGCACGTCTTTGATCGGGTCGTCGGCGGCAGAGTTGTTGTCGCCCTGCAGCACGAAGCGTCGTTCGCCTGCCGTGTTCGCGGTGATCGAGATCACGCGGTGGGTGATGACCTCGGGTTCACCGGAACGGATCTGGTAGGTGATCACGTCGCCGATGCGCACGTCGTCCGGGTCGACCGGCTTCACGATGATGAGGGTGCCGGGCGGGTAGTTCGGCTCCATCGAGCTGGTGAGCACCGTCATCGGCACCGAGTTCGTCGCGACCGGCAGACCGACGGCAAGGAGCGCGAGTCCGAGCATGAGGATGAAGAGCGCGACGCTGACGGCCACCTTGAGGTACTGCCACAGGCCGGCGCTCGGGCGCGGCGCGGCGTCGCCCTCTGTGCTCACCGCTGCCCCCTCGGTCGTCGTGTCGCGCGTTCCGACGGGGATCCCGAGGTGAACGGCGGTCACGGCTGCGCCTCGTCGTCGCGCCGTGACCGGCGACGCGCAACGATGATAGCGATGAACCCGCCGGCGAGGGCGGCCGCCGCGACGAGCAACACCGGAACGATGTCCGCACCCGTGTACGGGAGCCCGGGTACGTCGGTCGGTTCCGTGCCGGTGGCGACGCATCCGTCGGCGGCGGGGTACGGCCCGAACGAGATGTCGCGCATCGCGACGCTGAAGTCGATGCTGCCGGTCTCGTCCTGCGCCTGCTGCCCGGTGAGGCCGGGGTCCATGCCGAGGGCTAGGTCGATGCGCACCACGTTGCCGGCCTGGATCGGTGCCGAGCGCAGCACGGCCGAGCACACCACGAGGTCGGCGAGGTTCGCGGTCTGGGTGATGGTTCCGGACGTCGTGGTGAGAACGATCGCGTCGGTGAACTCGGTGAGCGGCACGACGAGGTCGGAGATGGTGAGCCGTAGGTAGGCGTCGCGGGCGGTGTCGTTCTTCACCCACAGGCTCGCGGTCTGCGTGTCACCCGGCACGAGCAGGCCGATGGAGTCGAACAGCTCGGTGCTGACGGTGGGGGCGAACGTGACGCCGTCGGTGCTGAGCAGGATCGCCGGCGGGGCCGACGGGGCCGCGGTCGCGGGGGCGGCCCCGATCCCGAGGATCATCACGGCGAGGGCGGCGACGACGGCCGCCGCGCCCCGGGTGCGGGGGCGGCTCATGGCTGCACCAGCAGGAAGCGCTGCGCGACGGTCTGGTTGCAGGTGTACTGCTGCACGGCGGCGCCCGCGGTGGTCGATGCGCCGTCGACGTCGAGGCAGAGCCCGGTGCTGGCGTTGCGGATCTCGACGCTCGCCGTGGAGGTGGCGGCATCCCAATACGCGGTCAGCTCCCAGCGGCTGCGGGCGTTGGTGTTGCCGGCCGCGGCGGTCTCGAGGTCGGTGCCGGAGGTGGCGTCCGGCACGGTCCAGCGGCGGGCGGTGCCGCTGAAGAACTCGGTGTAGACGACGTCGCCGGAGTAGTTCTGGAACTCCCACTGGCGCAGCGCAGCGGTGCCGGTGCACGACCCGGTGAGGATGGTGGCGGTCGTCGAGTTGGCCGAGGCGACCACGCAGAGGCCGGCACCGCCGTACGGGTAGGACACGCGGTAACTGGTGGAGGTGGCGTAGGTGACGGCGCCGTTCCCGGTGGAGGCGGCGGAGACGTTGCCTGCCGCGTCGATCGCCTCGATCCAGTACCAGTACGGGGTGTGGGCGGTGAGGCCGGTGTCGTTGTAGCCGGTTCCGGTGCCGGTGGTGGTCGCGACGAGCACGCCGTTGCGGTAGATCCGGTATCCGGCGACGCCGACGGCGTCGGTCGACGCGGTCCACGTGAGGTTGACCTGGGTGGTCGAGTTGCGCGTGGCGGCGAAGTTGGTCGGAGTGGTCGGCGCGACGGTGTCGAGCACGACGGCGCGCGTGGCCGAGTTGTTCCCCGCGGTCGGGTCGGTGACCGACGACGCGGCGCTGACGGTGGCCGAGTACGAGGTGCCGCTGGCGGCAGCCGCGGGCACCGTTCCCCGGATGCGGATGTCGACTCCGGCGGCGGAGGCGAGCGTGCCGACCGAGAAGGTGGTGCCGGAGGCCGTCTGCCATCCGCTGCCGGTGTTGTACTCGATGGTGCGCCCCGTGATGGCGGGGGTGCCGGTGGTGGAGGCGGTGATCGTCGCGACGGTGGCGGCGGGGCCGTTGTTGACGACGCGGAACACCCATTCGGCGTTGCGGTTGCCTGCGTTCAGTTGCGCGCTGGAGGTGACGCTGGTGGCGAGGTCGGCCTGTCCGACGACGGGGGTGGTGAGCGTCGGCGAGACGGCGGCGAGCGGCCAGGTGGGCGCGACGGAGTCGACGTACGCGGTCGAGCTGGTGTAGCTGAGGTTGCCACCGGAGGCGGCCGTCTGGATGGTGGCGCGGAAGCGCACGGTGACGGTGCCCGCGGGCGAGATGGTGCCGCCGACGGTGGCGGTGGCGCCCTGTCCGAGGCGCGCGGTGATGGTGGTGCCGGAGATCTCGGCCTCGTCGTTGCCGGCGGTGTCGCTCTTGGTGACGCCGTTGACGGCGAGCGATCCTGCGACGTAGGTGAGGCCGGCGGGCACGGATGCCGTGAACACGGTCGACTTGGAGAGCGCGCCGCCCGCGTTGGTGAGGGTCGTCGTGTACTCGACCACGTTGCCGACCGCGTAGGTGGTGGAGCCGGGGGTCGTGTAGTTGCTGACGGTCGCGGTGGACTGCAGGCAGGGTCCGGTTCCGAAGGCGACGTCGTCGATGAGGTTTCCGATGCTCGGCGCGTTGTTGGCGGTCGAGACGGCGGTGAGGCTGAAGCGGGTGCTGGTCTGGCCGGCGGGCACGACGTAGTCGCCTTCGTGGCGCACGAACGCGGCGGTGCCGGTGGTCCACTGGTCCTGCTGCACGAGGGCGGACCCGGCAGCGTTGATCGACACGCGCATGGTGTCGTTGCCTTCGCGTCCGCGGTGGCTGATCGACCAGTGCAGCACCTGGCCGGGGGTCGTGGCGACGTCCTGGTAGAGGGTGCCCGCGCCGTTGCCGTTGAGCTCCGCGAACTGGGAGCCCTCGGGAGGGGTGATGCCGCCGTAGCCGCGCCAGAGCTCGATGACGTTGTCGTTCTGGATGTTCCACCCGGTCACGCCGGTGCCGTTGTTGATCGAGCGGATGGTGTCGGGCGAGATGTTCGGGGTCTCGAACCCGCCGTTGACGAGCTTGACGGGTGCGGTGCAGTTCAGCGCGGCCAGGTCGGTGGCGGTGACGGTGCTCTGGATCGACGCCTGGTTCGACCAGTACGCGAGCGAGCCCGTCGTCCCCGCCAGCACGAGGAAGACGACGAGGCCGATGACGGTCGCGACCTTCGCCTTCACCGCTGCACCTGCACGGCCGTGAGGGGAAGCGTGAACTGGGCCGTCTGACCCTGGGATGCGGCGGGCGCGGTGGTCCTGAGCTGCACCTCGACGCACACGTAGACGGTGGCGCCGGCGGCGAGGGCGACGGGGGCGGTGAGCGTGGTCGGGGTGCCACCGACGGCGGTCGGGGTGCAGGCGCTGGCCGCTCCGGCGACCTGGCGGATGGCGACGGTCACCTGCGAGGCGAGCGCGCCGGTGACGGTGGCGGTGCCCGCGGTGACGGAGACCGGCGTGTTGCCGGGGTTGCGCACGGCGAGGGGCGCGGTGGTGATGGTGCTGCGGCCGGGCAGCAGCACGCCGATCATGGCGTTCGCCGGGATCGTGTAGTTCGTGACCGAGTTGACGGTGAGGCCGGTGGAGCCGGCGGTGATGGTGCCCGGGTTCAACGTGGTGGAGCTGTTCCACATGGCGTAGGTGCCGCCCGCTCCTGCGATGCCGAGCACGACGGCTCCGGCGAGGGCTGCGGTGGCGGTGAGGATGGCGCGAGGGGTGCGACGGGGGTGCTGGCGCGGTGCGCGGTGCGTAGCCATGGTCGTCCTCTCTCGCGAGTCGGGTCAGGGGGTGGGGTGGGCCGGTTCCTGGGGAGGGGGCCCTGGGTGCGGGGCGCCCCCCCCGCGCGCGCCCCGCCCGCGGGCTAAA
>JAEWJX010000012.1 GCA_023386365.1 Actinomycetes bacterium | reverse complement strand
CGGCGACGTCGAAGCCGTCAAGATCCTCCAGGGCCACCCGACCCTCGACGCCGCCGTGATCGCCGCGGTGAAGACCTGGAAGTTCACGCCGGGCACGCTCGATGGTCGCCCCGTGCGTGTCGTTCGCAAGATGAAGTTCCCGTTCCACCTCCGGACAGCCAACTAGGAGCACTCGCCATGTCGTTCAGTCCGCTTCACATCTGGGCCGCCATGGGCCTTCCGAGCAAGGTCATCGCGGCCTTCCTGCTTCTCATGGCCGTCATGAGCCTCGCCGTCGTCGTCGAGCGGTACATCACGCTGCTTCGTGCCGCGACGGCAACGCGCAAGTTTCTCGGCGCGATCATCCCGCACCTCTCGCGTGGCGACTATGGCGACGCGGTGAAGGTCGCCGAGGAGCTGAAGCTCTCGCCGTTCGCGCGCATCGCGAAGCCGATCCTCTCCAAGATCAACGGCGGCCGCGACGGCAAGCTCTCCGCCGTCGAGCTCGCGCAGCGCGAGGCCGAGCGGCAGAAGGAGGCGGTCAGCATCGAGCTCCGTCGCGGCATGGGCGTCCTCGCCTCCGTCGGATCGGTCGCTCCGTTCGTCGGCCTCCTCGGCACCATCGTCGGCATCATCAGCGCGTTCCAGGGCATCGCCACGACCGGCTCGGGCGGTCTCGGCGCGGTGTCGGCCGGCATCGCCGAGGCGCTCGTCGAGACGGCGCTCGGCCTCTGCGTCGCGATCCCGGCGGTCCTCTTCTTCAACCAGCTGAACAACAAGATCAACGGCATCGAGGCCGAGCTCGGACGTCGCACCGGCGAGCTGCTCGACGAGCTGGAGAACAACGATGACAATCGCGATAGCGGCAAGCTCCAAGCGGCGGCGTGAGGACAGCACGCCGGACATCAACGTCACACCGCTCGTCGACGTCGTCCTCGTCCTGCTCATCATCTTCATGGTGATCGCGCCCGCGCTCGAGCACGGCGAGCGCGTGGAGCTCCCGGGCATCCTCATGCCCGACAAGAACCAGAAGTCGAAGCTCGATCCGGTCACGGTGACGGTCGCGCAGAGCGGGAAGATCTACATCGAGAAGGAAGCCGTCGAGGCGTCGGCGCTCGCGGCGCGCCTGGCCGCGATCCACGAGGCGGAGCCGGATCGGCGCGTGGTGCTGAAGGGCGACAGCGCCGTCGACTACCAGAAGGTCCGCGATCTGTTCACGACCGTCCAGAACGCCGGCTTCTCCGGCGTCTCGCTCATGGTGAGCAAGAAGGGCCCCGCAGACGGCAGCGAGCGGCCGGAAGAGGCCGAGGAGTAGAGGTTCGTCATGGGCATGGCGGTAGGCGGGGCTGGCAAAAAAGGGCAGGTGACGCCCCAGATGAACGTGACGCCGCTCGTCGACGTCGTGCTCGTCCTCCTCATCATCTTCATGGTCGTCACGCCGCTGCTCTCGAAGCAGTTCTGGCTCCAGCTCCCGAAGCAGGAAGAGACGAAGGCCGCCACGCCGGAGGAGAACAAGTCGGTCGTCCTCACGGTGGAGAAGAGCGGCGAGCTGAAGATCAACGGCACGCCGATCGACAAGGCGGAGCTGAAGGACAAGGTCACGCGCTACATGGCGGCTCGACCCGACAAGGTCGTGTACTTCGACGCCGCCGACGACGCGCCGTCCGCGACGACGGTCGAGGCGATGGACATCGCGCGCCAGGGTGGAGCGAAGACGGTCGCGATCCTCACGAAGAAAGTCGTGCAGTAGCCGCACGCGCTTTCGCACATCCAAAACGCAGCCTCGCACACGGACTATCCAATGCGTGCTCGCTCGACGTGTATCCGCAGTCTCGTCCTCATCCTTGCCGCCGTGGCGTCACCGCTCGACGCATGGGCGCAGCCGCTGCCCGGCGCGGACGACGGCACGCGCAGCAAGCCGGCCCGCAAGGAGCCGAGAGAGCCCGAGGACGCCGAGCCCGCGCAGCCGGGACAGCCGGCGCCCGCGGAGCCCTCGGACGAGGCCGAGGTCGACGACATGAGCGAGGGCCCCGATCCTTCGCGACCTCCTCCGGCAGGCAAGGGCGCCGTGTGGGGCGTCGTGAAGAGCAAGGCGTCCGACGACACGGTCCTCGAGGCGATCGTCACCGTGATCGGGCGCAAGGAATCCTCGACCACGGACGTCGACGGGCGCTACCGCCTCGAGCTCCCGCCCGGGACGTACCAGCTCCGCATCGTGTACGAGCTCCACAAGCCGGTGCGGCTGAGGAACGTCGTCGTCCAGGCGGGCAGGGTGAACAAGGTCGACGTCGCGCTGCAGCCCGACGACACCGCCGTCGAAGAGGTCACCGCGATCGAGGCCGAGGCCGAGCGCGCGAGCGCCGCGACCCAGCTGATGCTCCGCAAGAAGGCGGCGCAGGCGTCCGACTCGATCGGCGCGCAGGACATCGCGAAGACGCCGGATCGCAACGCCGCCGAGGCGGTGAAGCGCGTCGTCGGCACCACGGTCGTCGACGGCAAGTACATCTTCGTGCGCGGCCTCGGCGATCGCTACACGAACTCGCTCCTCAACGGAGCGCCGCTCCCGAGCCCCGAGCCGGATCGGCAGGCGGTCCCGCTCGACATGTTCCCGACGCTCGTGCTGAGCGACCTCACGATCTCGAAGACGTTCGTGCCGGACATGCCCGGCGACTTCGCCGGTGGCTCGCTCGACATCCACACGCGCGACCTGCCCGACAGGTTCCTCTTCCAGGTGACGGGCGGCCTCGGCGCGAACACGATCTCGACGTTCGGGAGCCGCCTCAGCTATCCGGGCGGTTCGACGGACTGGCTCGGGATGGATGACGGAGGGCGCCGGCTGCCTGCCGAGGTGCCGGGAACACGTGTCATCGACATCGATGCCAACGGGAACCGGACCGACCTGACGCAGATCGGC
>JAEWJX010000005.1 GCA_023386365.1 Actinomycetes bacterium | reverse complement strand
GGCGGGGGGGCGCCCCCCGGCGCCCGGGGGGGCGGGGGCGCCCGTCACCGTTCCCCAGCCCTCGAAGAACCCGAGCTGCTCGTGACGCGCCCGGTCGGCGGGGTCGCCGTGGCGCACCGTCACGCGGTAGTCGGTTCCCTCGGGATGCTCGCCGAAGACGATCTCTGCGCTCAACGCGACCGGCTGCGGCGAGGCGGGGCGCCATCCGCTGTCGAGCGCGTTCGTCCACACCAGGCGTCGACCCTCGTCGACCACGAGGAACACGGCATCCGTGTGCGGCACGAACTCGACCCCGTCGTCGCTCATGCGGGTGACGAACGCGCCGCCCGGTCGCACGTCGAGCTGGTCGACGCGGGTGACGGTGGGCGCCGGAGTCCACCAGCGCTCCAGCAGCCGTGGGTCGGTCCAGGCGCGCCACACCTCCTGCTGCGGCGCGCGGATGACGCGCTGCAGCGTGAGGTCGAGCTCGGGGTTCACGGGCGAGGTGGTCATCGGTTCTCCTCCGGGGTGGTGACGAGGTTCTCGAGGCGGTCGATGCGCGCCTCCCAGGTGCGACGCTCGGCGGCGAGCCAGTCGTCGAGCACGCGCAGCCGGTCGCGGTCGAGCACGCAGGTGCGCACCCGGCCCGACTTCGAGGTGCGGATGAGGCCGCTCGCTTCGAGGGTGCGCACATGCTTCATGAACGACGGGAGCGCCATCGGGAAGTCGCGCGCGAGGTCGCCGACACTCGCCGGGCCGTTGCCGAGGCGGCGGATGACGGCGCGGCGCGTGGGGTCGGCGAGCGCCAGGAAGACCTCGTCGACCTCCGCCGAATAGTTATCCATGAGGCTAAGTGTTGCAGGTCGCGCCCGCCGACGCAATCCGCCACCGGGCGCAGGCATCACGGCAGGATGGACGCATGGCCTGGCCCGTCACCGCATCCGAAACCGTGTACGCCAACCGCTGGATCACCGTCGAACACCAGCAGGTGACGAAGCCGGACGGCACCCCCGGCGTCTACGGACTCGTCACCATGAACCACGACGCCGTCTTCGTGGTGGCGGTGACGGATGCCGACGAGATCCTCATGGTCGACATCGACCGGCACACCGTGGGCCGGTCGCTCGAAGTGCCCGCCGGCAGCACCGACGGCGAAGACCCGCTCCTCGCGGCCCACCGGGAACTGCTCGAGGAGACCGGCTACGAGGCAACCGAATGGACGCGCCTCGGTGGCATGACCGCCCTCAACGGCGTCTGCCGCGCACCCGAACACGTGTACCTGGCGCGCGGGCTGCGGCCGGCAGCGGATGCGGCACACCACCAACACGAAGAGGGCATCGCCTCCGTGCGGGCTATCCCCGTCGCCGACGTTCTCGGCCTGGTGCGCGACGGCGGCATCACCGATGGCGAGACACTCGCCGCCCTGCTGCTGGCGCTGATCGAACTGGGTCGCGTCGCCTAACCGGCGGGAAGCTCCGGCGTGCGGCGGGTGGCCAGCAGCTGCTGCAACCACAGCGCCGAATCCTTCACGATGCGCTCCTGCGTGTCGTAATCGATCCGCACGATTCCGAACCGCTTCGAGTAGCCGTAGCCCCACTCGAAGTTGTCCATGAACGACCACACCTGGTAGCCGCGCAGGTCGACACCCTGCTGCAGCGCACGGTACGCGGCCGTGAAGTGCCGGTTCAGGTAGTCGACCCGGTCCGCGTCATGCACCCGCTTGCCGGCCTCCGACTCCGTCACCACGTCGTCGAACGCGGCACCGTTCTCGGTGATCATCAGCGGCTGCTCCGGGAACTGCTCCTTCAGCGACAGCAGCAACTCCTCCAGGCCGTCGGGGGCGATGTTCCACCCCATAGCCGTGTACGGGCCCGCCTGCTGCTGGAACTCCACATCCCGCGAACCCGGCCACGGCGAACCGCCCACATCCTTGTGGCCGTCGTTGTTCTGGCGGGGGCTCACGCCGTCCCACATCTTCACCGTGACGGTGGAGTAGTAGTTGACCCCCAGCACGTCGATCGGCTGGTTGATCTGCTGCAGGTCACCCGGCTGCACGAACGACCAGTCGGTGACGTCGGCCGTGTCCTCCAGCAGGTCGGCGGGGTACTCACCCTTCAGCAGCGGCCAGGTGAACGCGCGGTTCGCGAGCGCGTCGATGCGGCGCGCCGCCTCGGGAGACGTGTCGTCATCCCCGCGGATCACATGGAAGTTGAGCGTGATCGACAGGTCGGGGTCGTTGGTCGCCTCGCGGCGCACCTCCTGCACCGCCAGCCCGTGGGCCAGGTTCAGGTGGTGCACGGCCGCGAGCGCGTCGGCGCCGTTCGTGCGACCCGGGGCGTGCGCGCCCGAACCGTAGCCGAGGTACGCGGAGCACCACGGCTCGTTGAGGGTCGTCCAGGTGTGCACCCGGTCGCCCAGCACCTCCGCGGTGCGGGCCGCGTACTCCGCGAACCGGTAGGCGGTGTCGCGGTTCGCCCAGCCGCCCGCATCCTCGAGGGTCTGCGGGAGGTCCCAGTGGTACAGCGTCGCGATGGGGCGGATGCCGCGCTCCAGCAGCCCGTCGACGAGACGGCTGTAGAACGCGAGCCCCGGCTGGTTCACGGCGCCCGAACCGGTCGGCTGGATGCGGGGCCACGCGATCGAGAACCGGTACGCCTGCAGACCGATCCGCTTCATCAGATCGAGGTCCGACTCCCAGCGGTGATAGTGGTCGTCCGCCACATCACCCGTGTCGCCGTTCCACACCTTGCCGGGCGTGTGGCTGAAGGTGTCCCAGATCGACGGACCGCGTCCATCCTCCCGGGCCGCACCCTCGATCTGGTACGACGCCGTGGCAGAACCGATCACAAAGTCGGCGGGGAACTCGAGGCCGCTGTCGCGGAAGTCGGGGGAACCTGTGGGGGGCATTGGACTAGTCTCCCGCAGATCGTCCCCCTCAACCAGCGGCAGTGGCGGGGTCCCGCAGGATGTCGCCGAAGGCCAGCTCGGCGGCGCCGATGAGGAGACGGTCGCGGGCGAGGCCGGCGGCGCGGATGCGGGTGCCCTCCCACGCAACTGGCAGGGTGCGTGCGGCGACCGCCGCCTCCAGGCCCGGCGCATCCCAGGCGAGCAGGGTGGCGAGGAACCCGCCGAGCACCACCAGCTCGGGCCCGAGCACGTTGATGGCGTTGCCGAGTGCACCGCCCAGCACCACCTGCTGCCGCGCGAGTTCGGCGTGCAGGGCCGGGTCGGTCGACGACAGCACGGCCGCTTCGAAGTCGGGTTCGTCGGAGGTGCGGCGCCCGAGGATGGTGAGCAGCCGCGAACGGCTCACCTCCTCTTCGAGGGTGCCGCCGACGGTGGCGCGGTGCGCGGGGTCGTCGAGGCGGGGCCGGTTGTGACCGAACTCGCCCGCGTAGCCGAACGCGCCCCGGTAGGGCTGCCCGTTGATGATGACGCCGCCACCGATGCCGCTCGCGCCGCCGTTCAGGTACACGAGCTGGTCGACCCCGCGCCCCACACCGAACAGGCGTTCCGCGAGGGCGCCGAGGGTGGCGTCGTTGTCGGCGACGGTCGGCAGCCCGACCACGGATTCCACGAGCCGCGGGAACGACACCTCACGCCATCCGAGGTGCGGCGCCCACCGCACCACCCCGTCCGAGGCGCGCACGAGGCCCGGCACGGCGAGCCCGACGCCGACGATGCGGCGACCCTGCGCGGGGCCGGCTCGCAGTTCGGCGACGAGGTCGCCGATGATGGCGGCGGTCTCTTCGGGGCTGGCGACGTGGTCGAGTTCGTGCCGCATCCGGTGTTCGACGGATGCGCCGAGCCCGACGACGGCGATGTTGACGGCGTCGATCTCGGGGTTGACGGCGATGACGGCGGGCGCCGGATCGGGCAGCACGCGCCGCGAGGGACGCCCCACCCGGTTGGTGGCGGAGGGGTCGGTCTCCTGCACGAGCCCGAGGTCGACGAGCTCGGCGACGAGGGCTCCGATGGTGGAGCGGTTGAGCCCGGTGAGGGCGGTGAGGTCGGCACGGGAGGGTCCGCCGCCGCGGTGGACGAGCTCGAGCACGGTCGAAAGGTTTCGACGACGCACCGAGTCGACGGTGTCTCCGAGTGCTGCCACGAGGCACACCTTAGCGTCTGACGTTGCCCCGCAAACGGGCGCCATGCCCGGGGGATGCTGCCCGATTCGTTATTTTGTTGCGCTTGACGGCAATTCCGCGATCTGCGTATGATCGCGACATCCCAACCACTTTCGACGCAGTTGTCGAAACTTTCGAGAGGTGTTCGATGATGAACAAAGCCCGAATCACCCGGGTCGGTGCGATCGCCGCGGCGTCCGCACTGGCCATCGGCGGACTCACCGCCTGCACCCCCGGAGGCGACGGGGGCGACGGAGACGGCGTCACCCTGACCTGGTGGCACAACGCCACCGCCGACCCGCAGAAGTCCCTGTGGGAAGACGTCGCCGCCGAGTTCGAAGCCGACCACCCCGGCGTCACCGTCGAGGTCACCGGCTACCAGAACGAAGACCTCCAGCGCACCCTCATCCCCAACGCCCTGCAGTCCGGCGACGCGCCCGACATCTTCCAGGTGTGGCCCGGCGGCGAAGTCCGCTCGCAGGCCGAAGCCGGATACCTCAAGGACCTCACCGACGTTCTCGGCGACACCATCTCCGAGTACGGCGGAACCGTGAAGCCGTGGCAGGCGGACGGCAAGCAGTACGCCATCCCCTACACCTTCGGCATCGAAGGCATCTGGTACAACAAGGACCTCTACGCCCAGGCGGGCATCGACGAGCTGCCCGAGACCATCGACGACCTCGTCGAGGCGAACGACAAGCTCCGCGCCATCGGCACCGCGCCCGTCGCGGTCGGCGCCGCCGACCTGTGGCCGGCCGCCCACTGGTGGTACCAGTTCGCCCTCGCCGCGTGCTCCACCGAGACGCTGCAGACCGCCATCCCGGCGCTCGACTTCTCCGACCCGTGCTGGGTCGAGGCGGGCGACCTGCTCGAGGACTTCGTGAAGAGCAACCCGTTCCAGGACGGCTTCCTCGCGACCTCGGCCCAGCAGGGTGCCGACAGCTCGGCCGGTATGGTCGCCAACGGCAACGCCGCCGCCGAGCTCATGGGTGCGTGGAACGCCGGCCAGATCGGCTCGCTGACCCCCGACGCCACCGTGCCCGAGTTCCTCGGCTGGTACCCGATGGTCAGCGTCCCCGGCACCGCCGGTGACCCCACCATCACCATGGGTGGCGGCGACGGATTCGGTGTGTCGGCCGACGCCCCGGATGAGGCCGTCGAGCTGCTGAAGTACATCGCCAGCGAAGACGTGCAGAAGCGCTTCGCCGAGACCGGCGCCGGCATCCCCGCCCACCCGGGAGCGATCGACAGCGTCACCGACCCGAGCCTCAAGCTCATCGCAGCCGGCCTCGCCGAGTCGTCGTACGTGCAGCTCTGGCTGGACAGCGACCTCGGCCCGACCTTCGGCACCCCGCTCAACCAGGCGATCGTGAACCTCATGGCCGGCACCGGCACCGCTGAGGACATCGTCAAGACCCTGGAAGACACCGCCGCGACGCTCTGAGCGACGCCGCACATCTGAAAGTCAGTATGACCAGCCTCACTCAGGCAGGGCCCGCGGTCACCGCGGGCCCTGCCGCCCCACAGACCCCTGCGCGGCGCAAGCGCTCGCGCGACACCCGTAAGCGGCTCGAGATCGTCCTCTTCGCCGGGCCCGCACTCCTCGTCTTCGTCGGCTTCGTGATCGTCCCGGTCGCCCTCGCCGCCGTCTACAGCTTCTTCAACTGGAACGGCCTCGGCCCGCTCGACCGTTTCATCGGCATCGACAACTACACCCGCGCCTTCAGCGACCCGCTCTTCCTGAAGTCGATCGGCAACAACTTCACCATCGTCATCCTGTCGCTGCTCATCCAGGGGCCCCTCGCGGTGCTCGTGGCGCTGCTGCTGAACCGCCGGATGCGAGGCCGCACCCTCATCCGTGCCGCGATCTTCGTGCCGTACGTGCTCTCGGAGGTCATCGCCGGTCTGTCGTGGAAGCTGCTGCTCTCGCCGCGCGGCGGAGTGAACGCGTTCCTCGAATCGATCGGACTCGGCGAACTCGCCCAGCCGTGGCTCGCCAACCCCGACATCGCGCTGTGGGTGATGTTCGGCATCCTCAGCTGGAAGTACCTCGGCTTCGCGATCCTCATCATGCTCGCAGGCCTCCAGGGGGTGCCGGAGGAACTGTCGGAGGCGGCCGCCATCGACGGCGCCAGCTGGTGGAAGATCCAGTGGCACATCACCATCCCGCTGCTCGGCCCCACCATCCGCATCTGGGCGTTCCTGTCGATCATCGGCGCACTGCAGCTGTTCGACATGGTCTGGGTCACCACCAAGGGCGGCCCCGTCGGGGCGACCAGCACCATGGCGACCTACATGATCCAGTACGGCCAGGGGAACCCCGGCTACGGAAGCGCGGTCGCTGTGATCCTCTTCCTCATCTCGCTCATCATCGCGCTGCTCTACCAGCGCCACGCCATGCGTCGCGACCTCGGAACCGACGTGAGAGGGGACGACTGACATGTCGACCGCATCCGTTCCCGCCACCCAGGCCGGCGGCCGCTTCAGCTGGCGTCAACCGCTCGTGTGGGTCGTCGCGCTGACCGCGATCGCCGTCTCGGTGATCCCGGTGATCTACATCTGGATCTCCAGCTTCCGCACCAGCGCCGACCTCAACGCCAACCCCTCGGGCTGGCCGAACCCCTGGTATCTCGGCAACTTCGTCAACGTGCTCACCAGCAACCGCTTCTGGGGTTCGCTGTTCTCGTCGTCGTTCGTCGCCGTCGGAACCACCCTCGGCACCGTCGTGCTGGGTATCGCGGCCGCGTTCGTGATCGCCCGGTACGAGTTCCGCGGGCGCCAGTGGCTGTACACCTTCTTCTCCGCGGGCCTCATGTTCCCGCTGACGGTGGCGGCGCTGCCGCTCAGCATCCTGCTGCGCAACCTGGGCCTCAACGGCACGTTCCTCGGCGTGATCATCCCGCAGGTGGCGTTCGCGCTGCCGGTGACGATCATCATCCTGGTGCCGTTCCTGCGCGCCATCCCGAAGGAGCTAGAGGAGGCGGCGCAGCTCGACGGCGCCAGCCGCATCGGGTTCTTCTGGCGGATCGTGCTGCCGCTGTCGCTGCCCGGCCTCATCACCGTGGGCGTGCTCGCGTTCCTCGGCAGCTGGAACGGCTACCTCCTGCCGCTGCTCGTGATGGCCGCCGGCGGCATGCCGCAGGAACTGTGGACCCTGCCGCTCGGCGTGCAGCAGTTCTCCACCCAGTACTCGCAGGACACGGGAGCCGTGCTCGCGTACACCTCGCTCGCGATGGTGCCCGCGCTGGTCTTCTTCCTCGCCGCCGAGAAGCGCATCGTCGGCGGCCTGTCCGGCGCCGTGAAGGGCTGAGCCGGATGAGCATCGAGACCCGTGTCGCGCACGCGTGGCA
Source organism: Actinomycetes bacterium (assembly GCA_023386365.1). Lineage (GTDB taxonomy): Bacteria > Actinomycetota > Actinomycetes > Actinomycetales > Microbacteriaceae > Homoserinibacter. The sequence continues at coordinate 29,647 of JAEWJX010000005.1, read as the reverse complement.
CGACACCTCCCGCACCCCCGACGCCCGCGTCGAGGCGCTGATCGCCGAGATGACGCTCGAGGAGAAGCTCGCGCAGCTCTTCGGCATCTGGGTGGGCGCCTCGTCCGACGGGGGTGAGGTGGCGCCGCACCAGAACGACATGATCGACGACGTGGTCATCGACGACCTGCTGCCGGAGGGCATCGGTCAGCTGACCCGCCCGTTCGGTACGGCGCCCGTCGACCCCGCCCTGGGTGCGCTTTCGCTGCAGCGCACCCAGGAGCGGATCGCGGCATCGGGCCGCTTCGGCATCCCGGCGCTCGCCCACGAGGAATGCCTCGCCGGGTTCGCCACCTGGGGGGCCACCGCCTACCCGGTGCCGCTGTCGTGGGGGGCCACCTTCGACCCCGAGCTGGTGCGCGAGATCGGTTCGCGGATCGGCGCCGACATGCGTTCCGTCGGCGTGCACCAGGGCCTCGCCCCGGTGCTCGACGTGGTGCGGGATGCGCGCTGGGGCCGCGTGGAGGAGACCATCGGCGAAGACCCGTACCTGGTGGGCACCATCGCCACCGGGTACATCCAGGGCCTGGAGCGCGCCGGCGTCGTCGCGACGCTGAAGCACTTCGTGGGCTACTCGGCCTCCAAGGCGGGGCGCAACCTCGCGCCCGTGTCGGTGGGCCCGCGGGAGCTGGCGGATGTGCTGCTGCCGCCGTTCGAGATGGCGATCCGCGAGAGCGGGGTGCGGTCGGTGATGAATTCGTACACCGACATCGACGGTGTGCCGACGGCGGCGGATGCGCGCCTGCTCACCGAGCTGCTGCGCGACATCTGGGGCTTCGAGGGCACCGTCGTGGCGGACTACTTCTCGGTCGGGTTCCTCGCGGCGCTGCACGGCGTGGTGGCCGAAGGTGACTGGGGTGCTGCTGCGGCGCTCGCACTCACCGCCGGGATCGACGTGGAGCTGCCGACCGTGCGCGGGTACGGCGCGCCCCTGGCGGCCGAAGTGCGTGCCGGACGACTCGACGAGGCCGTCGTCGACCGGGCGCTGCGCCGGGTACTTCTGCAGAAGCTCGACCTGGGGCTGCTCGACGCGGACTGGTCGGCGGCGCCCGAGGCGCTCGCCTCGGCCGGCGGAGATGCGACGCCGGATGCGGTGCGCGGCTCCGTCGACCTCGACTCGGCGGGCAACCGCGAGCTCGCGGCGCGGGTCGCCGAACGTGCCATCGTGCTGCTGAAGAACGACGGCGTGCTGCCGCTCGCGACGCCTCGGCGTATCGCGGTCGTCGGCCCGACCGCCGACGACCCGTACGCGACGCTCGGCTGCTACTCGTTCCCCTCGCACGTGGGCGTGCAGCATCCGGAGACCCCGATCGGCATCCACCTGCCCATCCTGCTCGAGTCGCTGCGGGCCGAGTTCCCGGGCGCCGACCTCGTGTACGTGCGGGGCACGACCATCGACGGCGGCGAGACGGCGGAGATCCCGGCGGCGGTCGCCGCAGCCCAGGACGCCGACGTCGTCGTCGTGGCGCTCGGCGACCGCGCCGGCCTGTTCGGCCGCGGCACCTCCGGTGAGGGCTGCGACGTCGAGTCGCTCGACCTGCCGGGCGCACAACAGCAGCTGCTGGATGCGGTGCTCGCGTCGGGCACCCCGTCGGTGGTGACGCTGCTGGCCGGCCGGCCGTACGCTTTGGGCGCCGCGCCGGATGCCGCGGGGGCGATCCTCGAAGGCTTCTTCCTCGGCGAGGAGGGGACGCCCGCGATCGCGGGTGTGCTGAGCGGACGGGTGAACCCGTCGGGCCGCCTGCCGGTGAGCGTGCCGGCGACGCCCGGCGCGCAGCCGTCGAGCTACCTCGCCGCGCCGCTGGCGCGCCGCAACGGGGTGTCGAACATCGACCCCACGCCGGCGTACCCGTTCGGGCACGGGCTGTCGTACTCGACGTTCTCGTGGGACGACCTCGGCGTCTCGGCCGGCCTCTTCTCCGAGTCGGTCGAGGTGCGGGTGCGCGTCGCCAACACGGGCTCGCGGGCGGGGTCGGATGTGGTGCAGCTGTACCTGCACGACCCGGTCGCCTCGGTGGTGCGTCCCGTGCAGCGGCTGATCTCGTACGCGCGGGTCGAGCTCGCGCCGGGCGAGGCGGCGACCGTGTCGTTCCGCGTTCCGGCGGAGCTGGCCTCGTTCACGGGTGTCGACGGGCGTCGCGTCGTGGAGCCCGGCACGCTCGAGTTCGGAGTGGCGCGCTCGTCGGGCGACATCGCGTTCACGCACGCGGTCGAGCTGACCGGCGAGACCCGCGTGGTCGACCACACGCGCCCGCTGCACGCGGACGTGACGGTGTCGTGACCCTCCCCGACCACCGCGTCGGCGAGCACGTTCTCCAGCTCGCCGACGCGGCGGGGACTCCGCTCGCCCACACCGAGGTGACCGTCTCCCAGACTCGCCACGCGTTCGGCTTCGGCTCGACGGGGTTCGAGCTGATCCCGCACGCCAACGGCGAATCGGACGATTCCGGGCTCGTCGACGACTGGCTGGGCGTCTTCGACACCGCCACCCTCCCCTTCTACCGGGGCGACTTCGAACCGCAGCCGGGCGTCACGCAAACCCACCGCATCCGCACCGCCGCCGAGTGGTTCGCCGCGCGGGGCGTGCGCCTGAAGGGCCACCCGCTGGTGTGGCACACGGTGAAGGCGCCGTGGATGGATGCGCTGCCGCTGGACGAGGTGGAGCGGGTGACGCTCGACCGCATCCGCCGCGAGATGACCGACTTCCGCGGGCTGATCGGCTCGTGGGATGTGGTGAACGAGGCCGTCATCATGCCGGTGTTCGTGAACGAACCGGATGGGGTGCCGAACGCGGTGTCGCGGCTCGCGCGTTCTCGGGGCCGCATCGCTTTGGTGCGTGCGGCGTTCGAGGAGGCGCGCGCGGCCGACCCGGATGCGGTGCTGCTGATCAACGACTTCGACCTGTCGAGCGCGTACGAGCTGCTGATCGAGGAACTGCTGGCGGCGGGGGTGCGGATCGACGCGATCGGCCTGCAGACCCACATGCATCAGGGCTACTGGGGCGAGGACACGATGCTCGCCATGGTCGACCGTTTCGCGAAGTACGGGCTGCCACTGCACCTCACCGAGAACACGCTGCTGTCGGGCGAGCTGATGCCGGCGTCTGTGGTCGATCTGAACGACTACCAGCCGGATGTGTGGCCGTCGACACCGGAGGGCGAGGAGCGCCAGGCCGACGAGATCGTGCGCCACTACCGGTCGCTGTTCGCGCATCCGGCCGTCGCATCCATCACCTACTGGGGCATCACCGACCGCGGCGCCTGGCTCGGCGCGCCCGGTGGGCTGCTGCGGGCCGACGGGTCGCGGAAGCCCGCGTACGACGCGCTGCGCGGGTTGGTGCGGGGGGAGTGGTGGCTGCCGCCGACGGTGCTGCGCACGGATGCGGACGGGCGTGTGCGGGTTTGCGGGACGCTCGGGGACTACCGGGTGGATGCGGGTACGGGGAGCGCGACGGAGTTCTCCATCGGGGGCGTCGGCGACTAGCCGCCGCGTGCGAAACGCAGGCCCGATCCGCGCAGCGCGGCGGATCCGACGGCGAGCCCCGCATTCGCCCGGCTTTCCGCACGCGGTTGGAAGGGAACGGGCGTCAAGACCGGCCTGGGTCGCGCGCGTCAGCCAACACGCGCAGGCGTTCGGCGACCGGCTCGAGGCCGAGGTTGGGGGCGTCGACCGCCAGTTCGCGACAGCGGGCCCCCGTGCCACGGCGCGCGGCCCGCATCGACGGCCGCCAGAAGCGACGCTCTGCGATCGAGGCCCGGATTTCATTCACCTCGCCGACGAACGCCGCGGCATCCGCATGGGTCGTGTCGCATCCGTCGAGCAGGCCGGCGGCGATGGCGCGCGATGCAGCCCTCGCCCGGCGCCACCACACGAACGACGTGAGGGCACCCACCAGCAGCGCCGGCACGACGAACCAGATTCCGAGACTGAACGGCTCGCCGACGAGTAAGGCGCCGGTCACCGGCGCGAGAAGCGCGACCGCTCCGGCGACCCACAGAGTCACCCAGACCCGTCGCTGCAGCACGCGCGGGTCGCCGGGCATCGGGGTGGTCAAGACGCCTCACTCAGCCGTCGCGCCACTCACCGGCCACGTGCACCGCACGCCGATCTGGTGCACGCCGTCGAACCACCATTCCTCCTGCCAGGGCGCCCCCGTGATCGTGTCGTAGTTGACACACGTCGGCTCCCCCAGGAACCGGATCACCGGCTCGCGCTTCTTCCGCTTCTTCGCCGCCGCGGCAGCCGCCGCAGCCTCGGCGGCGATGCGTGCCTGCTCATCGGTGTGCGACTTCTTGACCCCGGCGATCGCCTTCGCGTAGGCGGCGAGCGCCGCCACGCGCCCGTCGGGCTGGGCGTCGATCGCCGCCGCGGCTTCGGTGAGCGCCTTCTGGTGGTCGGCGGTCGCGGATGCGTTGGCCGCGATGAGCGCCTTCGCTGCGGTGGGTGCACCCTCGGCGAACGCCACCCACCCGAACTGTGCCGCTGCCAGATGCATCGCGAGGGTGGCCTCCGCCTGCTGCACCTCTGCCTCCGCGGCGGTCCAGGCGCCGCGACCCTCGTCGGCGGCTTCCGTCAGGTCACGTGCCGCGTCGGTCGCGGCATCGTCACGGGCGACCTCGAAGGTCGTCGGCCCACCGGTCTCGGGGTTCGCCACCGCATCCGTCGTCGCGAACTCGGCGAGCGCGGCCAGGTCGCCGTGCAGCCCCTTCAGGGCGGCGGCATCGACGCCTTCCGCCACCGCATCCAGCGACCCATCGGCCGCAGCAAGTGCGGACGCGCGGGCGACCGCGTCGGCGAGCTGGTAGCGGGCGTCCCAGTACGAGGCGACCGCCGCATCCGCCCGCACCACCGCGGCACGGGCCTCATCGATGGTCTGCTGGCGCTCCACCGAGACGACAGCCGACGGCACCATCAGCGCGAGAGCGACAGCTGCCGACACGAACGGGACAGCCTTGCGGACGAACGGCTTCACAGCACCTCACAGCACGGGTTCGGGAGGCGTACGACAGGCACCGTCGCAGCTGGGTCGAACGTACCGAGAAACCGAAGGCTCTACGGCCGGAAGCCGTGGGAACCTCACCCCCAGTGGTGGGGTGGGTCACAGTGGTCACCCGAGGTCGAGCACCAGCTTCCCCGCGACCCGCTTCGACTCGAGCCGCTCCAGCGCGCGTACGTAATCCTCGAGCCGGTGCACCCCCTCGATCACCGGCCGCACCGCACCGGATGCCGCGAGCGCGAGCAGCTCGGCCACATCCGCGCCGCTCGGGGCGACGCTCACCGGCGCCACCCGCTGCGGCAGAAACCAGGATGCGGGGATCGACGAGTAGATCGGCCACGCGGGGCCGAGCAGCCAGCCGCCGCCGACACCGCCCGCGGGCGCGTACACGGCGTCCCGCTCCATCACCCGCGTCAGCCGCCGCAACGAGGTGGTGCCGACGGTGTCGAAGACGACATCGAAACGCTCCCCCGCATCCGTCACCCGTTGGCGGGTGTAGTCGATGACGCGGTCGGCGCCCAGCTCGGACACCATACGGGTGTTGCGGCCCGAGGTGACCGCCACCACCCGCGACGCGCCGAGCACCCGCGCCAGTTGGACGGCGTAGTGGCCGACGCCCCCGGATGCGCCGATCACCAGCACGCGGGCGCCGTCACGGAGGCCGGTGCCGCGCAGCCCCTGCAGGGCGGTGAGGCCCGCGCCCGGGAGGGCGGCCGCTGTGGTGAGGTCGAGCCCGTCGGGGATGCGCGCCAGCAGCCCCGCATCCGCGACGATCTGCTCGGCGAATGTACCGGTGTCGACGACTCCGGCCACCCGGTCGCCGACCGCGAACCCGGTCACGCCGTCGCCCACCGCATCCACCTCGCCTGCGGCGTCGATGCCCGCCAGCCGCGGGCGGGGCCGCCGCAACCCGAACGCGATGCGCGCCAGGAACGGGTCTCCGCGGTACAGGTGCCAGTCGTAGGCGTTCAGGGCCGCCGCACGCACCCGCACGCGCACCTGCCCGGGGCCGGGCACCGGCGTCGGCAGATCGGCGAGGCGCAGTGCCTCCGACGGCGGGCCGTACCGCTCGACGAGCACACCCCTCATCGCACACCCGCCGGCTCGCGGGCGGGCACGGATGCGGGCGTCGCGACCCGGCGGATGCCGACGCTCAGCAGGTACCCCACCATCCACAGCTCGCCGACGGTGGCGAGATACGAGAGCGCATCGGCCAGTACCGCCAGTTCACGGACCGGGCCGAGCAGCGCGCTCGCCACGTAGCCGACACCGCCGACGATGAGCACCCACCCGAGGATCAGCGGCATCCGGCGGGTGGAGATCGCGAACCACCCCATCGGGATCAGCCACAGGCCGAAGAACACGGCACCGACACCCCAGGAGGCGTCGCTCAGCGAGTAGAGGAGGCCGACGGTCGCGGCGGTGTCGCCGGCGGGGGCGAGCGAGGGGTCGGACGCGACGGCGAGCGCGGTGCCGAGGAACGCGGCGCTCGCCATGATGGCGGCGGCGTTCGCCATGCCGAACACGGCGACCCCGAACCCGGCGGACGGGTGGTCGCGGCGGAAGAGGGCGAAGAAGCCGAGCGCGGCGAGCGCCTGCGACACCACGACGAGCAGTTCGACGACGACGCCGAGCTGGGCGAGGCCCGGCTGTTCGGTGAGGCGGTCGAGAGTGGCGGATGGGTCGCCCGGCACGTACAGCGCGGGACGGATCACGAGGTAACCGGCCATGCCGGTCACAGCGAGGGCGAGGTAGGCGGCGCCCGCGAGGCGGGCGGTGGTGGTGAGGGAACGCATGGGGACTCCTGTCGGCAATGTCAAAGATTATTGACATGCCGAAGATAGGCCGCGCCTGCGCCAATGTCAAGAAAACTGTACATCCTGGATGCGGGTGCGACAACGCCCACCCGGACCGCGCCGACGGATCCGGGTGGGCGTGTCTCCCTTGCCAGGGTTTCGATACGCGGGCGCCCGCGGCGCTCGCTACTCAACCAGCGGGTGGGGCTGGGGCGCACCCCGCGAGCGTCGGCGCAGCGCCAGCGCCACACCGGCCAGCACCAGCAGCAGCGCCACAGCCAACGCCCCGCCGATGTCGGCACCGGTGGCGGCGATCGTGGCCGCGAGCACGGTCACGTCGGCGGCCGCGAGCACCGACCCGTCGACGGATGCCGCCAGCCGGTACGCGCCGGGGGTCGTGTCGGCGGGGATCGTCACCGACCCGCTCGCCGTGCCGTCGGCACCCACGGTCAGCGTGGCGAGCGTGGCAGGCAGAGCGGCAGCGGATGCGGTGCGCGCGATCGCGGCGAGACCCGCCGAACCGCCACCCGATCCGAGCGCCGACGCCGGCCGGTCGAGCACCAGGTCGACGAGCGTGCCCGGCTCGAAGCCCGACAGACTCACGGGCAACGTGCCACCCGCAACCACCGACGCGGCCCCCAAAGTCACCTTCGCGCCCTCCGGCTCGCCGGGCTCCTCCGGCCCGCCGTCCGCCGGACCCACCAGCTCGCCGACACCCCAGCGGGCGGTCGACTGGTAGCCGGCACCCGACGGGTCGGCCCAGTTGGTGATGCCCGTGCGAGCACCGCCTTCGGCGTCGTTCACCTGGAAGTCGAGCCCCTGGAACGACCCCAGCCCGCCGGCGTCGCCGATCGTGATCGACGCCTCGACCACGTACCCGCCGTCGATGAGCGCCGTCGCCGACTGCACCCGCGCCCGCTGCCAGGCCTCGTCTCCGGTGCCGAACGACACCGCGTTCGCGGCCGAGATGCGGATCTGGCTGTCGTCGTAGCGGTACGACCCGTTCTTCACGTTGCCGGGGTCCACGTACAGCTCCACCGAGTCCTGGATCCACGGGTCGCTGCCCGACACATCCACCACCGGGTCGGCGACGACCGCCAGCACGTACAGCTGGCCGCCCTGCCACAGGGTGCGCACGGTCGCCTCGGCGCCGTCCCCCTGCACGTGCTTCGACGTGGTCACTGGGTTGGCGTCGTCCCACGCGGCGTCGATGGTGCCGTCGATGACTGGCGCACTGCCGGCCTCCACGATCTCGGTGAACGACAGCGCCTCCAGCAGCGTCAGCGTGCCCGTCTCGCCGGGCGCGTTCCACCCGGTGGTCGTCAGCCCGTCGCGCACCCGGATGTCGAAGGCGAGCGTGTCGCCCTCGGCGGCCGCGTCGAGCGGCAGCTCCGCCACCATCCGGTAGCCGTCGGGCGTCTCGGCGACCACGCCTTCCGCGTCGCCGGAGCCGTCGCGGCCGAGCGTCACCGTGGTGCCGTCCAGCTCGAACTCGACCTCGTCGTACGTATTCGTCGGGTCGGCCACCTCGACGAACACCGTCAGGTGGTCGGGCTGCCAGCGGGTCTGGAACGCCGCCGACCCCGAGATCGCGTGCAGCGGCAGGTGCGCCCACTCGGCCGCATCCGTCGCCCCGGCGACCGCGGGCACATCCGCACGGAACACGTTCGCGGTGCGCAGCGGCGCCGGCAGTTCGTCGTCGACGATGCCGTAGTAGGCGGGCTTTGCCTGCAGCGCGTCGTTGAAGACGAGCGGCGCACCGGAGCTGTTTCGCCAGCTGCGGCCGTCGTTGAGGCCCCACACGGTCACCGAGAACAGCTCGTCGGAGTGCGCGCGGAACGCACTGAACGCGTCCCGGTAGTAGTAGCCCTGGTCGACGAGCTTCGCCTGCGTCACCGGAGTGCCGGTGGTCACATCGAGCTCGGTGACCGCCTGAGTGAGTCCGGTGTCTTCGAACGCGACGATCGCATCCTCGAGCGCCGTCACCGGCATCGACAGGCTCACGTGGAACTGGTGCCCCACGCCATCGATCGGCACATCGCGCGCCTGCAGCCGCTCGACGAGCGCGTGGTAGCGCTGCTGCTTGCCCGACTGCTCGGTGTTGTAGTCGTTGATGAACAGGGTCACCGGGTGCGAAGCTCCGTCGGCGGCGAACTCGTCGTTGAACGCCTCATCCGCGAACTGGAACGCGAGGTCGATGTAGCGCTCACCGAGGATGCGGTACCACTCGCTGCGGCGCAGACCGTCGGCGAACTCGGAGCCGTCGGAGACCACCTCGTTCACCACGTCGAACGCGTACAGCGGGTTCGTTTCGGAGCCGAACGCCCCGTACTCGTCCGACAGGTACTCGGCCACGTTGAAGATGTGGTCGCGCATCCGCTGCTCCAGGATCGCCTGGTCGCCCGGGCTGGCCGTGAGCGGGTTGCCGGCGTCGTCCTGGAAGAACCACGCCGGGGTCTGGCTGTGCCACACCAGCACGTGCCCGTAGACCTTCATGTCGTTCTCCTGCGCGAACCGCATGAGCGCGTCGGCTTCCGGATGCGGGGTGAAGGTGCCCTCCGCGTCGTACCAGGCCTCCGGCTTCATGAAGTTCTCGGCGGTCACCTGGTTGAAATGCTTCAGCGTGAGCTGGGCGGGTGACCCGACCGTCTCACGGCTGTCGATCGCGACACCCACCGGGAAGTCGACCGTGTCCTTGATCGGCTCCAGGTCTTCGATCACCGCCGGCTCGGGGGTGCGCACCACGATGTCGTCGATGATGAACGTCGACGTGTTGGTGCCGCTGTAGGCGGTCTCGAAGTAGAGGTACGCCGACTCGGCCTCGCCCATGGTGAACGACTGCGTCACCTGGGTGAAGCCGCCGTTGGTGACCGTGTCGAACTGGCCGAGCGTCGAGTAGCTGGTGGCGCCATCCGTGGTGCGCGCGAGCGACAGCCAGATGTCGTCCACCGGTTCACCGGCGGCGAACCGCACCCAGGCGCTCACATCGTAGGTCACACCTGCCTCCAGCACCCCGGTCACGTCGTGGCCGATGCCGGAGCCCTGCGAGGTGCGGGCCGAGACGGATGCCGCCTGGGCTCCCGCGTGCACCGGGTCGGTGGTGATGGCGACGGTCGGCGCGCCGGTGCCGTTGTCGCGCGCACCCCACCCATCGAGACCGTCTTCGAAGTCGGTGGAGAGCGCCACCTGCCCGGCAGGCGGCGGGGCGCCGGCGGGGAGGGTGAAGGTCCAGCCCGCGTCGAGGCGCTCCTGCACCACCGTCTTCACAGCGTTGATCGAGCCGGCGCGGCTGCCACCGCCGTCGTGCACGAGCACCACCTCGCCCGGCTTCATGGCGGCGCGCAGGTTCGCGGTGAGCGTCGTCTCATCCTGGGTGGCCCAGTCGTTGATGGTGTTCACCACGGCCAGCGGCTGCATCCCGAGCGACACCGCCACGGCGGGGCTGGAGCCCCAACTGCCGTTCGGGGCGCGGAAGAACGGCACCTTCGCATCCGGGTCGCCGAGGGCGTCGCGGATGATGCCCAGGTTCTCGACCAGGTCGGCGCGGATCTGCTCGGTGCTCCACGACCCCATGTCGGCGTAGCCGGTGGAGTGGTTGCAGAGGGTGTGCCCGTCGGCCACGATGCGGCGCAGCAGCACGTCACCGCCCGGTGCCTCGATGTTCTGACCGATCACACAGAACACCGCCTGGATGTCCTTGCTCTTCAGGAAGTCGAGCAGCTCTGTGGTGTCGGCGCCGTTCGGGCCGTCGTCGAAGGTGAGGGCGGCAACGTTGCCGCTGCCCTGCGCGGTGGCGACGGGGGTGGTGGCGGGGTTCACGGCGCCTCCGGGCGTCACGTCGGGGCCGGGGCCGGGGCCTTCGTCCTCCTCGGTGGTCACGAGGATGTCGTCCACCAGGTAGGTGTAGGGCGCGGCCGGGCTGAGGTCGGCGGTGCCGATATACAGCTGCAGCTGGGTGGTGTCGCCGTCCGCGGGCACCGTGTAGCTGCCGGAGATCGTGGTCCAGCCGGCGGCGTTCATGGTGGTGTTGCCGATCCAGGCGTAGGCGGGCTTCATCACGAACCGCACGCCCGCATCCCCTGCAGTGCCGTCGGCGAGCTTCACCCGAGCGGAGATGTCGTAGGTGACGCCCGGCTCGAAGATCGAGGTGGGGCTCTGGATGCCCACGTAGTCGGCGTTGCGGTTCGCCACCTGCAGAACCTTGCCCGCGCCATCCGTGATCACCGAGAGTGTGGTGCCGTCGCCGCCCGACTGGGTCCAGGTGCCGGTGGTGCCGTCTTCGAAGTCGACGGCGGTCACCGTGGTGACGGTGGGACCGGTGGGCGGGCCGGTGATGGTGAGGTCGTCGACGAGGTACGTGTACGGCGCGGCGGGGGTGAGGTCGCCGGTGCCGGGGTACACCTGCAGGGACGCGGTGTCGGCATCCGCGGGCACGGCGAAGGTGCCGCTCACGGTCGTCCACGCGCCGGCGCTCATCGTGGTGTTGCCGATCCACGTGTACGCGGGCTTCATGACGAAGCGCACGCCCGCGGATCCGGCGGTGCCGTCGGCGAGACGCACCTTCATCGAGAAGGTGTAGGTCTCGCCCGGGGTGAGGGATGCGAGCGCGCCGGCGGGCGTCTGCACGCCCACGTAGTCGGCGTCGCGGTTCGCCACCTGCAGCACCTTGCCGCCGTCGTAGTCGATCACCGACAGCGTGGAGCCGTCGCCGCCGGACTGCTGCCAGGATCCGGTGGTGCCGTCTTCGAAGTCGGTGTGCACGATCGTGACGTCGGCCGCGGCGGCGGAGCCGACGGCGAAGAGGGAGCCTGCCGCGAGCACCAGCGCGGTGGCGGCTGCAGCGAAAATTTCGAGAGGTCGGGACGTCGACACGGGCGCTCCTTTGCGCGAGGGGGGACGAGTTCGCTCAAAGTAGGCAGGATCGCGCGGTCGCGACAACCCTTATGTTGCGGATCGCAACTTAACGTTACCGACCCGTTACCGAAAGTTATCCGAAACTATCGTGGGTGCGCTCCCACGGGACTCCCGCTGGTTGAGTAGCGCGCCGCCGCCCCCTCCCGCTGGTTGAGTAGCGCGCCGCCGCGCAGCGACGGCACGCGTATCGAAACCCCGCGTTCCCCAGGCAGGCGCGCGTCGAGAGCCGCCGCGCGAACCGACACTCCCCCGCTACAGGGGGCGAGCCTGCGGGTTTCGATACGCGGCCGCCTCCGGCGGTCGCTACTCAACCAGCGGGAGGGGGCCGCCTCCGGCGGTCGCTCCTTTACCCGGCGACCGGCGCCGTGCTCTCTCGCACGATGAGGTTGGTCGCGAGGTCCATGCGGGGCACCGACTCGAGGGGCGCTTCGCCCATCCGGATCACGAGCTGCGTGGCTTCTTCGGCCATCCGTCGCAGCGGCTGGCGGATGGTGGTGAGGCGGGGGCTCACCCATTTGGCGAGCGGGATGTCGTCGTAGCCGACGAGCGACAGGTCGTCGGGCACCTTCAGGTCGAGTTCGCGGACCGCCTCGAGCACGCCGAGGGCTTGCAGGTCGGAGCCGGCGAAGATGGCGGTCGGCCGGTCGTCGCCGTCGGTGAGCAGCGATCGGCCGTTCTCGTAGCCGCCGGACGTGTGGAAGTCGCCGAAGCGGATCCATTCGGGCCGGATGGTGAGCCCGGCGGAGCTCATCGCGGAGCGGAAGCCGTCGATGCGGGCGTGGGAGCACATCATGTCGTCGGGTCCGGTGATGGCGGCGATGCGGGTGTGGCCGAGTTCGATGAGGTGCCGGGTGGCCATCAGTCCGCCCGACCAGTTCGCCGATCCGACGGACGGCACTTCGGGCGACGGGTCGCCGGCGGGGTCGATGATGACGAACGGGATGGCACGGGAGCGCAGCATCTCGCGGTACTCGGTGGGCAGGTCGGAGAACACGAGCACGACACCTGCGGGGCGGCGGCGCAGCACCCCTTCGATCCAGTCGGGGGCGGGCGCGTGACGGCTGCCGCTTTCGGTGAGCACGACGCTCATGCCGTGTTCGGTGGCGATGTTCTCGACGCCGCGGATGATCTCCATCGACCAGGCCGCTTCGAGTTCGTGGAACACCAACTCGATGAGGCCGGTGCTCAGTTGCACGCCTTTGCGGCGCAGGTAGCCGTGTTCGGCGAGCAGCACTTCGACGCGGGCGCGGGTGGCTTGCGACACATCCGGTCGGCCGTTGAGCACCTTGGAGATCGTGGAGAGGGAGACGCCTGCCTCGTCGGCGACCTGGGCGAGGGTGACGCGCTCGGCGGATGCGGTGCGGGCCATGCGGTCTCCTGGTCGGTCGGCTGATCGGTTTCGACAGTGTATGCCCGAGTGTCGCGATTTTCGCGAAACTATCGAAACGAATGGAAAGGTGCGCGCGGCGGACTCGATGGTATATGTTTGCTCTCGCAACATTTCTCGACGAGGAGCCCAGAGGAGCCGCCATGACCGCGCCCACCCCCACCCGTAACGACAAGTTCAGCTTCGGCCTGTGGACCGTCGGCTACAACGGCACCGACCCGTTCGGCGGCCCCACCCGCAAGCCGCTCGACGTGGTGCACGCCGTCGAGAAGCTCGCCGAACTCGGCGCCTACGGTCTCACCTTCCACGACGACGACCTGTTCGCCTTCGGGTCGACGGATGCGGAGCGCCAGACCCAGATCGACCGCCTGAAGGGTGCGCTCGACGCGACCGGGCTCATCATCCCGATGGTCACCACCAACCTCTTCTCCGCCCCCGTCTTCAAGGACGGCGGCTTCACCGCCAACGACCGCGACGTGCGCCGATTCGCCCTGCGCAAGGTGTTCCGCCAGCTCGACCTGGGTGCCGAGCTCGGCGCGAAGACGTTCGTCATGTGGGGTGGCCGCGAGGGCGCCGAGTACGACTCGGCCAAGGACATCCGCGCCGCCCTGGAGCGCTACCGCGAGGCCGTGAACCTGCTCGGCGACTACGTCACCGACAAGGGCTACGACATCAAGTTCGCGATCGAGCCGAAGCCGAACGAGCCCCGCGGCGACATCCTGCTGCCCACCCTCGGGCACGCGATCGCATTCATCGACTCGCTGGAGCGCCCCGAGCTGGTGGGCCTCAACCCGGAGGTCGGGCACGAGCAGATGGCGGGCCTCAACTTCGCCGCCGGCATCGCTCAGGCGCTGTACCACGGCAAGCTCTTCCACATCGATCTGAACGGTCAGCGCGGCATCAAATACGACCAGGACCTGGTGTTCGGTCACGGTGACCTGCACAACGCGTTCGCCCTCGTCGACCTGCTGGAGAACGGCGGCCCCGGTGGGGTGCCCGCCTACGAGGGCCCGCGTCACTTCGACTACAAGCCGTCGCGCACCGAAGACGAGAAGGGCGTGTGGGAGTCGGCTGCGGCCAACATGCGCACCTACCTGCTGCTGAAGGAGCGCGCCGCGGCCTTCCGCGCCGACCCCGAGGTGCAGGAGGCGCTGGAGGCCGCGAAGGTGCCCGAGCTGCAGGTGCCGACCCTCAACGAGGGCGAGACGTACGCCGAGTTCCTGGCCGACCGTTCCGCCTACGAGGACTTCGACGCGGACGCGTACCTGAACGGCAAGGGCGGCGGCTTCGTGCGCCTGCAGCAGCTCGCCACCGAGCACCTGCTCGGCGCCCGCTGACCTCCCGAACCCCGAGGGGTCGCAAAGTGCTCGAACACCGGCGTGTCTCGAGCACTTTGCGCCCCCTCACCCACTTCGCCCGAAGGGACGTGCGATGACGCTGGTCGCGGGGGTCGACTCGTCGACCCAGAGCTGCAAAGTCGTGGTGCGGGATGCGGACACGGGCGCGATCGTGCGCACCGGCCGCGCGTCGCATCCGGACGGCACTGAGGTGCCACCCACCGCGTGGTGGAATGCGCTGCTCGCGGCGATCGCGGATGCCGGCGGCCTCGACGACGTCGCCGCGATCTCGGTCGGCGGCCAGCAGCACGGCATGGTCGTGCTGGATGCCGACGGCCGCGTCATCCGCGACGCCCTGCTCTGGAACGACACGCGCTCGGCGCAGGCCGCCCGCGACCTGATCGCCGAGTTCGGCGCCGACGAGCTCGCCCGCCGCACCGGCAGCGTGCCCGTCGCCAGCTTCACCGCCACGAAACTGCGCTGGCTGCGCGACGCCGAACCCGACAACGCTGCGCGCGTCGCCGCGGTCGCGCTCCCCCACGACTGGCTCAGCTGGCGGCTGCGTGGCTACGGCCCCGCCGACGAGAGCCCGCTCGGGCCCGACCTCGCGGCGCTCGCCACCGACCGGTCCGACGCATCCGGCACCTCCTACTGGGGCCCCGCCACCGGCGACTACGACCGCGAGCTACTCACCGCATCCCTCGGACACGACGCGGCGCTGCCGCGCATCCTCGGCCCCGGCGAGACGATGGGCGTCAGCGTCGCCCAGGAAGGTGTCCCCGCCGGTGTGCTCGTCGCGGCCGGCGCCGGCGACAATGCGGCGGCGGCGCTCGGCCTGGGTGCCGTGGCCGGCGACGTCGTCGTGTCGATCGGTACGAGCGGCACCGTGTTCGCGGTCACGGATGCCCCGGTCGCCGACGGCTCCGGCACGGTGGCGGGGTTCGCGGATGCGTCGGGCGCGTTCCTGCCGCTGGTCGCCACCCTGAACGCGGCGCGCGTGCTCGACCGCACCGCCGCCCTGCTCGGCGTCGACCACGCGGGCCTCGGCGAGCTGGCGCTCACGGCCGAGCCCGGGTCGGGCGGCCTCGTGCTGCAGCCGTACTTCGAGGGCGAACGCACCCCCAACCTGCCGGATGCGACCGCCACCCTGTTCGGGATGACCCTCGCCGCCACCACCCGTGAGAACCTCGCACGCGCGGCGATCGAAGGGATGCTGTGCGGCCTCGCCGACGGACTCGACGCGGTGCGTCGACTCGGCGTCACCGCCACCCGGGTGCTGCTGGTGGGCGGCGCCGCCGCCAACCCGGCCGTTTCGCGGATCGCGGCGGAGGTGTTCGACGCCCCCGTCGAGGTGCCGGAGCCCGGCGAGTATGTGGCGCTCGGCGCCACCGTCCAGGCCGCCTGGGCCCTCACCGGCACGCGCCCCGACTGGCGCCCCGCGACACTCGCCCGCCCCACGGCGACCACCGCGCCGCGCATCCGCGAGCAGTACGCGGCCCGCGCGATCGTGACCGGCTAGCGGAACCCAGCCGCCTCGACCGCCGTGATGAGGTGCGGTGGCAGCAACCGGGTCGGCACTTCGCGCGCGCCGTTGTCGGTCATCGCGCCATCGGTCACCGTCGGTTCCTCGCCACGCACCACCCAGCGCACCATGCTCGCGACGACGCTGGCCAGCTCCCGCGGATCCTCGTACACCGTCACCGTCTGAGTGCCGTCGACGACGGCCTGCACGCCGTCTGTCGTGGTGCCGCCTCCCGTGAGCACCACCGGGCGGGGACCTCCGTCCCCGGGTTCGCCGTCGGATTCGCCGTCGGATTCGCCATCCGGCTTGCCGTCGACGTTCGGCGGGGTCGTGGCGTCAGGCGGCGGTGGGCCGGTCTCGGTGGGCGGCACCGGCTCGGCGGTCCACCCGTCACGATCGGACGCGATGGCGAGTCCCGCCTCGGCGAGCACCTCCGCGACGGCCGCGCTCATCGCATCCGAGGGGGAGAGCACCCCAGCCAACTCCACGCCGCTGTCGAGAAGCGCCGACACCCGCGCGGCGGCCGTCGACGGCTTGCCGCGGAGGATCGCCGCCGACTCCAAGTCGGTGCGCTCCGACGGAACCACGACCGCCCCCGTGTCGAGGTACGGCTGCAGCACGTCGAGCGAGCCGCCGAAGGCGGCCTGGGCTGCGGGGTCGTCGCCCGACCCGGCCAGCAGCTCCACCGCGAGCCCCGCATCCGCGTCCGCTGCCGGATCGCTGAGCCCGAGCCCGTCGAGCAGCGCCTGCGCCTGCATCCGCCCTGCCTCCCGGTGGTCGAAGGTGGCGAAGTAGTCGACCTCGGGGGCGTCGAGGATCAGCCGGTCGTAGGAGATGATCGCCACCTCGGGGTCGTCGGATGCGGCCAACTCGGCGGCGATCGAGGTCGGATCGACCGGAGCGATCACGACCGCCGCGGGGCCGGCCGCGAGAGTCTCGCGCAGCTGCCCCAGTTGCGCCGGGATGTCGTCGCCGGCGAAGTGCACCTCGACGGCGTACCCGTCGTCGGCGAGTTCGTCACGCAGCACCTTCGCGCTCACGCCCCACACGTCGTCTTCGGAGCCGGGGAACAGCACCACGACCGGCGGCCCGGTCGGCTGCGGCGTGCATCCGCTGAGCGCTGCGACGGCGAGTCCGCACGCGGCGACCCACCCCGCGATCCGCATCCGCCCCGACACCACATGCCGAGCCTACGACCCGGCGCCTCCCGTTAGGCGAGCGTGGCGTAGGCCCGCACCGGGAAGGTGCCGAAGCCCTCCACGGGCGGCGGAGCCGCGGTGAAGCGCGCGCCGGACGGCGGCAGAGCGCCGAGGTTGGTGAGGTGCTCGACCACGTGGATGCCGGCCGCCAGCAGTCCGGTGTGGGCGGGGCGTTCGCCGTGCGGCACCACCTCGTCGATGTTGAGCGAGTCGATGCCCACCAGCACGGCACCCTGTTCGACCAGGTAGGCGGTGCCTTCCGCGGTGAGGAACGGCGCATCCACCCCGTACTCGGGGGTGCCGAAGTGCCGGTCCCATCCGGTGTGCAGCAACACAGCCTTGCCGCGCACGTCGCGGTCGAAGAACACCTCGGCGGGGATGCCGAGCGTCGTCAGGTCGGTGAGGTGGAACACCTCGGTGGGCAGGTCGACGAGGCTCGCCAGTTCGAGGCCGGCCAGGTCGGGTCCGTCGCCGTACCGGTGGTACGGGCTGTCGAGGTAGGTGCCGGTGTTGCCGATCATCGTGATGATGTCCATCGCGAACTCGGTGCCCTCGGCATAGTGGCTGCGGGAGTCTTCGCGGGTGAGGTGCGAGGTGATCACCGGCGCCGGCAGTCCCGGGTAGGTGATGAGCCTCTCCCGGATGCGGTGGGTCAGGTCGACGACGCGGCGCCCGGATGCGGTGGCCGGCGCCGTGTCGATGCCGCGGGTTCCGCGGTGGGCTTCTTCCACGATCTGCAGGTTGTCGATCTCGACCGACCCGACGAGCGCGAGGCCGAGGTGCTGCACGAACAGGCGACCGACGGTCGCCTCGTCGACGTCGGCACCGGGCAGGTCGATGCGGAACGCGTCGGCGGTGAGTCCGCCGCCGTTCGCGAAGGTGACGCGGGCGTCGAAGTGGGCGCGGTACTGCGTCTGGGCGCCAGGGGTGGTTTCAGCCACGGTTTCGGACCTTCCTGATGACGGTCACCGCGACGGCGGCGAGCGCGAGCACGGCGGGGATGAGCAGGTGTGACCAGGCGAGCACGAGCAGCGCCGCAGTGAGCAGCACCGACACGACCGCCATCCACCATCCGATGGTGAACCGTTCGAGCAGGCGCACGGCGGCGACCATGCCGATCGCGTACACGGCCACCATCGAGCTGGTGTGGATGAGGATGAACACCTCGAGGTCGAGACCGAGCGCGAAGAACACGCCCGAGTAGACGAGCGTGATCGCGGCGACCAGCACGATCGCGCGGCGCGGAACGGCACCCCCTTCGGCGCCCTTCGCGAACCAGCGCGGCAGGTGCCGGTCGCGGCCGAGGGATGCGGCCAGGTTCGCGAACGCGGGGATGTAGGCGTTCAGTACCCCGAGCACGACGAGGGTGGCGATGCCGCCGATGAGGGCCGGTCCGATGCCGGGCAGGTTCACGGCCACCAGGTCGATGAGCGGCACCGCCCCACTCACCCCGTCGACGCCGAGCACGCCGACCGTCACCACCTGCAGTGCCAGGTAGGCGGCGCCGACCACGGTGAGCGCGATGACGGTGGCCCACAGGATGGTGCGGCGCGGGTTGCGGAACTCGTGCGCGATGTGGGTGATCGCCTCGCCGCCGGCGAAGGCCCACACGAAGAGGCTGATGGCGAGCGCCACCCCCGACCAGCCGTTCGGCAGGTACGGGGCGAAGTTGGCGGGTTCGATCGCGGGCGCCGCGGTGGCGATCACGCCGACGACGAGCGCGACCAGCAGCGCCGACAACCCGAGTTGCACGGCTCCCGACACCTTGAGGCCGAGCATTCCGAGCGCGAGCGCCACCAGCAGGAAGCCGATGCCGATCACCGCCACCCAGATGCGGTCGAGGCCGAGGGCGGCCGACAGATATTCGCCGCCGAGCGCCGCGACGACGGGCGCACCGAATCCGACCCCGAACAGGAACCAGTAGCCGGTGGCACGGGCGGCCGTATCGCCGAGGGCGAGGCGCACGAAGGTGGCGACGCCGCCGCCGTCCGGGTAGCGGCCGGCGAGCGCGGCGAAGGTGCCGGCGAGCGGGATCGACAGCACCAGCACGATGCCGACCGCGAGGACCGACGCGGGGCCGGCTGCCTCGACGCCGAGTCCCGGCAGCACGAGGATGCCGGTGCCGAGCACCGCCGCGATGTACAGCGCGGACGCCGTTGGCAGGCCTACACGGCCGTGGTGCACGGATGCGTCGGCTGGCGCGAGCGTGGCGGAGCTGTTCACGCGCCCATCCTCTCGTGGCGCGAACGCCACATCCATCGACTTCCTGCCAAGCCGCGGGGTTTTCGTGCCGGATGACCCGGCCGGCGGGCGGCTAGATACGGCCGAGGGTATCGAGCACGTCGGACACGAGGTCGTCGGCGCCTTCGATGCCCACCGAGAGCCGCACGATCGCGGGCGACACCTCGAGCGCGGTGCCGCGCACGGATGCGTGGGTCATCTCCGACGGGTAGCAGACGAGCGACTCGACCCCGCCGAGCGACTCCGCCAGCTGGAACAGCTGCGTCGACTCCGCGAAGCGGCGGGCGGCCGCACCGTCGGCCAGTTCGAGCGACAGCATGCCGCCGAACGACCGCATCTGTCGGGCGGCGAGTTCGTGGCCGGGGTGCTCCGGCAGGCCCGGGTAGTACACGCGGGTGAGCTTCGGGTGCCCGACGACGGCCTCCGCGATCGCCTGCGCGTTGGCGGAGTGGCGGTCCATCCGCACGTGCAGCGTCTTGATGCCGCGGGTGGTGAGCCAGGCGTCCAGCGGCGCCGACACGGCACCCACACCGAACTGCAGGAACGCGACCTTCTCGGCGAGGTCTTCACCGCGGATGTCGATGCCGTTGTTCAGCACGACGGCGCCGCCCAGCACATCCGAGTGACCGCCCAGGTATTTGGTGGTGGAGTGCACGACCACGTCGGCGCCGAGCGCGAGCGGCTGCTGCAGGTACGGCGAGGCGAAGGTGTTGTCGACGACGACGATGGCGCCGGCCGCGTGGGCGATCTCGGCGACGGCGGCGATGTCGGTGATCTTCATCAGCGGGTTCGACGGCGTCTCCAGCCACACGACCTTGGTGTGCGGCTGCAGCGCGGCGCGCACCGCATCCAGGTCGCCGAGCTCTGCGGTGTCGAGGCCGACACCCCACGGCACGTGTACGCGGTTGACGAGGCGGTGGGTGCCGCCGTACACGTCGTTGCCCATCAGGATGTGGTCGCCGGGCTGCAGGATGGCGCGCAGCAGCGAATCTTCCGCGGCGAGGCCGGAGGCGAAGCTGAAGCCGCGGTCGGCGCCTTCGAGGGCGGCGAGCTGCTGCTCGAGCGAGGTGCGGGTGGGGTTGCCACCGCGGGTGTACTCGTAGCCGTTGCGGAACCCGCCGATGCCGTCCTGCACGAATGTGGTCGTGAGGTACACAGGCGGGATGACGGATCCGGTGGTCGGGTCGAACGCTTGACCTGCGCGAATGGCGCGGGTGGCGAAGTCGAAGTCGCGTGCGGACTGGTCGGGGCTCATGGGTGTCTCTGTTTCTGAGGTGGTGCTGGTGCGGAAGTGCGGGGGCGCGGCTACTCGGCCAGGAAGGCGAGCAGGTCGTGCCGGGTGACGACGGCGGCGGGTTTGCCGTCGGCGGTGACGAGGAGGGCGTCGGCGTCGGCGAGCGCCTCACGGGCGGCGTCGATGGTGTCGTTCACGCCGATCAGTTTCAGCGGCGGGCGGATGAACTTCTCCAGCGCGTCCGACATCGCGGCGCGGCCGTTGAACACGGCATCCACGAGGCTCTTCTCGTCGATGGAGCCGACCACTTCACCCATCACGACGGGCGGTTCGGCCGACAGCACCGGCATCTGCGAGATGTCGAAGCGGCGCATCTTGTCGATCACGTGGCGCACGGTGTCGCTGGG
Organism: Actinomycetes bacterium; assembly: GCA_023386365.1. Classification (GTDB taxonomy): domain Bacteria; phylum Actinomycetota; class Actinomycetes; order Actinomycetales; family Microbacteriaceae; genus Homoserinibacter. Next base: position 8,575 of record JAEWJX010000005.1, on the reverse strand, counting down.
GTGCACGTGCACGAGGCCGGCGAGTTCGGGCTCCTTGGTGCCGACCAGGTCGGCCACCGACTTCTCCTCCTCGGCGGGAAGGAAGCCGTACGACCGCATCCACCGGTCGTTGAACACCTTGCCGAGGTAGCCGCGGCCGCCATCCGGGAGCAGGATCACCATCACGTCGTCGGGGCCGAGTTCGCGCGCGGCCTTCAGGCCGGACGCGACGGCGAGACCCGACGAGCCACCCACGAGCAGGCCCTCTTCACGGGCGAGGCGTCGGGTGTACTCGAACGATTCGGCGTCGGATGAGGCGATGATCTCGTCGACCACGTTCGGGTCGTAGGCGGTCGGCCAGAAGTCTTCGCCGACACCCTCAACCAGGTAGGGGCGCCCGGTGCCGCCCGAGTAGACGGAGCCCTCCGGGTCGGCGCCGATGACGCGGATGTTCGGGTTCTGCTCTTTGAGGTACTTGCCGGCACCCGAGATGGTGCCGCCGGTGCCCACACCCGCCACGTAGTGGGTGATCTTGCCGTCCGTGTCGCGCCAGATCTCGGGACCGGTGGTCTCGTAGTGACTGAGCGGCCCGTTCGGGTTGGAGTACTGGTCGGGCTTGAACGCGCCCGGGATCTCCTTCGAGAGCCGGTCGCTCACCGAGTAGTACGAGTCGGGGCTCTCGGGCGCCACGGATGTGGGGCACACGACCACCTCGGCGCCGTACGCCTTCAGGGTGTTGATCTTGTCTTCGGAGACCTTGTCGGGGCAGACGAACACGCACCGGTATCCGCGCTGCTGGGCGACGAGCGCCAGACCGATGCCGGTGTTGCCGGATGTCGGTTCCACGATCGTGCCGCCCGGCTTCAGCTTGCCTTCGGCTTCGGCGGCATCGATGATGCGCTGCGCGATGCGGTCTTTCGAGCTTCCGCCCGGGTTCACGTACTCGACCTTCACCAGAACTGTGGCCTGGATCCCGTCGGTGACGGAGTTCAGCTTGACGAGCGGGGTGTTGCCCACGAGGTCGAGCACCGTCTCGGCGTATTTCATGGAGTCGAGCCTACCGGCGGGGGTGCGCGTGTTACCGGGGTCCTTCGTTGCAGCTAGCTGGAGCAACTTGCACCCGGAGGGAGTTGCAACCCCCTCCGGCCGAGCGCATCTCCGTCCGCACTCCGACGCCGCTTACGCCACCACCGCCAGCTCGCCACGCCCCGCCGGCACGAGCACGTCATCGAGCGCGAACCCCGCCGCATCGAGCGCCCGCTCGGCGAGCACCCGGCGGGCGTCGAGTTCGGCGCCGATGTCGCGGGCGAGCGTCGGATGCGCGTCGACGAGCGCGTGCACCGCATCCGCCGGCAGCACGAGCACCGCGACGTCGCCGACTGCCACCGCGACGGCGGCGACCGGCTGACGCGTGGGGGCGGTCAGCCCCAGCAGCTCGTCGCGCCGCAACTGCGCGAGCGGCACCACCGCACCGTCGACCACCGGTACCCGCAGTTCGACGACGCCGTCGACGATCACGCGCAGCGCATCCGGAACCGACCCGGCCCGCTGCAGGGTCTCGCCCGCACCGTAACGCTCGAGGCGGGCCGCCTCCGACAGGGCGGCAACCTCATCCGCCCCCAACCGCATCCGCGTGCCGAACCGCGCCACCTCCGAACGCACCCGCTCCGGCGTCGCATACGCATCCGTCAGGTCGCGATCCAGGTGCAGCCCCGCACGCCGAGCGGCGTACCAGAGCCGCGTGCGGAACAGTCCGAGCGTCGTGTACTGCCGGGCCGGGTCGGTGAGCGGGATGTTGATCTCGTACTTGGCTTTGTCGAGCGGCACCGCCATCGGCTCGGCATCCGGATGCCGGGCGGGCAGCCCCGACGCCACCTCCACGAGCACCTCCATCACCCTCTGCGGAGGGTCGTCGGTGGCGAAGCGCACCACATCCGACGCCTCGTACGGCGACGACGCCCGCGTCAGGTTCCGAAACGATCCGCCCGCCAGCTCCGCGTTCGGGATCACGAGGATGCCGTTGCCGGTGTCGAGGTGGGTGGCCCGCCAGTTGATCTCGATGATGCGGCCCTTGCCCGCGCCGGTGAGCACGTAGTCGCCCACCTCGAACGGCCGCTCGAACAGCAGGAACAGGCCCGACAGCACCGAACCGACCGCGTTCGCGAGCGCCAGCCCCACCACGATCGACGTCACGCCGAGGGCCGCAAACACGCCCCCCACATCCGCGCCCCAGATCCAGCCGAACAGCACCGCGACGCCCACCACCACCAGCACCACGCGCGCCACGTCGACGAAGATCGTCGGGAACCGCTGCCGCCAGGTGCCGTTCTTCGCGTTCACGAACACGGCCAGGTTGAGTCCGCCGAGCAGCACCAGCAGCACCACGAACCCGACGAGTGTGGCCACCACCTTCGCCCACGTCACCTGCGCACCGGTGGCCTGCGGGATCATCGCGAACAGCAGCAGGATCGCCACCAGCGGCGCCAGCACGTTGCGGATCAGCAGCACCAGCTTCGCCGCCGGACTCTCGCGCCGCACCAGCGACGAATGCACCTCGCCCAGCACCAGCAGCACGAGCGGCAACCCCACCACCACGGCGAGCGCCGGCCAGAACCACGGCTGCGCGAAGATCTCGGCCGGGCTGGTCACGCGGTCACCACCTGCGGCTCGACCCGCCACACCAGCTGGGTTCCGGATGCGGTTGACAGCTCACCGGCGGCCGTCGAGCCCAGCTCGCCCGGGTACCCGTCGAGCACCCGCTGCGTCACCAGCACGCCCGCCGTCTCGCTTTCGCGCTGCAGGCGGAACGCGAGGCTCACGGCGTCGCCCCACAGGTCGTGCACCACCCGGGAGCGCCCCACGAGTCCGCTCGTCACCGTGCCGGTGTCGATGCCCACCCGCACCGCGAGGGTGGCGCCCTGCTGCGCGCCGAACCGCGCCACGATCCGCTCCGCCTCGAACGCGAAGTCGACCGCCCGCCGCACATGGTCGACCCGCGGCACGCTCAGCCCGCAGCTCGCGAGGTAGCCCTGGCGGGTGGAGCGCACCCGCTCCACCCCGAGCTGCTCGGCGGCGTCATCGAGGGCACGGAAGATGTCGTTCAGCAGGTCGAGCGCCCGGTCGGAGGTGAGCTCGCGGCCGAACTCCTCGAAGCCGACGATGTCGGCGAACAGCACCGTCACATCCTGGTGGTCCTCGACGATGGTGCGGGCGCCGTCGCGGTACCGCTTCGCGAGGGTGTCGGGCATGAGCGTGTGCATGAGCCGTTCGATCTCGCTGCGCTGATCGTCGATGAGGCGCGAGCGCGTCTCGAGGCTCGAGCTCATGTCGTTGAACGCGGACGCCACATCGGCCAGCTCGTCGCTCTCGCCCGCCTCCACCTGCACCCCGTTCTCGCCGGCCGCGATGCGGCGGGCGGCATCCCGCAGCCTCCGCAGCGGACGCACCGCGGCCCCCGCGATCAGCACCGACACGATCGACACCACCACCACGATCAGCACCGTCGACACCGCCAGCGTCAGCGTGAAGCCCGACACCGGCGCGAGCGCCTCCGCCGAATCGATCTCGGCCACCACGATCCAGTCGAGCCCGCCCACCGACACCGGGCTGTACGCGGCGATCGTCTCGCCACCCAGGTACCCGGATGCGACCACGGTGCCCGCGCGACCGCCGAGCGCCTCGCGCACCGCATCCGTCTCCACCCGCTGGGCGAGCAGCGTGCTTCCGGATGCGACGGCCGCGTCAGCCTTCTCGACCGTGAGTCCCGCCTTGATCGCCGCCGCCCGGTACGCCTGCGGATCCTCGGCGAGGTCACGCGACTGCGACCGCATCAGCCCGTCGCGCCCCACCACATACGTCTCGCCCGTGCGCCCCAGGCCGCCCGCCGACCAGTCGCCACCGTTCGTCATCACCTCGTCGATGCGTTCCGCCGGCAGTCGCATCGCGAGCACCCCCGCCGGATGCGCGCCGCCCGGAACCGCCGCGATCACCCAGGATGCGGGCTCGTCCTGGTCGGGCAGCGTCTCGAAATCGGAGATCGCGGATGCGTCGATGCCGAGCGCCACTCGCCGGTACGTCTCAGCGAGGCCGGTGAAACGGGAGCGACCACTCGCGAGCGACTCACCCTCCGGCAGCGTGCCGCCGGTGGACGCCACCACCGTGCCGCGCCCGTCGAGCAGCGCCAGCTCGTCCGTTCCCAGCAGTTCGGCGGTCGCCTTCGGGTCCCACTCGCCCGCGCCGGCCAACGCATCCGTGACCGCCCGGTCGTGCGCCGCCACCACGAGGGTCTGCTGGGTGGCGTCGAGCATGCTCGTCAGCTCGCCGGCGCGCGCATCCCGTACGTCGATGAGGCGCGCGTAGGCGGCATCCCGCAGCGCATCCGACCCGCCGACATAGCCGATGATTCCCACCACCACCACCGAACCGATGCTCACCGCCAGCAGCATCAGCAGGATCAACGACTTGATGCTGAGGGTGCCGCGACGCCGGGGCGCGACGTACGGCGGAACCGTGCCGTCGCTCGTCGTCATCGTCAACTCCACCGGGGGAAGGAGGTGCGGGATGCCTCACTCTAGAACCGAGCGACCCTCGTGCGACAGGGTGGGGTTTCGAGACGCGGCCTGCGGCCGCTACTCAACCGGCGGGGATCGCCGTCAGCTGCTCCGCGAAGAGGCGCGCGTACTCGCCATCGAGCGCGAGCAGTTGCGCGTGGGTGCCCGACTCGACGATGCGGCCCGCCCGCACCACGTGGATCACGTCGGCGTCCACCACGGTCGACAACCGGTGCGCGATCGCGATGGTGGTGCGCCCGCGGGCCGCCGCATCCAGGGCGGTCTGCACGATGCGCTCCGACACCGTGTCGAGCGCGCTCGTCGCCTCGTCGAGGATCAGCACCGGAGGGTCCTTCAGCAGAACTCGCGCGATCGCCACCCGCTGCTTCTCGCCGCCCGACAGCCGGTAGCCGCGCTCCCCCACCACGGTGTCGTAGCCGTCGGGGAACCGCGCGATCGTGTCGTGGATGTTGGCGGCGCGGGCCGCCGACTCCAGCTCGGCGTCTGTCGCATCCGGTTTCGCGTAGCGGAGGTTGTCGGCGATCGTCGCATGGAACAGGTACGTCTCCTGCGACACCACCCCCACGTTGTCGACGAGGGATGCGTGCCGCAGCTCGCGCACATCCGTGCCGGCGAACAGCACCGCCCCCTCGGTCGCCTCGTACAGCCGCGGCACGAGGTACGACACCGTCGTCTTGCCGGCACCCGACGGTCCGACGAACGCCACGTACTGGCCCTTGTCGATGCGGAACGACACATCCTGCAGGGTGCCGGGGGCTTCCGGGTCGGCGTCCGGGTAGCGGAACGTCACATCGCGGAACTCCACCTCGCCCACCCTCGCCGGGTCGACCTCCCGCGCCTCCCGCGCATCCGTGATCGACGGCACCAGGTCGAGGTACTCGAAGATGCGGGCGAACAACGCCCGCGACGTCTGGATGTCGAGCGCCACCCGCAGCAACCCCATCAGCGGGAACATGAGCCGCGCCTGCACCGTCGTGAACGCGACGATCGTTCCCGCCGTCACCGGGATGTCGCGCAGGATCAGCCACGCCGCCACCAGGTACACGACCGCCGGCACCACCGACATGAACACACCGACGATGGCGAAGAACCACTGACCCGACATCTGCTGCCGCACCTGCAGGTCGATCTGCCGGTCGTTCTCGTTCGAGTAGCGAGCAATCTCGGCCGGCTGCCGGTTGAAGGTCTTCGCCAGCAGGATGCCCGACACCGACAGCGTCTCCTGGGTAATGGCCGTCATCTCCGACAGCGACTCCTGCGTCTGGGTGGCGATGCGGGCCCGCACCTGCCCCACCTTGCGTTGCGCGAGAACCAGCACCGGCAGCAGCACTACCGCCACCACGGTCAGCTGCCACGACAAGATCAGCATCGACACCAGCGCCGCCACCACCGTCACCGTGTTGCCGATGACGCTCGAGACCGTGTTGTTGAGCACCCCGGCGACGCCGCCCACGTCGTTCTGCAGCCGCGACTGGATGACGCCCGTCTTCGTGCGGGTGAAGAACCCCAACTCCATCGCCTGCAGGTGGGAGAACAGCCGCACCCGCAGCACCCCCATCACCGAGTTGCCGACCCGCGCGGTCAGGTACGTCTGCCACACGCCGAGCGCCGCCGACACGATCCACAGCACCACCATCGCGGCGACGATCGTCACCAGCACGGGCACGTTCGGGGTGCCGGATGGCGGGAAGAGTCCGTCGTCGAAGGCGCGCTGGGTGAGCAGCGGCGGCAGCACCCCGAGCCCGGCAGCCACCAGCACGAGCACGATGATGACGATGAGCGCCCCGCGGAACGGGCTGAACAGTTCGCTGATGCGCCCCCACAGGTTCGGGATGCGGGGGGCGTCCGCGTTGAGCGCCTTCTGCACCTCGGCATCGCGGCTTCCGACGCCGCGCCCGCCACCTCCGCCGCCGCGTCCGCCCATGCTCATGTGCCGAGCCTAGGCAGCGCGGGCGACGCGCGCCGGGTCACCCCTTCGTGGAGCCCGCCAGCAGGCCGCGCACGAAGTACCTCTGCAGCGAGAAGAACACGATCAGCGGCACCACGAGCGACACGAACGCGCCGGCGGTGAGTCGTTGCCACTCCTGACCACGGGATCCGACCATCTCGGCTAGTCGTTGCGTCAATGGCGCCGCGTCCTGTGTGCCGCCGGAGAAGATCAGCGCCACCAGCAGGTCGTTCCACACCCACAGGAACTGGAAGATGGCGACGGATGCGATGGCCGGCACCGCCAGCGGCAGCACGATGCGGAAGAAGATCTGCCCGTGGGTGGCGCCGTCGACGCGGGCCGCCTCGATCACCTCTCCGGGGATTTCGGAGATGAAGTTGTGCAGCAGGAAGATGGCGAGCGGCAGCGCGAAGATGGTGTGCGCGATCCAGATCGGCAGATAGTTCTGCACCGGAATGATGGGGATCAGTTCGTGCAGCCACTGCTGGCCCGGCTTCAGCCAAGTGGAGAAGATCTGCAGCAGCGGCACGAGCGCCATCTGCAGCGGGAAGATCTGCAGCGCGAACACGAAGATGAACAGCGCGTTCACGAACCGGAACCGCATCCACGCGAACGCGTACGCCGCCATGGACGCGAACGTGAGCGGGAAGATCGTCGCCGGGATGGCGATGAACAGCGAGTTCACGAAGTAGGCGCCCAGCTGCGGCGACGATTGCGAGGTACCGAGCAGCACCTCCTGGTAGTTGTCGAACGTGAAGCCCGGGTTTTGGAAGATGGTCCACCAGCCGGTGGTCTGGATGAGTTCCGCCGGGCGGAACGACGAGATGAACAGCCCGAAGGTGGGGATCGTCCACAGCACCGCGATGACGAGCGCGGCGATGGTGGCGCCGCGCGAGGTGAGGCGCCGCTTCACCCGGTGGGTCTTCTTGCCGTACTCCTCTTCGGTGGCGACTTCGATCTCGCCCTTCCCGGATGCCATGGGGAGGTCGGCGGGTGCGATGCTCATCGGATCTCCCTCTGCTTGCGAAGCACGTTGACGTTGTAGACGACGATCGGCAGCACCAGGATCAGCAGGATCACGGCGAGCGCCGAGCCTCGCCCGATCTCGGAGGCGCGGAACGCCTGCGTGTACATCTCGTTGGCGATGACGCTGGTGTTGAAGTTTCCGGCGGTCATGGTGCGCACGATGTCGAAGACTTTCAGGGTGGCGATCGAGATCGTCGTCAGCACCACCACGAGCGACCCGCGGATGCCGGGCACGGTGACGTTCCGGAACCTCTGCCAGGCGTTCGTGCCGTCCAGTTCGGCGGCTTCGATCTGCTCGGTGGGGATGCCTTTGATGGCGGCGGAGAGCACGACCATCGCGAAGCCGGTCTGGATCCAGATCATCACCACGATGAGGAGGATCGTGTTGATGGGGTCGGTCTGCAGCCACTGCACCGGATCGTTGCCGAACGCGACGACGATGGCGTTGAGGAGGCCGATCTGCTCGCGGCCTTCGGACTTGTACTCGTAGACGAACCGCCAGATGATGCCGGCGCCGACGAACGAGATCGCCATCGGCATGAACACGAGCGCCTTGTAGTACCGCTCACCGCGCGACTTGTCGATGAACACCGCGTAGGCCAGGCCGAGGGCGGTGGAGAGGGTGGGCACGAGCAGCACCCAGACGATCGTGTTGATGAGGGTGCGGATGGCGGCGGGCTGCGTGAACGCCCAGACGAAGTTCTCCCAGCTGAAGTTGCCGGACTTGTCGAGGAACGCGAGCCCGGTGGTGCGCACAGCCGGGTAGATGAGGCCGAGCGCGAGCAGGAACATCGCGGGCAGCAGGAACAGGAACAGCTGCCAGTAGTCGCGGCCCTTCTTGGGGGCCTTGTCGATGAAGAAGATCAGCAGACCGACGATCACGGCGAAGACCGCCAAGCCGATCACGAGTTGAAGGATCTTGCCGATCAGATCGCCTGTGGTCATCGCAGGACTCGCCTTTCTTCGACGTCGAAGAGGTGGAGCAGGGCCGTGCCCTGCTTCGAGAGTAGAGCGGGGGGGGGGGGGGGGGGGAAGACCCCCCCCCCCCCCG
>JAEWJX010000125.1 GCA_023386365.1 Actinomycetes bacterium | reverse complement strand
CGGCGGGCCCCCCGCCCCCCCCCCCCCCCCCTCCCCACCACTCGATCAGATGAGGCCGTTGTCGGTCAGCCAGGCGGTCGCGATGTCGGCCGACGACTGCTCGTCGACGGTCGACTGCACGTTCAGCGCCACCAGACCCTCGGGCGTGAGGGCCGCGCTCACCGCGTTGATCACATCCGCGATCTCGTCGGCGACATCCGCGTTCACCAGCGGCACCACGTTCGACGCGAGGAACAGGCCCTCGGGGTCGGCGAGCGTCACCAGGTCCTCGGTCTGGATGCGCGGGTCGGCGCTGTACACGTTGGCGATGTTGACGGTGCCGGCGAGCAGGTCGTCGACCGTCGTGTCACCGGTGGCCGAGAACCCGACCGTGACGCCGTACTTCTCCTGCAGACCCTTCGGGCCGTACGGGCGCTCCTCGAGCTCCGGCGGGCCACCGAGCGTGAGCGGCACGTCGACGTTCGCCAGGTCGGCGATGCTCGACAGGCTGTACTCCTCGGCGAACGCGGCGGTCACGTTATAGGAGTCCTGGTCGGTGGCGGGCGACTGCTCGAGCACCGTGAGGCCCTCCGGCAGCGCCTCCTGGAGCGCCGCGTACACGTCATCCGGAGTGGTGGCGGTGGTCTCGGGGTCGTAGAACTGCAGCAGGTTGCCCGAGTACTCGGGGAACAGGTCGACCTCGCCGCTTTCGAGAGCCGGCAGGTACGCGTCGCGCTGGCCGATCTGGAAGTTGCGTTCCACCTCGAACCCGGCGTTCTCGAGCGCCTGGGCGTAGATCTCGGCGATGATCTCGTTCGAGTAGTACGCCTGCGAACCGATCACGATCGTGTCGGTGCTCCCCGAATCCGGGTCGCCGGAGTCGAGGGGGTCACCGGCGGCGCACCCTGAAAGGGCCAATGCCGCCCCAACCACGACCGCACCGAGTGCGAGCCGGCCTTTGTTCCGTGCTGTGAACATCACGTTCTCTCTTCTCTTCTTCACTTGGTGGCAGGTTCCACCACCGGACGACGTCGGGACGACGCGCTCCGGACTTCTTTGACCCGACCGGCGGTGACGCCGCGGGGCACGACGAGGTGCTGCACCAGCGCGAACAGCCCGTCGAGGATGAGCGCGAGCGCCACGATCGCGAGGGCGCCCCCCAGCACCTGGTCGAACTTGCGCAGCGCCACACCCTGGATGATGTAGTACCCGAGGCCGCCGAGCCCGATGTAGGCGGCGATCGCGACCGTGGCGACCACCTGCAGGGTGGCGGAGCGGATGCCGCCGATCAGCAGCGGCAGGCCGAGCGGCACCTCGACCTTCCACAGGATCTGCCACTCGGTCATGCCGACCGCGCGCGCGGCATCCACGACCCGGCGGTCGACCGCCTCGAGCCCCGCGTACGCACCCGCCAGAATCGACGGGATCGCGAGCAGCACGAAGGCCGTGATGGCGGCGGCCGGCTTGTTGAGGACCCCGAAGACGAGCACCAGCAGCAGGATGAGGCCGAACGACGGCACGGCGCGCGCCGCCCCAGAGAACCCGATCGCGAACTGCCGCCACCGTCCGGTGTGACCGATGAACCAGCCGACCGGGATCGCGATCACCGCGGCGATCAGCACCGACACGAACGTGTAGATCAGGTGCTCGGCGAATGCCTGCGGCAGCGGCAGGCTGCCCGTGAGGCGGTCGGGCGAGAAGAGCCACGCGAGCGCGTCGGCGATGAGGTTCATGCCCCACCCCCTGCGACTGCCGCCGGAGGAACCCGCTCGATCGGCGGACGGGTCGTGCGTCGCGGCGCCCACGGCATCAGCCAGCGGCCCGCGAGCACCAGCAGCGCGTCGATGATGAGCGCGATCGCCATCGTCGCGAGGACGCCCGCCAGGATCTCGGGGATGATGCGCCGCTGGTACCCGTTCGTGAACAGGTAGCCCAGGTTGTCGACGCCGATGAGGATGCCGACCGTGGCGAGGGCGATCGTCGACACCGCCGTCACCCGCAAGCCCGCCAGCACGACGGGCCCCGCGAGCGGGAACTCGACGGCCCAGAACTGCCGCCACGGCCCGTAGCCGACCGCGGTCGCCGACTGGCGGATCGCGGGGTCGACCGAGGCGAGGGCGTCGGCCACCGAGCGGGCCATGATCGCGACCGCGTAGATCGTGAGGGCGATGATCAGGTTCGCCTCCGAGAGCACGCTGATGCCGAGCACCACGGGCAGCAGGATGAAGAGCGCGAGCGAGGGGATCGTGTAGAGCAGCCCGGTGATGGTGAGCACGAGTCCGCGGGTGAGTTTGAACCGGAACGCGAGCCAGCCGAGCGGGATCGCGATGACGAACCCGAGCACGATCGGCAGCGCACTCTGACGGAGGTGCTCGACCGAGAGAGCGCCGATCAGGTCGAGGTTGTCGAGGACCCAGTTCATGCGACCCCGTCGACGAGCACGCCCTGGGTGCGGCCCGCGGAGTCGACGAGCACGGTGCCGTTCGCCGTCTTCTTCGTGCTGAGAGCACGGGAACCGCGCTCGACCCCGATGAACGACGCCACGAACTCGCTCGCCGGCGCCTCCAGGATCTCCGACGGGCTGCCCACCTGAGCCACCCGTGCACCCGTCTCGAGGATCACCACCTGGTCGCCCAGCAGGAACGCCTCATCGATGTCGTGGGTGACGAACACGACCGTCTTGTCGAGGTCGCGCTGCAGGCGGATCGTCTCCTGCTGCAGTTCGGCGCGCACGATCGGGTCGACGGCGCCGAACGGCTCATCCATGAGCAGGATGTTGGGGTCGGCGGCGAGGCCCCGCGCCACCCCGACACGCTGCTGCTGGCCGCCGGAGAGCTGGCTGGGGTACCGCTCGGCGAGGGAACGGTCGAGGCCGACCGTGTCGAGCAGTTCGAGCGCCTGCTCGCGCGCACGGCGCTTCGGCACACCGTTCAGCACCGGCACCGTTGCGACGTTGTCGATCACCTTGAGGTGCGGCAGCAGTCCGCCGTTCTGCATGACATAGCCGATGCTGCGCCGCAGCTTCACCGGGTCGCGATCGAGCACGCTCGCCCCGTCGATCTCGATGACGCCGGACGTGGGGTCGACCATGCGGTTGATCATGCGCAGCAGCGTGGTCTTGCCGCTGCCCGAGGAGCCGACGAACACGGTCGTCTTGCGGGCGGGGATCACCAGGCTGAAGTCGTCGACGGCCAGCGTCCCGTCAGGGAATCGCTTCGTCACAGAACGGAACTCGATCATGGTGGCCCCTCGCCGGATCGGCTGGGGTCTGCCGATCCACGTCCACTCAACCCTAAGAAGGGCCTCCGACGCTGGGGCGTTGCATTAAGTGACGACGCCCGCTAGGAGCGGGCG
>JAEWJX010000100.1 GCA_023386365.1 Actinomycetes bacterium | reverse complement strand
GGCGACCGACCCGGAGGCGGAGCGCGCCGCCCTCGACGCCCGCCAGCCGATCGGCCGCATGGTGACGGCGGATGAGGTGGCCGAAGCCATCCTCTATCTCGCGTCCCCGCGGGCGGGCTCCACCACCGGCACCGCGCTCGACGTCGATGGCGGCGTCACCCACCTCCGGGTGAGGACTACCGCGCCGGCGGCGGGTTGAGCGGCAGCCACTCCTCGAAGGTGGTCGTTGACAGTTGGGCGCCCTCGCCGGGAAGCAGGGTGTCGTCGTCGAGCCGGGCGCCCGAGTAGCGGGCCTCCGGGTCGGCGACCACCGGGCGGGGGTCACCGCGGAATTCGAGGCCGATGCGCACGAAGTCGTCGAGCTCGAACCGCTGGGGTCCGCCCACCTCGACGATGCCTCCCGCCGGGCTGCCGACCGATGCGCGGCCGACCGCCGCCGCCACGTCGTCGCCCGCGATCGGCTGGATGCCCGCCGTCGACATGTGCACGACGCCGTCGACCGTCTGGATGTCGGCGAGGCCCGACACGAACTCGAAGAACTGGGTGGCGTGCACGATCGTGTACGGCAGCCCGCTCCCGGCGATGAGCTCCTCCTGCGCGATCTTCGCGCGGAAGTAGCCGCTCTCGGAGAGCCGCTGCGTGCCGACCACCGAGAGCGCCACATAGTGACCGACCCCCGCCTCGCGTGCCGCGTCCAGCAGGTTCGTCGTGGAGGTGGTGAAGAAGTCCATCACCGCCGCGTCTTCGAACGACGGCGAGTTCGAGACGTCGACCACGACATCCGCGCCGGTGAGTGTTTCGGCGACACCCTCGCCCGTGAGCGTGTTGACGCCCGTGCTCGGTGCGGCGACGACCGCTTCGTGGCCGTGCTCGGTCAGCTTGGCGACGAGCTTCGACCCGATGAGGCCGGTTCCGCCGATGACGACGATCTTCATGATCTCCCCTTCACTGCGGGGCCGCGGACGCTCCGAGGCCCTCATCAGAGGGACCGGGGTGGGTGCGCGTCTGTGACGTTCACCGGGAAAGACGCCAGCGGGCGATCTTGTCGGGCGCGGTCAGGGCCCATACGTCGGTGATCGAGCGCCGGTCGAACCCGAGGCCGAGCACGCCCACCACCCGTCCGTCGGGGTCGCGCAGCAACGCGCCGGGACGGCCGTTCACCTGCGTGGGGGCGACGGAGTGTTCGGCCGTGGTCCAGCACAGCCCCATCATCGCCGCGGTCACCTCCGTGCGCCCGCGGAAGTGCCCGCCGGATGCGTCGCCGCTGTCGAGCACCATGCGCACGTGCCGGCTCAGGGTGCGCCGGAGCTCCCTTCCGTCTCGCCGCTCGAGTGCGGCGAGCAGACGAGCGGCGGGGTTCTCACGCACCACGGGACGCCACGGCCCCGAGCTTCTGCGGGTTCATCATCCAGAGCAGCTGCCGGATGCCGGTGGGCGAGAGCACGATCGCGACGACGGCGAACACCCGGCCCTCCTTCGACAGCACCACCGACGGCTGCCCGTTGATCTCCGTCTCGGCGATGTCGACCCCGTGCCAGAACCGCGACTGGAACGCGCGCACGAACTTGGCCACCCGTTCGCGGCCGAAGACCGGGAACTTCGACGCCCGCACCAGCCCGCCGCCGTCGGAGTACGACGCGACGTCGTCGGCCAACAGGCGCTCCAGGTCGCTGAGGTCGCCGGTCGTCGCGGCGGTGAGGAACGCGGTCAGCATGCGCCGCTGCTCCGACTTCGGCACCTCGCGCCGGCTCTCCGAGGTGAGGTGCTTCCGGGCACGACTGACCAGCTGCCGCGACGCCACCTCCGACACCTGCACGACGGCGGAGATCTGCTCGTAGCTGTAGGCGAACGCCTCGCGCAGCACGTAGGCCGCCCGCTCGGTGGGGGTGAGGCGTTCCAGCATCAGCAGCACCGCGAACCCGAGCGCCTCGGCGCGTTCGGCGCCCAGCGTCGGGTCGGCGCTCGTGTCGACCGGCTCGGGGAGCCACGGGCCGATGTAGGTCTCGCGGCGCACGCGGGCCGACTGCAGCTCGTTGATCGACAGCCGCGTGGTCATCGTGATGAGGAAGGCGAGCGGGTCCTCGACGACGGCGCGGTCCGTCTTCTGCCAGCGCACCCAGGCATCCTGCAGGACGTCCTCGGCTTCGGCGACGCTGCCCAGCATCCGGTACGCCACCCCGAAGAGGCGGGGGCGTGCGGCCTGGAACGCGGCGAGCGCTTCCGCGAGGTCGGATTCCATGCTGCGATCCCCTTCTCCGGCATGCGGACATACCTCTCTCATGAGAGAGACAGGGCGGGCCATCGGTTTGTGACCGGATTCGCAGAAATTCTTCGAGGAAGTTCGATGATCCGGTGGCGGGTGGGACCAGCCGTGCTCTGCTTGGCGCATACCCCCAGGGGACGGAGGCCGCCTGAAACCCGGTGCTCCCGCTCTTATCTCACGACTCGACCGGATCATCACCAGGAAGGACCGCGGCGCGGCGCCGGATGTGACCGACGGCATCCTCGTCACAGCGGGGGCGGGTGCGCGGTCCTGTAGGACATGACCCCCACATCCGTTTCGCTGCAGCGCCTGGTGCTGGCCGTGGCGATCCTCGCCACCTTCATCGCCTTCCTCGACGGGAGCGTCGTCAACGTGGCGCTGCCCGCCATCAGCGCAGACCTGGGCGGTGGCCTCAGCTCGCAGCAGTGGGTGGTCGACGCCTACCTGCTGACGCTCGGTTCGGTGATCCTGCTCGCCGGGTCGCTTTCGGATGTGTTCGGCCGCAAGCGGGTGCTCCTCACCGGGCTCATCGGATTCGGGGTGTTCTCGCTGGCGTGCGCGCTCGCCCCGACGGTTGAGGTGCTCATCGCCGCGCGTGCCCTCCAGGGGGCGGCAGGGGCGCTGCTCGTGCCGAGTTCGCTGGCGCTCATCATGGACGCCTTCGCGACGGGCGGCCGCGAGCGGGCGATCGGCATCTGGACCGCGTTCACGAGCGTCGCCAGCATCGCCGGCCCGGTGGTCGGCGGGGTGCTGGTCGACGGCTTCTCGTGGCGCTGGGTGTTCGGGATCAACGTGGTTCCGATCGTCGCGGCGCTGCTGCTGATGCGCGCGCTGCCCGCGGACGCCGCCCCCGCGCGAGGAACGCGGGTCGACCTCGTCGGCGCCGCGCTCGGTGTCGTCGGGCTGGGCCTGCCCGTTTTCGCGCTGATCGAGCAGCCGCGGCTCGGCTGGGACTCGCCGCTGATCGTCGCATCGCTCGTGCTCGGAGCCGTGAGCGTCATCGGATTCCTGTTCTGGGAGCGGCACGTTCCCGCCCCGATGCTGCCCCTCGGCATCTTCCGCGCACGCAATTTCTGGGTGGGCAACGTCGCCACCTTCTTCATCTACGGCGGCCTCTCGGTGGGGGCCTTCTCGCTGGCGGTGTTCCTGCAACAGGGCGCCGGGTACACGGCCACCTTCGCCGGGCTCGCGATGGTGCCGTCGAGCATCGTGCTGATCGCCGCATCCGCCGCCTTCGGCCGGCTGAGTGTGCGCGTCGGGCCGCGCCTGCTGATGACGGTCGGTCCGGCGGTGGCCGGCGCTGGGTTCGCACTCATGTTGCGCATCGGGGCAGATGCGCACTACCTCACCCAGGTGCTGCCGGCCGTGCTCGTGTTCGGGCTGGGCATGGCGATCACGGTCGCGCCCCTCACCGCGACCGTGCTCGGCGCCGTCGATGCGGGGCGGGCGGGAATCGGTTCGGCGATCAACAATGCGACCTCCCGCGTCGCGGGCCTCATCGCGATCGCCGCAGCCGGGTCGCTCGGCGGATCCACGGTGATCGACCTCGACACCTTCCACCGCCTGGTGGGCGTCGCCGCGATCGGACTGCTGCTCGGCGGGATCACCTCGGCTTTCGGGATCGAGGATCCCGGAGCGGTACATCACGAGCTCCGCCCGTGGCAGGCGGCCGCGACCACGCGCGGCGCTCAGCCGTGACGGGCGCGGTGCGCTCAGTCTGCGCGGTCTCCCTGCCCGGTTCCCAGCTGCGCGATGGGTCGGAGCACCGCGAGGGCGGCCGCGGAGCTCTCGGGCGTGAGTGCGAGCGCCTCGCTGATCCGGGCGTAGATGCCGGGCGCGTGTTCGCGCAGCTCGTCGCCGGCGGGGGTGAGCGTCACGACCACGGTGCGTTCGTCGTCGAGGCTCCTCGTGCGGGCGACGAGGCCGCGCTGTTCGAGTCTCTTGAGCAGCGGGGTGATGGTGCCGTACTCCACGCGGAGGCGCTCCGCGAGCTTGCCGACGGTGTGGTCGCCGTACTCCCACAGGCACGCGAGGGCGATGTACTGCGGGTAGGTGAGATCGAGCGGATCGAGCAGTCTGCGGTACTCGGCGGTGACGGCTCGGGATGCCTGGTACAGGTTCCAGCACACCATCTCACTCAGAGGGATGCGGGAGTCGCCGTTCGAAGTCATGGTGAAAACCTAGCACTCTAAATAAATGATTTCTATTGACACGCTCATGAGGTATATCGCTAGCATGTGGGCATGCGCTCCCACGATGAGAACCTCGCACTGCGTCGTGAGCAGATCGCCGAGACGCGACGGCAACGGGCATCCGCCGCCGCTGACGCCCAGCTCGACGCGACCGCGCGGCAGTTCGAGACCTACCGCCCCCGCCTTTTCGGCATCGCCTACCGGGTGATCGGCACGATCTCCGACGCCGAAGACGTCGTCCAGGACGTGTGGCTCAAGTGGCAGGCCCACGACCGCGAGCAGGTCGAGCAGCCCGAGGCGTTTCTCGTGACCGTCACCACCCGCACCGCCATCAACGTGCTGCAGTCGGCACGCGTGCGTCGTGAAGCGTACGTCGGGCCGTGGCTCCCCGAACCCATCGACACCGACGCCAACCCTGAGCTCGAAGCTGAGCACAACGAATCCCTCTCGCTTGCGCTCCTCGTGCTGCTGGAATCCCTCGGGCCCTCCGAGCGGGCCGCTTTCGTGCTGCGCGAAGCCTTCCGGTACGAGTACCGCGACATCGCCGACATCCTCGACACCACCGAGGTCGCCACCCGCAAGCTCGTCAGCCGAGCGCGCGAGCACGTCGCATCCGGGCACCGCTCCAGCGTCACCCGTACGGCGCACCAGCGCTTCCTTCGCGCCTTCGTCACGGCAGCCCGATCCGGCGACGTCGGCGAACTCGAACAGGTGCTCGCCGACGACGTCGTCAGCTACTCCGACGGCGGAGACGTCGTGCACGCCGCACGCATCGCGATCGTCGGTCGCGAGCGGGTGGCGAAGTTCGTCGGCGCCTTCTCGACCTGGTTCTGGGACGGGGTCGAGGTGCGCGAGCTGGAGATCAACGGGCAGCCCGCGATCGCCGTACTCGCCGGCGGCGAGCCGGTCACGGTGCTCTCGATCTGCGCATCCGGCAGCGGTATCGAGCGTCTGTTCTGGATGCTCAACCCGGCCAAGCTCGAACGGATCGCCCTCCCCGTCGCCGTCTGACCGGCGGGGGGGCGGGGGGGGGGAACGGG
>JAEWJX010000013.1 GCA_023386365.1 Actinomycetes bacterium | reverse complement strand
AACCGCGCCGCCCCGAAATCCCGCCACCACGCAGTCACGCCACGCAACGTATCCCGGCGACCCCAGTCTTAATCATCATCTTCACGCACGTGTACCCCCGCGCGACCAACCGGCCCTGCGACGCAGGAAGCGACCCGCGCCGGATCCACCCCCATTAGCGATATTTCGGATTTGGGGGTGGAGGCCGACTCGAAGACGGCGGCAACCACCTGCAGACGGGGATCAAGCAACCCAAGGTCCAGCCGATCGGCGACAAGCCGGATTTGAGATGGGCTTCAAGCCAACGACGGGGTGGAAGCACCGAATGACGCCCTCGACGGCGGCCAACCATGTGAGGACGGCGCCCGGGGACCATCACGCGCCCACGCAACCCATACGGCGCGGCCAGAGGCCGCGCGGAACCACGAAGGCCGCGTACACATGGCGCATCGAACCCACACGCGGACCTCAGCAGGGCACCGATCAGCACATCGGCGAACGACCAGGCCCGCACAACGCCTAAAGCCCCCGACGACTCCGCCAAGCCACACGCGGACCTCGGCAGGGCGCCGACCAGCGCATCGGCGAAACGACCGGGCCCGCAGAACGCCAAAGGCCACCGACCGGCGGAAACACACCGGTCGGGGGCCCAGGCGACTACCAGCTACGCCGCGGACTCCTCGGCGGAGCCGCCCTTGGTCAGCTCGGCGGGGACGGCGTCCGGGACTGCGTCCGGGCGGTCGGCGCCGTTGAAGACCAGCTTGGCCTTCTCGAACTGGGCGGGGTCGCCTTCGCAGTCGATGACGACGATCTGGCCCGGGCGGAGCTCGTTGAACAGGATGCGCTCGGAGAGCGAGTCCTCGATCTCACGCTGGATCGTGCGGCGCAGCGGCCGCGCGCCCAGCACCGGGTCATAGCCCTTGTTCGCCAGGAACTTCTTGGCGTTGTCGGTCAGCTCGAGGCCCATGTCCTTGTTGCGGAGCTGGGACTCGATGCGGGCGATCATCAGGTCGACGATGCCCAGGATCTGGTCCTGCATGAGCTGGTGGAAGACGATCGTGTCGTCGATGCGGTTGAGGAACTCCGGGCGGAAGTGCTGCTTCAGCTCGTCGTTGACCTTCTGCTTCATCCGCTCATAGTTGGACTCGTTGTCCTCCGACGCCTGGAAGCCCAGGGACACGGCCTTGGCCACGTCGCGGGTGCCCAGGTTGGTGGTCAGGATGATCACCGTGTTCTTGAAGTCCACGATGCGGCCCTGACCGTCGGTGAGACGGCCGTCCTCCAGGATCTGCAGGAGCGTGTTGAAGACGTCCGGGTGGGCCTTCTCGATCTCGTCGAAGAGAACCACCGAGAACGGGCGCCGGCGGACCTTCTCGGTCAGCTGGCCACCCTCGTCGTAGCCCACGTATCCGGGGGGCGCGCCGACGAGCCGGGAGACCGTGTAGCGGTCGTGGAACTCCGACATGTCGAGCTGGATCAGCGCGTCCTCGGAGCCGAAGAGGAACTCGGCGAGCGCCTTGGACAGCTCCGTCTTCCCGACGCCGGACGGGCCGGCGAAGATGAACGAGCCGGAGGGACGCTTCGGGTCCTTCAGGCCGGCCCGGGTGCGCCGGATGGCCTTCGAGACCGCCTTGACCGCGTCGTCCTGGCCGACGAGGCGCTTGTGCAGCTCGTCCTCCATGCGCAGGAGCCGTGCGGTCTCCTCCTCGGTCAGCTTGTAGACCGGGATGCCGGTCCAGTTCGCCAGGACCTCGGCGATCTGCTCGTCGTCGACCTCGGACACGACGTCCAGGTCGCCGGCCTTCCACTCCTTCTCCCGCTGCGCCTTCTGGCCCAGCAGCTGCTTCTCCTTGTCGCGCAGCTGCGCGGCCCGCTCGAAGTCCTGCGCGTCGATCGCGGACTCCTTGTCGCGGCGCACCGGGGCGAGGCGCTCGTCGAAGTCGCGCAGGTCTGGCGGCGCGGTCATCCGGCGGATGCGCATCCGCGCGCCGGCCTCGTCGATCAGGTCGATCGCCTTGTCCGGCAGGAAGCGGTCGGAGATGTAGCGGTCGGCGAGGGTCGCCGCGGCGACCAGGGCGGCGTCGGTGATCGTCACCCGGTGGTGCGCCTCGTAACGGTCGCGCAGGCCCTTGAGGATCTCGATGGTGTGCGCCAGCGACGGCTCACCCACCTGGATCGGCTGGAAGCGCCGCTCGCGCGCGGCGTCCTTCTCGAGGTGCTTGCGGTATTCGTCGAGGGTGGTCGCACCGATGGTCTGCAGCTCACCACGGGCGAGCATCGGCTTGAGGATCGACGCGGCGTCGATCGCGCCCTCGGCGGCGCCGGCACCGACGAGGGTGTGGATCTCGTCGATGAACAGGATGATGTCGCCGCGGGTGCGGATCTCCTTGAGCACCTTCTTGAGGCGCTCCTCGAAGTCACCGCGGTACCGGGCGCCGGCCACCAGCGCGCCCAGGTCGAGCGTGTAGAGCTGCTTGTCCTTCAGCGTCTCGGGCACCTCGCCCTTGATGATCCGCTGGGACAGGCCTTCGACCACGGCGGTCTTGCCGACGCCGGGCTCACCGATGAGCACCGGGTTGTTCTTGGTGCGGCGGGACAGCACCTGCATGACCCGCTCGATTTCCTTCTCGCGCCCGATGACCGGGTCGAGCTTGCCCTCGCGGGCGGCCTGGGTGAGGTTGCGGCCGAACTGGTCGAGGATCTGGCTGCCCTTGTCGGGGCTCGCCTCCTGCGCACCGGTGGCGACCTGCTCCTTGCCCTGGTATCCGCTGAGCAGCTGGATGACCTGCTGGCGCACGCGGTTCAGGTCGGCGCCCAGCTTGACGAGCACCTGGGCGGCGACGCCCTCGCCCTCGCGGATGAGGCCGAGCAGGATGTGCTCGGTGCCGATGTAGCTGTGGCCGAGCTGCAACGCCTCGCGGAGGCTCAGCTCGAGCACCTTCTTGGCGCGCGGGGTGAACGGGATGTGCCCGGTCGGCTGCTGCTGGCCCTGGCCGATGATGTCTTGCACCTGCTCGCGCACGGCGTCGAGCGAGATGCCGAGCGACTCGAGCGCCTTCGCGGCGACACCCTCACCCTCGTGGATGAGGCCCAGCAGGATGTGCTCGGTGCCGATGTAGTTGTGGTTGAGCATCTTGGCCTCTTCTTGGGCCAGGACGACCACCCGACGGGCTCGGTCGGTGAATCTCTCGAACATCTCAACTCCTCGCAGCGCGGATCGGTGGCCCGCGCCGGTATACCGAGAGTAACGAGGGGTTCCCTCCCCGCATGCCCCTGTTCGCCGTGGGCGCACCCTGCCTGACCGCCCGCCGGGAGGCGCGCCGAACGGGCCTTGCGGGACTTATCGAAAATCGTTATGTTTAACGACATTCGATAAGGAGACATCATGGATGCCAACCCCGCTGCAGCAGAAGTCGACCGCGGCGACCGCATCGCCATCTGGGCGATCCTCATCGTCGGCATGTTCGTCGGCGGGCTCGTCGCGGGGCTCGGCCTGGTGAACGCCGTCTTCCGCCTCCTCGACCCCAGCCGGTTCCCCATTGACCTGCTGGCCGACATCCCCCTCGAGACCGGCGACGGGGTGATCGACGCCCACGGCGACTCGCTGCTCGTGTGGACCGACCAGCTCACCGCCGGCCCGCTCTGGCTGCTGACGCTCGGCGACCTGGCCGCCGCGCTCGCCATCGCGCTCGTCACCGCCAGCCTCGGCAACGTGCTGTGGCGGGTGGCGCAGCGCCGCCCCTTCCACCGCACCGTGCAGGTCGCAGCGCTCGTCGCCGGATGTGCGGTCGCGCTCGGCAGCCTGCTCGCCCAAGGTCTCGGCGGACTCGGACGGATGATGGCCGCCGGCGAACTGAACGACGCCCTCGGCGGGATCGCGCTCCCCGCGTTCGAGTTCCAGCCGCTTCTGCCCATTCTCGGCTTCGGCATCCTGGCGCTCGCCTACGTCGCTCGCGCCGGCGAGCGCCTGCAGCGCGACACCGACGGGCTCGTGTGATGGCGCCGGCCGAACCCGACGACGACGGGCGCGTGCACTGCCGCCTCGACGAACTGCTCGAGCAGCGCGGCATGACGCTGACCCGCCTCTCAGAGCTCGTCGGGGTGAGCCTGGTGAACCTTTCCGTACTGAAGAACGACCGCGCCCGCGCCATCCGCTTCTCCACCCTCACCGCCATCTGCGAGGCGCTCGACTGCGAGATCGGCGACCTGCTCGTCCTCCGCTGACCCCGCGAGTAGGGCGGGTCAGCCCGCGCAGGCGCCGACGGTGAAGTGATCGAGCACCAGACCCGCATCCGACAGGGCCGCCGCCACCGTGCGGTCGTCGGCCGTCGCCCCCGCGGACTCGCAGGCGACACCCATGACGATGCCCGCGCCGGTCGCCCACACCGCGTTGAAGACGACCGTGCCCTCCACGGCGGCGGGCACCGAACGCGCACGCGCGACGTAATCGACCCAGAGCGGGCTGTCAGCCGGGGCAGTGGCCCCCGGGTCCAGGAAGCCGAGGATCACCTGATCGACCTCGCCCACCCTGTTGAAGCCGTACCAGAGGAACGGCTCGTCGAACGGCTCATCGACGACATCCCCCGGCATCACCGACGGTGGCAGCGGTGACGGACTGTTCGCGATGAGCGCGAGCACCACGTCCGGGGGCACGAGTGTCGAGGAGAGACCCGGCAGCGCCCACTGCGTCGGACGGTCCGCGGCATCCGCGACCACCGCACGCACCGCATCCGCGTTCGCCACCAGACCGAGAGTGGTGGAGGAGTCGGAGCGATCGATCGAGCCGACCGTGCGATACCCCTCGCCCACGCCTTCGACGACCACCACGAGGCCGGGGCCGATCGCCTCCCTCAGCGCCGTCGCGAAGCCGACCTCCGCGAGCGGGTCGATATCGCCCGCCGTCGGGTAGTCCAGCTGCAGGTCGGGTGCGTGCTGCGCTGCCGCAATGCGCACACCCGACAGCGGCGCCGCGTGCACCGCATCCGCGACGAGGCCCGCGGCTGCACCCCACGCATCCGCGGTCGCACCCTCGGCCATCGCGACCCGCACCTCGGCGGTCGGCGGGAAGTCGAAGAGGTGCGACGAGATCTCGACGCCGTCGACACCGTCGAGCGCCGCGAGGTCAGCGCTCAGCCGGTCGAGGGCGGCACCCTGGTCGCCTGCCGTCTCGACGGAGTCCCGCGCGTCGCCGATCTGCTCGACCAGCGAGCAGCCGGCGAGCGTCGATACGAGTGCGGCGGCCAGGAGCGCCGCCCCCATTCGCCGTCGAACCTGCGGCATCCTCATCCCCCTTGCCCCGACGCTAGCGAGAAGCCCCCGCCTGCGGCTTCCCCCGTTCGGGGCCTACTCTCGGGGCATGAGCAACCTCGAGAAGGAGCCGCAGGAGCTCGTGTGCGTCGTCGACCCGACGACGAGCGGCGTCGAGGTGCTCGAACCGCGAGAGGTTCCGCTCGGCGGGCCGCGAGCTCTGCTCGTTCGGCGCACGCTGCCGCAACGCAAACGCTCCCTCATCGGGGCGTGGTGCTTCGTCGACTCGTACGGGCCCACCCCCACCCCGCGCGCCGGCACCATGGACACCCCGCCGCATCCGCACACCGGCCTGCAGACGGTGAGCTGGCTCTACGCGGGCCAGATCGAGCACCGCGACTCCACCGGCGCGCACCAGCTGATCGCCCCAGGCCAGGTGAACCTGATGACCGCCGGCGGCGGCATCCAGCACTCCGAGGTGTCGACGACGGCGGCGGATGCGCTGCACGGCGTGCAACTGTGGACCGCCCTCCCCGACACCGCCCGCGGGGGTGCACCGTTCTTCGAACACCATGTGGCGGATGTCGCGACCGTCGGCGACGCCACCCTGCGCGTGTTCGTGGGCTCGTGGCTCGGGGTCACCTCCCCCGTCACCACGTACACGCCCCTCGTGGCGGCGCAGCTCGACTTGCCGGCCGGCGCATCCGTCGACCTGCCCGCCGACCCCGGCTTCGAGTACGGGCTCGTCGTCGACCACGAACCCGCCCGCCTCAACGGCGCCGACGTGCCCGCCCACCACCTGGGCGTCGTGCCCGCCGGCCCCGACACTCTGCGCATCGAGGCGACCGCCGGACCGCTCCGCGTGCTCGTCATCGGCGGGGCGCCATTCGGCGAACCGATCGTCATGTGGTGGAACTTCGTCGGCCGCACCCACGACGAGATCGTCGCGTTCCGCGAGCGGTGGCAGGGCGACGTGATCGCGGACGCCGACCGCGGCGGCCGGTTCGGTCACGTCGACGGATACGACGGGGCCGCACTGCCGGCGCCCGAGCTGCCGAACGTGCGTCTGCGCCCGCGGGACTAGCGTCCCGATCCCCCGCTCCGGGTGATGCCGCACCCACGGCGCCGCCGATAGCGTGCGACGCATGAGCGAACCGATCCCCGTCACCGTCGACAACTTCGCCCGCGCCGAATCGGACACGATGTTCGACCGGGTCGCCGCCGACGGCGGGGCCCAGGGCAGCTGGATGATCAACCGGCAGCCCGCACCGCTCGACCACCAGCCCATCATCCGACTGAACCGCGACACCCTCTACAGCGCGACCATCGCCGACGTGACGCAGGGCGCGAACATCACCATCCCCGACGCCGGGGGGCGCTACCTGTCGGTGATGATCGTCAACCAGGACCACTTCATCCCGGTGGTGTTCCACGACCCGGGCGTCCACGAACTCACACGGGAGCAGGCTGGCACGGACTTCGTGATCGTCGGGGTGCGCATCCTGGTCGACCCGGACGACCCGGATGACGTGGCCGAGGTGAACCGGCTGCAGGACCTGGTGCAGATCCAGACGCGCTCGAACGAGCCATTCACACACCCCGAGTGGGATGCCACCACCCACCAGCAGGTGCGTCAGGCGGTGCTCGAGTTGGCGCGGTTCGCCTCCGGGTTCGGAGGCGCCTTCGGCACCCGCGAACAGACCGACACCCTGCACCACCTGCTGGGCGCCGCCGCCGGGTGGGGCGGCCTTCCCGAGACCGAGGCCATGTACCTGAACGTGGAACCGAACCTGCCGCCGGGCGACTACAGCCTCACCGTGGGTGAGGTGCCGGTGGACGCGTTCTGGTCGATCTCCGTATACAACCGCGACGGCTACTTCGAACCGAACGAGCGCGGCGTGACGAGCGTCAACTCGGTCACCGCGGAACGCAATGACGACGGCAGCGTCACCGTGCGATTCGGCGATGGCGACGCCCCCAACACCATCCCCACCCCCGACGGCTGGAACTACCTGGTGCGGCTGTACCGCCCGCGCCCCGAAGTGGTTTCGGGTGAGTGGACATTCCCGGGTCTCGACGGGCGGGCGTGACAGAAGTGGTCACACCGCCGCGTGCACCAGCGCCCGCGCTTCGGTGGGGTCGGGGAAGGCGCCTTGGGTGCGCACCGCCTCCTCGAGCACATGGTCGAGGCGCTGCGCGGCGAGGCTGATGCCTCCCATAGCGACCGCCTCCGACCCGAGGTTCGACGCCACCACGGCGGGCGGCAGCGGGCAGATGGATGCGAGCGTCTCGGTGAACCGGGGCAGGAACACGTCGGCTCCGGGAGCCGAGCCCCCACCCACGACGAGCAGTTCCGGGTCGATGGCGAGGGTCATGGCCGCCGCGCCCGTGGCGAGGTCGTCGGCGAACTCGTCGACGGCGGCGAGCGCCGCCGGGTCGCCGGCGCGAGCGAGGTCGAAGATCTGCTCCCGGGTGGGGCGCGGCAGACTCAGCACGTCTTGTCCGTACAGCTCGTTGAGTTCGGCCCACTTCAGTTCGGGCATCTCGCCGACCGTCCCTGCGGCACCGTTCACCCCGCGGTGCACCTTTCCGTTCACGATGGCGGCACCGGAGGTGCGGCGGCCGCAGAGCACGTAGACCACGTCGTTGAGCCCGCGGGCAGCCCCGAACGCGAGTTCCGCGTGCGCGCCGAGCGGCACGTCACCCTCGACCAGCACGGCTCCGGCGAACTCGGATGCGAAGCGGTCGCGCAGGTTGAGCCCCACCCATCCGGGCATGCCGGTGCCGCCGAAGTGCCGCACACTGCCGTCGGAGCCGATGGAGCCGGGTGAGCCGATCGCGACGATCCAGGGGGCGGCGCGATCCAGGTGGAGGTCACCGAGCAGGCGGTCGCACAGCTGCAGCGTCGCCTCGATGCGGGAGTCGGCGTCGTCGTCTTCGGAGACGTCGTCGGAGAGTTGACCGAGCACCTTGCCGGTGAGGTCGGTCACCACCGCGAACACGTGGTTGGCGCCGATGTCGACGGAGAGCATGCAGCCCACATCCGCGGACATGCTGTAGGTCATGGCGGGGCGGCCGACGCTGCGGGCGCCGGCGGGATCGGATGCGGTGAGCCACCCCATCGAGGTGAGGTCGGAGACGACGGCGTCGACGGCGGTGCGCGACAGTCCGGATGAGGTGCTGAGGCCGCGGAGGGTCTGCGGTTCCGCCATGACCGCGCGGAGTACGCCGAGGGAGTTCATCCTGCGCAGCAGCGACCGGCTGCCCATCGACGCCGTCGATGCGCCGACCATGGCCTCTCGACTCATTCGGACCTCCCCTTGCGTTTTATATCGCCATGTTGGATTATTAATCCCGCTCGCCCAACTCTAGCGAAAGAACCGGGCAGAAATCTCGTCCGAAACGGGCGATCCACGTACCAGAACGCGCCAATGCCGGCCACACCCGCGGGGCGCTGAGAGGCCCCGATGACCGACCTACGGCAACGCATCGCCCCCGCAGGTGACGCGCTCGCGGCACCGCAGCCGCGACGCAAGCGCCCCCGCGGCGACGGACGCGTCGCGCTCTTCTTCATCGCACCGGTACTCATCGGTTTCGCGATCTTCTACCTTTACCCGACCGTCCGCGGCTTCTGGTGGTCGTTCACCGACTACAGCCTCCTCGCCGAACCCGAATTCGTCGGACTCGAGAACTACGTCAACGTACTCGGCGACCCCGAGTTCGCGAACTCGATGTGGGTGACCCTGTACTACGTCATCCTCAACGTCGGATCGCAGACCCTCATCGCCCTCGTGCTCGCCGGCCTCATGCACCGGCTCACGCGATCCGTCGTGCTGCGCACCACACTGCTGCTGCCGTGGCTGGTGCCGAACGTCACCGTCGGCCTCATCTGGCTCTGGCTGCTCGACACCAACCTCGGCTTCGTGAACAAGGTGCTCGACTCGATGGGCCTCGACACCATCGGCTTCTTCACCAACCCGGCCTTCACCATTCCCACCATCGCGGGGATCAACACCTGGGCCTACGTGGGCTACACCGCGCTGCTCTTCTACGCGGGCATGCTGCAGATCCCGCAAGACACCTACGAGGCGGCCGCCATCGACGGGGCGGGCGAGTTCCGCACCTTCTTCCGGATCACGCTGCCACTGCTGCGTCCCATCCTCGCGCTCGTGCTGGTGGTGTCGCTCATCGGGTCGTTCCAGATCTTCGACACCGTTGCCGTCACCACCAAGGGCGGGCCCGTCAACGCCTCACGCGTCATCTACTACTACATCTACCAACAGGCGTTCACCTACTTCCACATGGGCTACGCGGCGACCATGGCGATCCTGCTCGTCCTGATCCTCGGCGTGCTCACCTTCATCCAGCTGCGCCTGCTGCGGGCGTCCGAATCTCAGCTCGCCTAAGGGAACCGCCATGAAGAAGACCATCACGCCCCTGCGGCTGCTCGGCTGGGCGATCCTCATCGTCGCCCTCCTGAGCACCCTGTTCCCCTTCTACTGGATGGTGAAGTCCGCCCTCACACCGGCGGCCGACATGATCGCCGACTCGGGCAACTTCTGGCCCACCAACCCCACCGGGGTCAACTTCGCCCGCGTGCTCGGGCTGCTCTCCCCGGAGGAGACCCGGGCCGCCGGCGGCAGCGGCGCATCCATCAACTTCGCCCTCTACCTGTGGAACTCGGTGCTGTACTCCGCACTCATCGGGTTCTTCCAGACGCTGTTCTGCGCCATGGGCGGCTACGCCTTCGCCCGGCTGCGCTTCTGGGGCCGGGAGGGCCTGTTCGCCGTGCTCATCGCGGCGCTCATGGTGCCCGGCATCTTCACCCTGCTGCCCAACTTCGTGCTCGTCCGCGACCTCGGCCTGCTCAACAACGTCTGGGGCATGGTGGCGCCCAGCCTGCTCATGACCCCGTTCGCCCTGTTCTTCCTGCGGCAGTTCTTCCTCAACATCCCCCGCGACGTCGAAGAGGCCGCCCAGCTCGACGGCGCCGGCAAGATCCGCATCTTCTGGCGGGTCGTGCTGCCGATGGCGCAAGGACCGCTGATCACGATCGGTCTCATCACCGTGGTGTGGTCGTGGAAGGACTACCTCTGGCCGCTGCTCATCGGCCGCGACGAATCGGTGCGCACCGTCACCGTGGCGCTCGGCGTGTACCTGCAGCAGTCCCCCAACACCCAGCCGGACTGGACCGGACTGATGGCGGCATCCACGCTGTCGGTCATCCCGGTCGCGCTCCTGCTCGTATTCCTCGGCCGACGCATCGTCGAGTCGCTCAACTTCACGGGCATCAAGTGAAGGCACCACCCATCCCCACACCAACGCAACACACGACAAAGGAGTGCGTGCTCACATGAGTAGCAAGAAAGTCCTGCGCCTCGCAGGGATCGCAACGGCCGGGCTCGTCCTGGCGACGACGGCCGGATGCGCGGCCGGAGGAAACGACGGTGGATCGACCACCCTCAACTACTGGCTCTGGGATGACGCCCAGCTGCCGGCCTACCAGCAGTGCGCCGACGACTTCACGAAGGCGAACCCCGACATCACGGTCGAGATCAGCCAGTACGGCTGGGGTGAGTACTGGACCAACCTCGCCACCCAGATCGCCGCCGGCAGCGCGCCGGACGTGTGGGTCGACCAGGGTTCGTACTACCCGCAGTTCGTCGCCGACAAGCAGATCGAAGATCTGCAGCCCTACATCGACGACGACGCCGACGGGGTCGACTTCGACTCCTACGTGCCGGGGATCGCCGACATCTACAAGATCGGCGACGCCCGCTACGGGCTCCCGAAGGACTGGGACACCATCGGTCTGGTCATCAACACGCAGGCGGCCGCAGACGCCGGCATCGACCCGGCCTCGCTGCAGGACCTCACCTGGAACCCGGACGACGGCGGCACCTTCGAAGAGACCATCGCGAAGCTGACCGTCGACAAGGCGGGCAACCACGGCGACGAGCCTGGCTTCGACAAGGGCAACGTCGCCGTCTACGGCTTCCTGCCGGAGTGGGCGGACGGCTCGCAGGGTCAGAACCTGTGGGGCAACCTCGCGCAGTCCAACGGCTTCGAGTACTCCGACGAGAACCCGTTCGGCTCCGAGTTCTACTACGACGACCCGAAGCTCGCCGAGACCATCGACTGGATGGCGTCGCTCGCCGAAAAGGGCTACGCGCCGCCGTTCGACCAGCAGTCGACGCTGTCGCGCCTCGAGGTGCTGCAGGCCGGCACCGGTGCGATGACCAGCATGGGCTCGTTCAACCAGCTGATGTTCAAGGACACCGCAGCGGACTGGACCTTCGCCCCGCTGCCCGCTGGCCCCGAGGGCCGCAAGTCGGCCATCAACGGTCTGAGCGACGCGATGTACGCGGGCGGCAAGCACAAGGACCAGGCCTGGGAGTGGATCAAGTACCTCGCCTCCGCCGACTGCCAGAAGGTCGTCGGTGAGACGGGCGTCATCTTCCCCGCCAACGCGGAAGCCTCCGAGGCGTCAGTCGCGGCGCGCGCCGAGCTCGGCCTCGACGCCTCCGTGTTCCTGTCGTACTCGCAGGAGGCCGACGGCACCTTCCTGATCCCGATCAACTACAACGGCGCCGAGATGTCGCAGATCGTGCAGGACGCCATCCAGAGCGTGGCGCTGGGCACCAACGAGGCCGAACCGGCTCTCACGGATGCCAACGCCAAGGTCAACGCGCTCTTCGAATAACCGCAGAAAGTCAGAATGCACACCGATCTCGCCACCTACTCCGGGCTCGTTCAGCTCGGGGACCTGTCTCTGCCTCTGGTCGCACAGGGCGCACCCCACCCGATCGGCGAACGCGAGTTCCTGATCCCGTCGGGCACCGTCACCATCGCGCACCGTTTCGAGGACACCGAGTTCTTCCGCCACGGCTGGAACTCGTGGAGCCCGTCGGGCTGGAGACGACTCGATGAGGCACCGCTCCGCGTCTACGACAGCCCTCAGCGCCTGCTGACCGCCGACGACGCGAAGAACGACACACCGCACGCCCACTCGGGCAGCGCGGTAGGTGCCATCGGGTTGCCGGGTGGCGAGATCCTCCTCCTCGGGGCGCTGGGACTCGGCGCCCCGAGGGTGGGTGCCACCAGCACCACCCTGTGGGGCACCGTCGAGCAGGCGGACGGGGACTGGTTCCTCGCCCGCGGACCCGAGGTGGAGGTCTTCACCCGCTACGCCGAACTGGTGGCGGAGCGTCTCGGCACCCGCGCAGGTCGCGCCGGTCGCGTGTGGTGCAGCTGGTACTCGTACTACGAAGACCTCAGCGAGGACCTCGTGCGCGACACCGTCGACGGGCTGCGCGGCATGCCGTTCGACGTGGTGCAGCTCGACGACGGCTGGGAACCGGTCGTGGGCGACTGGCGCGCCAACGAACGCTTCCCGTCGGGCATGGCCGCCACCGTGCAGACGATCACGGACGCCGGTTTCCGCGCCGGCATCTGGCTCGCCCCGCTCATCGCGCTCCCCCGCTCGGAGTTCGCGCTCGAACGCCCCGACCTGCTCGTCCAGGGTAGCGACGGCACCCCGATGATCGCCGGCTACAACTGGGGCGGCCCCTACTTCGCGCTCGACACCACCCAGGAGGAGGTTAAGGCGCACCTGCGCGAACTGTTCACCCGGGTCGTGGACTGGGGGTTCACCTACCTGAAGCTCGACTTCATGTACGCCGGCGCCCTCGAAGGCGGACGCAGCGAACAGATCCACCGCGAGCAGGCCTACCGCGACGCCGTCGCACTCATCCGCGAGACGGTGGGCGACGACGTCTACCTGCTCGGATGCGGTGTGCCGATGCTGCCCTCGGCCGGCATCTTCGACGGCGTCCGCGTCGGACCGGATGTGGCCGCGTTCTGGGACAACGCGGAACGCCCCGGCGACCCGACGGGAGTCGGCGCGCGCAATGCCTTCCTGGCATCCATCCACCGCGCCTGGCTGCGCCCCGTGTTCGAGACCGACCCGGACGTCGTGTACTTCCGTCGCCGCCGCAGCCTGCTCGACGAGGGCCAACGTCAGCTCGTCGAAGACGTCGCCACGGTGCTCGGCTTCAAGTCCACATCCGACCCTGCGTCGTGGCTGCTGCCCGACGAGATCGCCGGGCTGCGCGCCTGGCTCGAACGCGACGAGGAGGTGACCCAGGAATCACGGTACGTCTTCCGGATCGGCGACCGCGTCGTCGACTTCGGACCCTACGTCGACTATCAAGCACCCCCCAGCACCATGGCCGGGTAGAGCAAGGGAAATGAGAACATGACGACGAAGTCACGCAGAACCACCATCGGCACGATCGCGGCGACCGCCGCGCTGGCGCTCGCGATCGGCGGCACCGCCCCGGCGGCCGTCGCCGGCGGCCCCCGCGGCAACGACTGGCGAACGCTCGCCCCCGGCGCCGAGCCGCAGAGCAACCCGCTGAAGGGATTCATCCCGTTCGCGGGCGACTACCCCGACTTCCCGCACTCGATGGAGTGGAGCTACTTCCCGCTCGACGCGGTGATGACGGGACCGTCGAGCTTCGACTGGACGGTGGTCGAGGCAACCCTCGACGAGGTCGCCGCCCGCGGGCACCAGACAACGATGCGGTTCTACCTCGACTACCCGCAGCGCGAATCCGGGATCCCCCAATTCCTCCTCGACGGGGGGCTCGCCACCTACCCGTACACCGAGTTCGGCAACACGACGAGCGTCATCCCCGACTACGACGACCCGGCGCTGGTCGCCGCACTCGACGCGTTCGTTGCCGCGTTCGGGTCCCGCTACGACGGCGACCCGCGTCTCGGTTTCGTGCAGGCAGGTCTGATCGGCTTCTGGGGCGAATGGCACACGTGGCCCTACAACGGCGACGGACTGCCGAACCGGATGCCGTCCGAAGAGAACCAGCTTCGGGTGCTCCACAACTTCATCGACGCGTTCGACGAGACCGACATCGAGGTGCGCTACGCCAGCACGGCCAACGCCGGACTCGATGTGGGCTATCACGACGACTCGTTCGCGCTCACCACCAAACAGAGCCCGTACGGCTGGTACTTCATGGACCAGATCGTGGCGGCCGGCGCCACCGCGAAGTGGACGACGAACTCGATCGGCGGCGAGCTGCGTCCCGAACTGCAGTCGTGCATCTTCAGCACCGCCGGCTGCCCGGTGATCCAGGAAGGCGGCGACAACGACTTCCCCGGAAGCGTGGAGCAGACCCACGCCAGCTGGCTGATCAACCACTACGCGTTCGCTACCGGATACACGGGCGCAGACCGCAACCGTGCCATCGCCGGCGCGCAGTCGCTCGGCTACTCGCTGCGGGTCACGAAGGCCAGCCTCGACGCGCCCGGCCGCTCGCACGGCGAACTCGAGGTGGGGGTGGTCGTGGCGAATACCGGCGTCGCGCCGTTCTACTACGACTGGCCGATCACGATCGGACTCGCCGACGCGAAGGGGCGGATCGTGAAGCAGTGGACCACCCGCTGGGGCCTCGACGAGATCGCGGCCGGCGAGCGGGTGCGGTTCGACGCCGACCTGCGCACGAAGGGCGTCAAGCCGGGGCGCTACACGGTGGTGATGCAGGGCACGAACCCGCTGGCCACCGGC
This sequence comes from Actinomycetes bacterium, assembly GCA_023386365.1. Lineage (GTDB taxonomy): Bacteria > Actinomycetota > Actinomycetes > Actinomycetales > Microbacteriaceae > Homoserinibacter. The sequence continues at coordinate 38,206 of JAEWJX010000013.1, read as the reverse complement.
CAGCCGGTGCGGTTCGCGAACGCCGCACAGGATGCGACGGTCGACGGCTGGCTCACCCTCGGCCGCACCACCATCGCCCGCTAGCGGCGACAGACCCGGGGGCGCGGACGTGATGCCCGCTCCGCGCCCCCGACCCTGGCCCCGCCACCCCCGCTCTGCTCCCAAATCAAGGATCTCTGCTGTGGGAGGGGCGGCGGATGCGGGGGCAGCGGATTCGAGGGGTGGCTAGAGCGGGGTGACCGACGTGGTCATCGTCAACTGGAGGCCGCCTTCGACGGCGGCGCTCTCCAGGGCGACGGTGATCGACCGCAGCCCGGCGAGCGACGTGAGGTGGGTACCGCCGCACGGGATCGCGACCTCGCCGTCGGCGAGTTCGGCCACCCAGGAGCGACGAGCGGAAAGGCCGTCGGTATCGCGCTCGATGCGGATGTCGGCGCCCGCTGCCACCCACCCGGCGAGCCGCGCGTTCGCCCGCTCGGCCACCGCATCCGTCACGTCGAGCGACGCCACGTCGAACCCCTTCTTCCGCAGCGATTTGCCGATCCGGTACACGTCGATCGAGCCGTTCTCGGCGATGCGCGAGCTCTGGATGGCGAGCGCGTCGAACGCCGGATGCCCGAGAGCGTCGACGGGGACCGGTTTCGTCCAGGCGTCGGCGAGCGCCGCATCCAGGGCCAACGAGGCGAGGTGGCAGGCGGTGTGCCCGGCCGACAACGCGGCCCGGTAGTCGACGTCGACGGTCACGGCGACACGTGACCCGACGGCGGGCGCGGCACCCGACACGAGGTGCGCCACCACGAAAGTCCAGCCGTCGGTGCCGGTGCGCACCGGCACATCGGCGCCGAGGAACAGCTCGCCCTCGTGGATCGCACCGACCACGGCCTCGGCGATCGGCTGCTCCCCCGCATCCGAGGTGAGCATTCCGCGGTCGCTGGGCTGGTCGGGCCATGCGGTGTCGACCGGGTGGAACGCGGTCTCGTCGAGCACGACCGCGGAGCGGCCGTCGGGCAGGGGTGCGACGAACACGACGGTGCCGGCGGATGCGATGGCGCCCGCCGGGTAGCTGACGTTGGTGTCGTGGAGGGGCAGAGTCACGGGAACCATCGTCGCACTCAGCGCGCGGCGAGCGCCTCCGCGAGCCAGCGCGCGTGCACCTGCCAGGGGTCGCGTCCCTCGGCGAGCGCGGCGATGTGCGCGAGAAGGCGCGGCGTGAGCCCGAACCATTCCGACGTTCCGAGGCGGTCATCGGCGAACTCGGCGTGCCGCCGCTGCTCCACCGCACGCCCACCCCGCTCGAACGCGAGCACCTCGTCGTGGCGGATCGCCCCGAACCGTTGCCGCGGGTTGACGGTGGTGCCGATCTTCACCGCATCCGCCCGACGCAGGTAGTAGACGACATCCACCCGCGGCATCGGCAGCTCCGGGTCGATGTACTCGCCCACCGCCCACCCGCACACGGCGCACTCCCACGCGCCGCCCACGCGGACGCCGCTGCGGGATCCGCAGAGACGGCACGGGGATTCGAGGTCGCTCACGCGTCAATCGTCGCGCCGACCGCCGACGGCGGCCTACCTCTTGCGGAACGTGACCGCCACGTGCAGCAGCGGCACGATCGACGCGACCATCAGCACCCAGGCGAGCGGTTCGTCGGCGCGACGCAGAAGCACACCGGAGAACAGCAACGCGGCGAACACGACGGCCGAGATCAGTCGGCCGAGCAGCCGCTCCACCGATCCGATCTGCTTCTCCACCCCAGGTGCGCGCACCGCGAGTTGGCCGCGGTCGATCCGCGACACCAGCTCGTCGACCCGCTGCGGCAGCCGGCCGATGGTAGCGGCATACCCGAGCGCTTTGCGGCCCACCTCGCGCAGGTCGCCGCCCTGACCGCTCAGCACGGCCCGCGCGAACGGGTCGACCGCATCCCACATGTTGAAGTCGCGGTTGAGGGCGCTGGTGACGCCGGAGATGAGCGAGATGGTGCGGATGAGCAGCAGGAAGTTCTCGGGCAGCTGGAACGGCAGGGTGCGGATGGTGTCGCCGAACTGGCGCGCGAACGCCTCGAATTCGCGCTGGTCGATGTCGCGCAACTCGGCGACGCCCATGCCGCCGAAGCGGTCGAACGACGCCTTCATGGCGCGTTCCAGCTCTTCGGTGTTCGCCGTCGGCAGCAGCACCCCGAGGCGCTCCAGGGATGCGACCAGCGCCCGCCCGTCGCGGGCGACGACGGCGAGGATGAAGTCGCGCAGCCCCGAACGCAGGGTGTCGGAGATCTCGCCCATCATCCCGAAGTCGACGTAGGTGAGGTGCCAGCCCTCCCCCGTGGCCCGGTCGGCCGGGGTGACGAAGATGTTGCCCGGATGCGGGTCGGCGTGGAAGAAACCGGCCACGAAGATCTGCTGGAACGTGGCGCGGGCGAGCTGCTGCGCGACCTCCGCCGGGTCGATGCCGGCCGCGGTGAGGGTGGCGACATCGGTGATCTTGATGGCGGTGACATCCGACAGCGTCAGCACACGCAGCGAGGTGCGGTCCCACACCACGGCGGGCGCTGAGATGCGCGCGTCGCCTGCGAAGTCGGCGGCGAACCGTTCCGCGTTGCCGGCCTCGTTGAGGTAGTCGATCTCGGCGAGGCTGGTGGTGGCGAACTCCTCCACGAGCGCCGGCGCGTCGACGCGATCCGACACGAGCCGCACCCGCGCCAGCCAGCGTCCCACCCGGCGCAGCGCCGCGAGGTCCACCTCCACCACCCGCTCGATGCCGGGGCGCTGCACCTTCACCACGACGTCCGCGAACTCAACGTCGGCCGCGACCCCCGGCGACAGCCGGGCGCGGTGGGCCTGCCCGAGGGATGCGGCGGCGATCGGCACCGGCTCGAACGTTTCGTAGGCGACGTCGAGCGGGATGCCGAGTTCGGCCTCCGCCTGGGCGCGGATGCGGTCGAACGACTCAGCCGCCACCTCGTCCTGCAGGCCCTCCAGTTCGCGGGTGATCTCGGGCGGCAGCACGTCGAGGCGCGACGACATGAACTGGCCGACCTTGATCATCAGCCCGCCCAGGTCGACGGCGAGCGCGTGGAACCGGCGCGACAGCTTCTGCAGGCGCTTCTCGCGCCCCCGCGCGGCAAGCGTCCGCAGGCCGATGCGCGGCAGCACCAACTCGAACCACCACGCCTGCGCGAGCGCGCGCGACGCGAACCGCATGATGCGGCGGTAGCGGGAGCGCAGCACCCGGGGGTCGGGTGGCGCCGGGGCGTCGCCGCCCGGGTGCGGCATCCGGTCAGTCCTCGGCGAGGATCGCGTACAGCTTGCGGCGGGCGTCGTCGATGATCGCCACCGCACGCTCGGTCTGCTCGGGCGACCCGTTCTGCATCACCTGGCTGGCCGCCTGCGCGAGCTTCGCGCCCGCCTTCGGGAGCGCCAGGTTGCGTTCGGCGCGCGCCCGACCGGATTCACCGGGGGCGTCGTCGGCGTCGGTCGCGGCGGCGCGGCCCGTCTCGGTGAGGGCGAACACCTTGCGTTCGCCCACCTGCTCCGGCGTCACCAGTGCCTCGTCGGCGAGCAGCTGCAGCGTCGGGTAGACGGTGCCGGGGCTCGGCGTCCACGCCCCGTCGGTGCGCGCCTCGATGGCGCGGATCACCTCGTAGCCGTTCTTCGGCCCGTCGAGCAGCGACACGAGGATCGCAGCGCGGATGTCACCGGCGCCCGATCTGCGCCCACCGGCGGCCAAGGTCTCGCGGATGCCGTCGACGGCCTCCCACAAGTCGAACCCGTTCGAAGCTGATGAGCGCATGTCGGCATCCTCTCGGCGATGCCTCAGGGTACCTCTCGGGTCTGAGGCTGAAACAGGGAGTTCTCCGTCAGCTCCTGTTGCGTGGCGTGCCAGCTCGCCAGGAGGCGGAACTTCTCCGAGTCGCTCGGCTTCACCGCCGTGTAGACGGTGAGGGTGAGCCCCGGGTCGGCCGACAGCCCCAGCGCCTCATACCCGACCTCAAGGTCGCCGACGACCGGGTGGTGGAACACCTTCACACCCGTGTAGTGCAGCCGCACATCGTGGCGTGCCCAGCGCACCCGGAACTCGTCACTGCGGGTGGAGAGCTCACCGACGAGGTTCATCAGGTCTTTGTCGTGCGGGGCGCGGCCCAGCTCGGTGCGCAGGATCGCGACACTGTCGCTCGCCGCCTTCTCCCAGTTGTCGTAGAAGTAGCGGGCGCGGGGGTCGAGGAAGAGGTAGCGGGTGGAGTTCATCGGCCGGCGCGGGTCTTCGTACGCCTCCGAGAACAGGGCGACACCGATCGCGTTGGCGGCGAGCACATCCATCCGCCCGTTGCGCACCTGCGCGGGCCCGTCGGTGATCGCGTCGAGCAGGCGCTGGACGCTGGGGCGCACCTTCGGCTTCGGGGTGCGCACCGGACGGGCGCGGGTGTCGTTGGCGGCGCGGGCCAGGTCGAACAGGTGCTCGTGCTCCGCCTCGTCGAGCTGCAGGGCGCGGGCCACCGCATCCAGCACCGAATCGGAGACGCCGTGCAGGTTCCCCCGCTCGAGCCGGTTGTAGTAGTCGACACTCACCCCCGCCAGCAGCGCCACCTCCTCGCGCCGCAGCCCTGGCACACGCCGCTTGCCGCCGTACGCGGGCAGGCCCGCCTGCTCGGGGGTGACCTTGGCGCGGCGCGAGACGAGGAACTCGCGCACGTCGGTCTGGATGCTCATGCGTCGACGGTACGCCTCCGTGTCGGGCAGCAAGGAGGTACTGGCATTACACGGAACACCAGCCCCTGGCACGGATGCGCCGGCGGGGGTCTCATGGATGTCATGAGCGATTCCCTCTTCGACGCGGCCACCCTGGCGCTCATCGGCGCGGCCGACGAGCTTCACCTCGCATCCCGCCGGGCCGACGGCACCCTGCGCGCCTTCATCACGATCTGGGCGGTGGCCGTCGACGGCGAACTGTTCGTTCGATCCGCCTACGGGCCGGAGAACGGCTGGTACCGACGGGCGCTTGCATCCGGCACCGGACGCATCCGCGCCGGCGGCATCGAGGCCGATGTCGTGTTCCGCGACGGCGGCGACGCCGACCAGGCCGCCCTCGACGCCGAGTACCACCACAAGTACGACCGCTACGGCGCCCGCTACGTGGCGCCGGTCGTCGGCGAGACCTCGCACCCGGTGACGCTGCGGATCGCCCCCGCCTGAACGCACGCCACAACCGAACCCCGTCCCCCGAGCCCGACAACACGAGGAGCCACATCATGCGCGGAGTCATCCTGCGTGCCCCCGGCGACGTCATCGTCACCGACCGCGACAACCCGACCATCGTCGACCCGACGGATGCGATCATCCGCGTCTCGGCGGCCTGCATCTGCGGGTCCGACCTGTGGCCGTACCGCGGCATCGAGCAGGTGCACGACCAGCCGATGGGCCACGAATACGTCGGCGTCGCCACCGAGATCGGCGCCGACGTGACGAAGGTGAAGGTGGGCGACTTCGTGGTCGGCTCGTTCTTCGCCTCCGACAACACCTGCGAGATCTGCCAGGCCGGCTACCAGTCGCGCTGCATCCACGCGATCGGCATGGGGTCACTCGGCACCCAGGCCGAGTACCTGCGCGTGCCGCTCGCCGACGGCACCCTTGTCACCACCCCCGGGCAGCCGGACGCCGACCTGATCCCGTCGCTGCTCGCCGCATCCGATGTGCTCGGCACCGGATGGTTCGCCGCCGTCGCCGCCGAGGCCGGCCCCGGGAAGACGGTCGCCGTGGTGGGCGACGGCGCGGTGGGCCTGCTCGGTATCCTCGCCGCCCGCGAGCTGGGCGCCGAGCGCATCATCGCGATGTCGCGTCACGCCGACCGGCAGGCGCTGGCCCGCGAGTTCGGCGCCACCGACATCGTCGAGGAGCGCGGAGATGAGGGCGTCGCCCGCATCAAGGAGCTGACCGGCGGCTACGGCGCCCACTCGGTGATCGAAGCGGTCGGCACCCAGGAGTCGATGATGCAGGCCATCCGCGCCACCCGCCCCGGCGGGCACGTCGGCTACGTGGGTGGCTCGCACGACGTGTCGCTCGACGGCCTGGAGCTGTTCTTCTCCGGCGTGCACCTGCACGGCGGCCCCGCCCCCGTTCGGCGATTCCTTCCCGAACTCATCCAACTCATCTGGGACCGCAAGATCGACCCCGGCAAGGTCTTCGACCTCACCCTCCCCCTGGAGGATGCGGCCGACGGCTACAAAGCCATGGATGAGCGCCGCGCCACCAAGGTGCTGCTCACCGTTTGACGAAGGAGCACGACATGAACATCGAACCGAAGCAGCCCACCGGCCGCGGACCCGCGGAATGGTTCACCGGCGACGTCTACATCGACCCGATCGCCACCCGCAAACCGGAACCGTCGCGGATGCTGGCCAGCCGCGTGCGGTTCACCCCCGGCGCGCGCACCGCCTGGCACTCGCATCCGGGCGGCCAGACCCTGCACGTCACCGAGGGTGTCGCGCTGATGGGCACACGCGACGGAACCGTCATCGAGGTGCACCCCGGCCAGACCGTCTACACGCCCCCGGGCGAGGAGCACTGGCACGGAGCCACCCCGTCCGACTTCATGGAGCACATCGCCCTATGGGAAGAGACGGATGCCGGCAGCGCCGCGTGGGCGGAGCACGTCACCGATGAGGAGTACGGGCGGCCGTCGGCGAGCGACTAGCGCTCGTCGGGGGACTCCAGGTCGGTCTTGCGTGGGTCGCGTTCGACGATGTCACCGAGCACCTCGTCGATGCGGGCCAGCAGTTCGGCGGGGATGACGACACCGGATGCGGCGACGTTCTCCTTCACCTGCTCCGGCCGCGAGGCGCCGATGAGGGCGGCGGCGACGTTGTCGTTCTGCAGCACCCAGGCGACCGCGAGCTGCGCCATCGTGAGCGACAGCTCGTCGGCGATCGGCTTCAAACCCTGCACGCGCTCGAGCACGTCGTCGCGCATGAAGCGGCCGATCATCTCGGCGCCACCCTTTGCATCCCGTGCACGACTTCCCGCAGGCGCAGCGGCCCCGGGCAGGTACTTGCCGGTGAGCACGCCCTGCGCCACCGGCGACCACACGATCTGCGAGATGCCGAGCTCACGCGAGGTGGGCACGACCTCCTCCTCGATGATGCGCCAGAGGGCCGAGTACTGCGGCTGGTTCGAGATGAACGGGACCCGCAGCTCCTTCGCGAGGGCGGCACCCTGGCGCAGCTGGTCGGCGTTCCACTCGCTCACGCCGATGTAGAGCGCCTTGCCGGCGCGCACGATGTCGGCGAACGCGAGCATCGTCTCCTCGATGGGGGTCGCGTAGTCCCAGCGGTGCGCCTGGTAGAGGTCGACGTAGTCGGTGCCGAGACGCTTCAGCGAGCCGTCGATCGACTCCATGATGTGCTTGCGCGAGAGTCCGGAGTCGTTGGGCCCCAGCGGGCCGACCGGGAAGTACGTCTTGGTGAAGATCTCCAGCGACTCACGCCGCTGACCGCGCAGCGCCTCCCCGAGCACGGACTCGGCGGCCGTGTTGGCGTACACGTCGGCGGTGTCGAACGTGGTGATGCCGGCGTCGAGCGCGGCGTGTACGCAGGCCGTGGCGGCGTCGTTCTCCACCTGGGAGCCGTGGGTGAGCCAGTTGCCGTAGGTGATCTCCGAGACGCGGAGACCGGATGCGCCGAGGTGGCGGAACTTCATGGGGTGGATCCTTACTTGCTGTGGTCGTGCAGGGAGTCGATGATGCCGGTGCGCGCCACCCGCCCGAAGGCGTGGGCGCTCGGCTTGGGGTGGCGGGTGAAGCCGTTCTCACGGTCGACGGCGATGAGGCCGAACTTGGGGCGGTACCCCTCCGACCATTCGAAGTTGTCGAACGCCGACCAGTGCAGGTAGCCGCGGATGTCGACGCCCTCCGCGCGCGCATCCGCCACGGCCCGCAGGTGGCCGTCGAGGTAGGCGATGCGTTCGGTGTCGTCTTCGGTGGCGATGCCGTTCTCGGTGACGAACAGGGGCAGACCGGTGTCGGCGGCGCGCACCAGCATCTGGCGCAGGCCGTCGGGGAACACCGCCCAGCCCATCTGCGTGGTCGGCACCCCCGCGGGCGGAGCGGCGAACAGGGTAGGACTCGCCGGGTCGACCCAGTTCTTGCGGTAGTACTGCACACCCAGCCAGTCGCCGCCCCCCGGCCCGCGGATTCCGTCGATGTAGAGGTCGACGATCTCGGCGCGCAGCGCATCGCGGAAGGCGATGCTCACCTCGTCCTCGCGGGCGGGCGCGAGCAGCGGCAGCTGCACGACGAGGCCGGGGCTCGCATCCGTCAGTTCGCGGGTGACCGCGACGGCGCGGTGGTGGGCCTCGAGTAGCACGCGACCAACCCGCTTCCACAGGGTCGGGTTGGTGACGCCCGGCGGGTGGTACCCCTCCAGGTACCCGTGCAGGGCCACCATCTGCGGTTCGTTGATGGTGCACACGTAATCGATGCGGTCGCCGAGGGCGGCGAGCACACGGCGTACGTAGCGCTCGAACGTGGCGACGGCATCCGGCGCGGTCCAGCCGCCGCGCGCGGCGAACCATGCCGGCAGCGTGAAGTGGTGCAGGGTCACGAACGACACGAGACCTTCGGCCCGCAGGGCGTCGAGCACGTCGCGGTAGTGCGCCAGCACCGCCTCGCTGAACTCGCCCTCGGCGGGTTCGATCCGTGCCCACTCCACCGACAGGCGGTGCGCATTGTGACCGAGCGACTTCAGCAGGGCAAAGTCCTCCGCGTAGCGGCGGTAGTGGTCGATGCCGTCACCGGATGACTCGACCGCTGCCGTCTTCGGGTCGTGTTCGAACGCCCACCAGTCGGAGTTGACGTTCGACCCCTCCACCTGGTGCGCCGCTGTCGCGGCTCCCCAGAGGAAGCCGTCGGGGAAGTCGCGTTCGGTCACGATGTGCGTCCTTCCGCGCGGCCGATGAGGTCGAGGAGGAGCGACGCCGTGGCGTCCGGGTGCTCGACGACGGAGAGATGGCCGGCCGGTTCGAGCACCTCATAGCGGGCGCCGGGAACGGATGCGGCGAGCGCCTGCACCTGGTCGGGTGTGGGACCGCGGTCGCCCGCACCGACCACGGCCAGCAGCGGCGCTCGGAGCGAGGCGAGCGCATCCGATCCGTCGTATCGGGCGAGCGCCCGGCAGCAGGCGAGGTACGACGCGGGGTCGATGGTGTCGAGATCGTCGAGGAAAGCCTCGACCTCACCCGGATGCTGCTCGCGGAAGCCAGGCGAGAACCAGCCCTCTGCGCTGCCGTCGCGCAGGCCGCCGAGCCCCGCATCCTCGACCCGGGCGATCAGCCCCGCCCATCCGTCGGCCGTGCCGAACCGCGTCGCGCTGTCGAACATGCCGACCCCTGCGACCCGGTCGGGCGCGGCGGTGGCAGCCTCCAGAGCAACCGCTCCGCCCATCGAGACGCCGGCGACGAACACCGGTCGACCCGCGCGGATCGGCTCCACCTCGCCGATGAGGGCCGCGGCGACATCCCGCACCGCGAACTCGGTGGAGCGTCGACCGCTTCCGTGTCCGGGCAACTCGACGTGGACCACCTGGGCGTCCGGCCGCCGCGCGCGAAGCGCAGCAGCCGGACCCTCCCAGACGCGTGCCGCCGTGCCGAGCGACGGAACGAGTACGACGAGCGGCCCCTGCCGGTCGTTCACCCCTTGATCGCGCCGGAGGTCATGCCGGCGACGATCTGCTTGTTGAAGAAGATGAACATGATGAGCGGCGGGATGGTGATCAGCAGCACGTTCGTGAAGAGCAGGTTCCACGATGTGTAGAAGGTGCTCTGGAAGCTGTACAGCGTCAGCTGCACGGTCACGTTCTCCGCCCCCGGCGCGAAGTACAGCGGGTTCTGGAAGTCGTTGAACACCGCCACCGACTGCACCACGATCGCCGTCACGATGACGCTCCGCAACAGCGGGAACGCCACCTGGAAGAAGAGCCGGATGGGTCCGGCGCCGTCGATGATGGCGGCCTCGTCGAGTTCGCGGGGGATGGTGGCCGCGAAGGCGCGGAACAACAGCACGCAGAACGAGAGTCCGAAGGCGACCTCGATGAACGTGAGGCCCACCATCGTCTTGAACAGGCCGAGCTGCTGCAGCACGAAGATCGTGGGAACCACCGCGGGCGGCACGATGAGGCCGGCCAGCACCAGGAAGTTGATGAACCCGTTCCACTTCGACTTGCGGCGCTCGAGCACCCAGCCGACCATCGCCGCGAGCACGACCATGATCGTCACCGAGGCGACGGTCAGCAGCGCGCTGTTGAAGAACGCCCGCACGAGTTGGAAGTCCTTGGTGCGGAACACCTCGACGACGTTCTCCATGAAGACGACGCTCTCGGGCCAGGTGAACTCGAGAAGCGAGGCCTCCTGCTGGGTCTTGAACGCGGTGACCACGATGAAGGCGAACGGCACGAGGAAGACCACCGCCGTGACGACAATGCCGACGATGCCCCAGATGAGGTGACGGCGACGCTCCTGCCTCACAGGTCCACCTGCTTCCGGTTGATGACGAGGTAGAGCGGAAGAACCACCGCCGTGACCACGAGGAACAGCACGACGTTGCCCGCCGTGGAGAGGCCGTAGAACCCTGCGGCGTACTGCTTGTAGATGACGGATGCGATGACGTCGCTCGCGAAGCCGGGTCCGCCTCCGGTCATCGCCCAGATCAGGTCGAACGAGCGCAGGCCGCCGATGAGCGACAGGATCACGACGGTGACGGTCGCCGGGCGCACGAGGGGGAGCGTGATGCTGCGGAAGGTGCGCCACGATCCGGCGCCGTCGACCGTGGACGCCTCGTAGTACTCCCGCGGGATGGCGACGAGGCCGGCCATGTAGATGAGGGCGGCGAGTCCGACGCCCTTCCAGATGTCGACGAGCGCCACCGACAGCAGGGCCGTGTTCGGGTCGGTGAGCCATCCGGGGCCCTCGATGCCGAAGACGGCGAGGGCCTTGTTGATGGCGCCGTCGAACGGGTCCATCAGAACCTTGAAGGTGATGCCGACGCCGATGGTGCTGACCAGCACGGGGAAGAAGATGACGGCGCGCAGGTAGCCGCGCGCGAAGATCGGCGCCGTGAGCGCCACCGCGAGGGCAAGGCCGAGAACCACTTTGGCGCCGGAAGTGACGACCGCGTAGACGAGCGTGTTGATGAAGCCCTGGAAGAGGCGGGGCTCGGTGAAGAACGTCACGAAGTTGTCGAAGCCGATGAACTCGGTCTCGAACAGCGTCCACCGGGTGAAGGCGAAGTAGAACGACGCGAACGTCGGGACGATGAACAGGACGCCGTAGATGATCGCGGCGGGCGCGTAGAACCATCCGGGATACGGCTTGTTGCGGTTGAGCCGCTTGTGCGGCGTCTTCGCCGCTGCGGCCCCGCCGGCGCGGGGAGCGATGGTCGTCATGAGGTTCCTCTAAGACTGCGTGGGGTCGGCCGAGGTTCCGACCGACCCCACGACTGGGGTTTTGGTGCCTACGCTCCGCTTACCAGCCCGGAAGACCGAGCTGCTGGGCGAGCTGCGCGTTGTCGTCGTCGTACATCTTCGCCGCGTCGACACCGCTGCGGATCTTCGAACCCACCTCGACGGTGATGGACTGGAGGTTCGGTCCCTTCACCGGCGAGAGGAACTCGAGCGCCGGGGCGGTCGCGTTGTTCTCGAAGTACGGCAGCATGTCCGACACGATGCGCGACACGTCGCCGCTGATCTCGCATCCGTTCACGACGTACGGACCGGTCACACCGCGCGCTGCGGTGATGGCGTCGCAACCCGCGGGGCTCGCGATGAAGGCCATGAGCTCCTTCACTGCCTCGGGGTGGGGCGTGTTGGCCGGCGCGTAGAGCGACGACGGCATCCAGGTGGTGAGGCCGTTCTCGTCGGCGTTCTCACCGGGGATGGCGAAGAAGCCGATGTCGCCCGCCTGGTCCGGGTAGTTCTGCGTGATCGTCGCCTGGGCGAAGGTCAGCATCGGGTACTGGGCACCCTCGCCGTTGGCGAGCTTCGCCAGCGCCTGGTCGAGCGTGGTCGTCGCGAAGTCGGCGTTGAAGTCGCCGGCGTCGGCCAGTTCCTGCAGGTGGACGAAGCTGGCGGTGGCCTGCGGGTCGTCGGAGAAGCTGGTCTCATTGGCGGTGAGCTCGTCGCCGAAGTCGGGGTTCTGAACGTAGACGTTGTAGAAGTCGGCGAGCACCATCATCTGCGACGTCCAGGTGTCGCCGTACGACTGGATGACGGGTGCGATGCCGGCGGCCTTGATCGCCGCGTTGTTCGACACGAAGTCGTCCCAGGTGGTGGGCACCTCGAGGCCGAGCTCGTCGTAGATGGCGGCGTTGTAGAAGAAGCCGCCGCCCATGGCCGAGCCGACGGGGGCACCGAAGGTGCCGTTGTCGGTCGAGACGGTGGTCTTGTACGCCTCGTTGAGGTTGCCGACCCAGTCCTCGTCGCCCACGTTGAGCAGGGTCTGGTCGGGGTTGAGCGCCTGGAAGAGCGCGCCGCTGTTGTACCAGAAGACGTCGGCCATGTCGTCGGTGCTGAGCTTGGTCTTGATGGCGTTGTCGAGCTCGACACCTTCGGGGCCGGATGCGTCGACCGTCACCTTGATGTCGGGGTTCTCCTTCATGAACGCCTCGGCGAGGCCTTCGGCGGTGGCGATGTCGTCGGGGACACCGGCACCCATGTACCAGGTGAGCTCGACGTTGCCGTCGTCGGAGCCGCCGGGCGTACACCCGGTGAGCGCCGCCGCGGCGACCGCACCGACGGCGAGAGCCGTGGCGACGCGGAAAAGGGGACGAACAGACATTGATTTACCTCCTTGTAAATGTCCGCTGGTGCGCGGGTTGGGCCACCATGAAACTATTCATTGACTGGCTTTCGTTCACGATAGTAGCCGATCGAATACGCGTCAATGATTCGTTTCAATAACGATGAGGTCAGCGTCGACCGGCAGGTCCTCGACGGAGAAACCCGCCCGCAGACGGTAGGCGCCGGGCTCGAGCTCCCAGCCATCCGCCCAGTGCGCGAAGCGCCGCCAGTCGAGGGGGATGCCGATCCGCACCGACTCCCCCGGCCCGGCATGCACCGCGCGGTGGCCCGCGAGCCACCTCACCGGACGGTCGACCGCACTCGGATCGGTGCGCTCCAGGTAGAGCTGCACGACCGTCTTGCCCGGGCGGTCGCCCGTGTTGGCGACCTCGACCACCGCCTCAGCCGTCTCGCCCGCGGCGATCGACGCCGGCGCTGCCAGCTCGGCGGCGCGCCACTGCGTGTAGCCGACCCCGTGCCCGAACGGGTAGGCGGGGCGTGCCCCGCTCCGCAGCCACGCACGGTGCCCGATGTGAACACCCTCGTCGTAGTGCAGCCTCCCGTCGGTGGGTTGCACCGTCGAGACCGGCACATCGGCTTCGCCCGACGGCCAGGTGACCGGCAGACGGCCACCCGGTTCGCGGTCGCCCGACAGCACATCCGCGAGCGCGTCACCGAACTCCTGACCGGGGAACCAGCTGGCGAGCACCGCCGCGACGTCGTCGCGCCACGGCAGCAGCACGGGCGCGCCGGCGTTGACCACCACGATGGTGCGCGGGTTGGCAGCGGCCACCGCCCGCACCAGGTCGTCCTGACGCCCCGGCAAGGCGAGCGAGGTGCGGTCGAAGCCTTCCGACTCCACCTCGGCGGAGGTCGACACCACCACGACCGCGATCTCGGCATCCGCGGCGGCCCGCGCCGCATCCCGGATGAGGGTGTCGGCATCCGCAGCCAACGGCGGCAGGCCCACGCGGAAGGCGAGCGCGCCGGGGATGCCCCCGGCCACCGGCCGGAACCGCACCACGAGGTCCACGGCGCCGTCGGCGCCCACCGGCAGGTCGAGCGAGGTCCAGGGTGGGTTCAGCACAGCGGTCGCCGGGTCGTCGCCCGGCCGCGTGCGCAGCTCACCGCCGGCCACCCGCTGCCCGTCGGCGAGCACCTCGTAGTCGCAGAGCCCCGCGACACCGAACGGCGCGAGCTCACCGGCATCGTCAGGCGTGTACCGGAACGAGAACTCGACCACCGCCGACCGCGACCCGAGGGCCGCCGCGTCGAACGAGACGATCCCGGATGCCGCCCGCGGCTCCTCGGCGATCGCGTCGCCCGCCTCGTCCAGGTACCGCACGAGGATGCCCGCCTCCCCGGAGGGGGCGACCAGACGATCGAGGTCGATGTCGGCGAGACCGCTCTGCACGACGGCACCCAGACTCCAGGTGACTTCGGCGTCCGGCCAGCGGTGCTCGATGCCGGCGAGCGGCGAGCTGACGGTGGCGGGGATCACCGTGGCGCTTCCCCCGCCCTGCGTGCGCGCGTGGCGGGCACCCTCACCGATCACGGCGATCGACGTCGGCGACGCAAGCGGGAGGAGTCCGTGGTTCTCGAGCAGCACCGTGCCTTCGGCGGCGGCGCGACGCGCGATCTCGCGACGCTGGGCGTGCGGGATCGGGCCGGCAGCCGGGGCGTCGCCGTGGTCGCGGAGCGCGCCGGTGCGGGCGGCGAGCTTCAGGATGCGCAGCACCTTGCGGTCGATGAGGCCCTCGGGCACCTCGCCAGCGCGGACGGCGGCGACCAGCCCCTCGCTCCACGCGCTCGACGGCCCGGGCATGGCGAGATCCTGCGGCACGAGAGCGCTCGCGAGCGACCGGACCGCGGTCCAGTCGCTCACGACGACCCCGTCGAAGCCCCACTCGTCGTTGAGCGGCGTCGCGAGCAACGCGTTCTCACTCGCGGTGACGCCATTGATGGAGTTGTAGGCGCTCATCACCAGCCAGGCGCCGCCCTCGACGACGGGCTCCTCGAAGGCGAGCAGGTAGAGCTCGCGGAGGGTGCGATCCGCGACGCGCACGTCGACCTCGAAACGGTCGGTCTCGGAGTCGTTCACCACGTAGTGCTTGAGCGCCGCGCCCACCCCGTGCGCCTGCACCCCGGCCATGTAGGCGGTGGCGAGGTTCGCGGTGAGCAGCGGGTCTTCGCTGAACGCCTCGAAGTGGCGACCGCCGTAGGGGGTGCGGTGGAGGTTGATGGTGGGGGCGAGCAGCACGTGCACGCCCTTGTCGCGGGCTTCGCTGCCGAGCGCCGTACCCACCTCGCGTACGAGCTCCGCATCCCAGGACGCCGCGAGCGCCGTCGGCGACGGGAAGTTGATCGACGGCGAGCGCTCGTCCCAGGAGTCGCCGCGCACCCCGACCGGCCCGTCGGAGAGCACGAGGGAGTCGAGCCCGATCTGCGGCAGCGGGTGGAGTGACCACGAGTCGCGCCCGGTGAGCAGCGCCACCTTGCTCTCGAGGTCGAGTCGCTCGATGAGCGAAGTCAGCATGTCGTCGTCGAACTGCGTCACGGGTGCCCCTTGGGTCTCGGTGCGCGCTACACTACCTCAAAACAGTTCATCGATAACTTTTCGGGCTGAGTAGCATTACGGATCATGGCTGAGCGGGGCACATACGCGAAGGGGCGTGCGAAGCGCGACGAGATCGTCGACGTCGCCGTCGACGTCTTCGCCGAGGTCGGGTACGACCGCACCTCCCTGCGCGACATCGCGCGCCGCGCGAACCTCAGCCAGGCGGGCCTGCTCCACCACTTCAAGAACAAGGAAGAGCTGTTCCTCGAGGTGCTGCGTCGCCGCGACGTGCGCAACGAGCACTTCTATGAGGAGACGGGCAATCCCGCCGTCTCGCTCCCGGGTCTCGTCGAGATCGTGCGGCACAACGCCCAGGAACCGGGGCTCGTCCGCCTCTACGTCACGATGTCGGCCGAGAGCACCGCAGCCGACTCGACCGCGCGCGACTTCTTCCACGACCGGTTCGCGAAACTCCTCGACGACGTGGCCGCCGACATCCGGCACCGCAAGGAGTCGGGCGACTTCCCCGCCCACCTCGACGAGCACGCGGTCGCGTCTCTGCTGGTCGCCGCCGCCGACGGCCTCCAGCTGCAGTGGCTGCTCGACCCGTCAGGCTTCGACATGGGCGACCGGCTCGAGCTGCTCGTCGAACTCCTGAAGAGCCCGAAGGCCGCGGACGCCACCACCTGAGCTCTCAGGAGTCAGGGCCCGCGGCCCGCGCGTCACGCCGGAAGCGTGACCCGGTGCTCCCCGGGCGCGAGTTCGCGGGAGCCCCCCGGCACCCGCACCGTCGCGCGCGAACCCTCCGGCACGAGCACCTCGAAGCGCCACCCGCCCACTCCGCGCTGCCAGGAGACCGCGGCATCGCCGAGCGGGGTGCGGTGGCGGATACCCGCGCGGGTCACGCGGGCATCGTCGACGGGGGCGACCTCGAAGGCGCGCCACCCCGATGCGGTGAGCCTCAGCCCACCGACGCGCTGCTGGATCCACGCGTCGACCGATCCGAGGAAGTAGTGGTTGCGGGACCGCGCATCCGGGTCCCACGATTCGAGCAGCGTCGTCTCGCCGTCCTCGAACCAGGCGCCCCAGCCGGGGCGTGTGCGGCGGGTGAGCACGGTGACGGCCAGGTCGTCACGGCCCGCCTCGGCGAGTACCGGGAGCAGGTGCCGCACGCCGACCGCGCCGCAGTCGAGGTGACCGTCGGTGCGGTGCTCGAGGTCGTCGATGAGAGCCGCGCGCACGGATGCGGCGTGCGCGTCGGGCACGACACCGAACGCCAGCGGCAGGATGTTGAGCGCCTGCCGGTAGCCGATGCCGTCGACCGCGTACACCCCGGATGCGGCGTCGAAGTGCGCCGCGTGGTACCGCGCGCCGACCTGCGCCGCCTCGCGGTCGTAGTCGGCGGCTGCCGGATCGCCGAGCTCCCGCAGCACCGCGGCGGTGTGCTGCAGCAGCTGCACGGACATGATCGTGCCGATGGGTTCCATCCGCTCGGGCGCCACCATGTAGCCGGGCGACAGCCAGTCGCCCCAGGTGCGGCCCGGCCACAGCCCGCCGTCGAGGCGGCGCACGATCTGGTCGGCGAACCGGCGGATCATGTCGGCGGAACGCTGCAGGATACCGAGGTCGCCGTACTCGCGGTACAGGTACCAGGGGATCAGCACGGCAGACGACGACCAGGTCGGGTCGGAGGCGCGACCCCATCCGGGCGTGGGGATGATCTGCGGCACCTGACCGTCGGCGGTCTGAGCGTCGGCGTGGTCGTCCATCCACTTGCCGAACGCGGTGCGCAGGTCGAAGTGGTGCAGCAGCCCCTCGGTGGCGAGGTGGGCGTCGGCCGTCCACCCGTTCTTCTCGTAGATGGGGGTGTCGGTGGGGATGCCGTGCAGGTTGTTGCGGAAGGTGCGGGCGGTCGCGCCGTCGATCCATTCGATGATCGGCTCGTCGGCGGTGAACTCGCCGACCCGCTCCACCTCCGTATAGAGAGGTACGGCGCGCACCTCTTCGACGGTGATGTCGCCCTCGGTCTCCAGCTGCATCCACCGGAAGCCGCGGTAGCCGAACTGCGGCTCCCACAGGTGGTCGTCGACGGCGCGTTCCAGGCGCAGCGTGTCGAGCTGCGCCTCCCCCGCCACCAGGAAGTTGTCGCAGATCACGGATCCGTCATCGGCACGCTGCTCGCCGGAGATCACCCGCAGCGTCGCACCGGGTGCACCGGTGATGCGGCATCGGATGCGGCCCACCATCACCTCACCGAAGTCGAACACCGTGCGGTTCGGGGCGAGGCTCTCGGCGGTGCGCGGCGCGACCGACGGCAGCGCGCGCACCGGCAACGCGGTCGAGGGGCGCAACTCGCCGGCCGGGGGGTCGACGACGATCACCGGCTCGCGTACGGGGTCGTCGGCGCGGATCACCCAGTCCTCGCCACGGAACAGGCGCTCGTATTCCACCTGCCCGGGTTCGGCTGTCCAGCTGGCGTCGGTGACGATCGCGGATGCGGTCCCGTCGGATGCGACGATGTCGAGCCGTGCGATGGCGACCGGTTCGCGGTGCCACGGCGCAAGGCTCCAGCCCCACACATCGCCGCCGCGGGCCGAGTACCGTTCACGTCCCGCCTCGATCACGATCTCGTTGGCGCCCGCCCGCAGCAGGTGCGCCACCTCCCAGGTGCGGTGCAGCACTGTGTGGTCGTAGTCGGTGACGGCCGGCTCAAGGGCCTCGTCGCCGACGCGGCTGCCATTGATGTACGTCACGCCGACGCCGAGTGCGACCGCGGTGAGTTCCGCCGATGTGGGCGCGGCGTCCAGCTCGAAGGTGCGACGGAACACGGGGTTCGCGGCGGGGAGCGTGTCGACGCCGATGGTCCGGAACCCGTCGACCTGCTGCCCGTCGGCGAGCGCCACGCCGACGACCGGCAGCGGCGAGACGCCGTCGTCGGCGGTGACGGGCTGCGCGTCGGCGGTCCACCATCCGATGGCCTCACGCTCGGGGCGCAACACCACCACGTACTCCCCGGGGGGAGCCGGTGGGTTCACATCGAGGAGTGCGTCGAAGTAGTCCCAGACCAGCTTCGGGCCCTCGACCCGGTGCTGCGCGAGCACCTCGCCGGCCGGCGTCTCGAGCGAGAACGTG
This sequence comes from Actinomycetes bacterium, assembly GCA_023386365.1. GTDB lineage: Bacteria > Actinomycetota > Actinomycetes > Actinomycetales > Microbacteriaceae > Homoserinibacter. Next base: position 19,703 of record JAEWJX010000013.1, on the reverse strand, counting down.
TAAGCGACATCCGCCTGGTGCGGATCGGCCACATCACGCGGACCGCTGAAGTCGAGGTTCACCGCGGTGACCGGCCCCTCGGAGCGGAACGTCTGCGCCACGGAATGGCCGGGCTCGGCCCAGTCGATGCGTGAGCGCTCGAGCTGGCGGATGATTCGCTGAGCCGGGGGCGTCGGCCTCGCGATCCACTGGGCGTTCTGCAGACGATCGGCGGTCACTGCGGTCCTCCTCGACGACGGTCCGCCCATCCTACTGAATACGAGTCGATGAATGCTTTTATCGGCGACTAGACCCGCGTGAGGAGTCGCGCCGGGTGCTCGACGGCGTCGACCACCGCACGCAGGAAACCCGCCGCGTACCCGCCGTCGCAGACCCGGTGGTCGAACACGAGCGACAGCTGCAGGATGCGACGCGGCACGATCGCGCCGTCGACCACCCACGGTCGTTCGATCGCGCGGCCGGCCCCGAGGATCGCCACCTCGGGGTGGTTGATGATGGCCGCCGACCCGTCGACACCGAACGCGCCGTAGTTGTTGAACGTGAACGTGGAGCCGGTGAGCTCGTCGGGGGTGAGCGAACCGGCACGCGCGGCGTCGCCGATGCGGTGGATCTCCTCATCGAGGGCCGCGACCGTCAGCTCGTGGGCCGATCGCACCACCGGGACCATGAGCCCGCGCGGGGTGTCGACCGCGACACCGAGGTTGACTCCCGCGAACTCGAGCAGCTCGGAGCCGTCGTCGCTGAGGCGGCCCGCCAACGCCGGGTAGTCCGCGAGGGCGAGCACCGCGAACCGCGCGAGGAACGCGGTGAGCGAGGGTGCGGGCCGGGTGCCGCTCATGGCGCGGCGCAACTCCCACAGCTCCGTCGCATCCACGTCGACCCACACGGTCGCCTCGGGGATCTCGGAACGGCTCCGGGAGAACTTGGCCGCAGCGGTGCGCCGCAGCATGCCGAGCGGCTCCCGCTTGGCGATCGCGAGGCCCGCCATCCGCTCGCCCGCATCCGGAGCCACCGGTGCGCCCGCCCGCACCGAGGCGGCGCGCAGCACGTCACCCCGGGTGACGACGCCGTTCGCCCCGCTCGCGGGGATGGTGGCCAGGTCGATGCCGTGCTCGCGCGCCAGCCGCCGCACGATCGGGGAGACCACCGCGACCGGCGCTCCCCCGCGTGACGGCTGCGCGGCCGGGCGGAGCGGCGTTCGCCGACGGGCCGAGGCGGCACCGTGGCCGGTGGTGCCGTAGCCGATCAGCACGTTGCCGGAGGCACCCGCCCGCTCCTCCTCGCGGTACGCGTCGCCGGGTTCGGCCACCTCGATGAGCGCCGCCCCGACGGGCACGATGTCGCCCTCCGCGCCACACAGTTTGGCGACGACGCCGGCGAACGGCGACGGCACCTCGACGAGGCTCTTCGCCGTCTCCACCTCGACGACCGGCTGGTCGACGCGCACCTCGTCACCCTCCGCCACGAGCCAGTGCACCAGCTGCGCCTCGGTGAGCCCCTCCCCCAGGTCGGGCAGTGCGAACGTGTGCGTCATGACTCGTCCCAATTGAGCGTGTCGACGGCGTCGAGGATGCGGTCGGCGTCGGGCAGGTAGAAGCGTTCCAGCTTCGGGGGCGCGAACGGGGTGTCGAACCCGGTCACCCGGCGCACCGGCGCCTCCAGGTGCTCGAAGCAGCGCTCGCCCACCCGGGCGGCGATCTCGGATGCGACGCTGGCGAACCCGGGCGCTTCGGCGATCACGACGGCGCGGCCCGTGGAGCGCACCGCGGCACACACCGTCTCGTCGTCGAACGGGGTGAGGGTGCGCACGTCGACCACCTGCAGGCTGCGGCCCTCGGATGCGGCGATCTCGGCCGCCTGCATGGCCGTCGCCACGGAGGCGCCGTAGGCGATGAGGGTCGCATCCGTGCCGTCGCGCACGACCGCCGCGCGGCCGATGCCGGTCGCGACGGCTGTGTCGACCGGCGCCTTCGACCAATACAACTTCTTGTGCTCGAGGAAGATCACCGGATCGGGGCTCTCGATCGCCGCGCGCAGCAGCGAGTACGCGTCCTGGGGGGTCGACGGCGCCACCACGGTGAGGCCGGGGGTGTGCGCGTAGTACGCCTCCGAAGAGTCGCAGTGGTGCTCCACCCCACCGATCCCGCCGCCGAAGGGGATGCGGATGACGATCGGCATCCGAAGGCTGCCTCGCGTGCGGTTCGCCATCTTCGCGACGTGGCTCACGATCTGCTGGAACGCGGGGAACGCGAACGCGTCGAACTGCATCTCGACCACCGGGCGCATCCCGTTCATCGCCATGCCGACCGCGGCCCCCACGATGCCCGACTCGGCGAGCGGGGTGTCGAACACGCGCTGCTCGCCGAACCGGGCGGCGAGGCCGTCGGTCACCCGGAACACACCCCCGAGCGCTCCGACGTCTTCGCCGAACACGAGCACCGAGGGGTCGGCGTCGAGCGCGTCGGCGAGCGCGCGGTTGAGGGCCGCCGCCATGGTGCGGGTCTCGACGGCGGCGGATGCAGTGACGGGTGCCTCGTGCGCGATCGTCACGGTGCCACCTCCCTCTCCAGTTCGCCCGACAGCATCCGCCACTGCTCCTGCAGCTGTGGGGTGCGTTCGGCGTAGACGTGACGGAACAGGTCTTCGGGGTCGGGCTCGTGTTCGATGCTGAGGGCCGCGCGGAGCTCGGACGCGCGCTCCTCCGCGTCGAGCGCGATCGCCTGCTCGCCGGCGTCGTCGAGCGCGCCGGCGTCGCGCAGGTGGGTGCGAAGCCTCGTGAGCGGGTCACGCGCGACCCACTCCTGCACCTCGGCCGCGTCCCGGTATCGGGTGTCGTCGTCGGCGTTGGTGTGCGCCTGGATGCGGTACGTGTGCGCCTCGACGAGCGTCGGGCCGTCGCCGGCGCGGGCGCGTTCCACCGCCGCGCGCATCACGGCGAGCATCGCGGCCGTGTCGTTCCCGTCGACCCGCTCGCCCGGCATGCCGTAGCCGACCGCCTTGTGGGCGAGGGAGGGGGCCGCCGTCTGCCGGGAGAGCGGCACCGAGATGGCGAACCCGTTGTTCTGCACCAAGAAGACGACCGGCAGGTGGAACACGGCGGCGAAGTTCAGCGCCTCATGGAAGTCGCCCTCGCTGGTGGCGCCGTCACCGCACATCGCCACGACGACGGTGTCGTCGCCCTTCAGCACGGCGGCGTGGGCGAACCCCACCGCGTGCAGAAGCTGTGTGGCGAGCGGCGTCGCCTGCACCGCGACCCGGTGCTCGGTGGGGTCGTACCCGGCGTGCCAGTCGCCGTGCAGCAGCACCATCGCATCCGCCGCCCGCACGCCGCGGGTGATCGCGGCGACCGAGTCGCGGTAGGTGGGGAACAGCCAGTCCTGTGGCTGCAGCGGCAGCGCGGCCGCGATCTGGCATGCCTCCTGGCCGTGCGACGACGGGTAGACGGCGAGCCTGCCCTGGCGCACGAGCGCGTTGCACTGGTCGTTGATGCGCCGACCGATCACGAGTGCCCGGTAGGCGTCGAGCAGGTCGTCGGGGCTCGGGGGTTCGTAGCGTTCGTCGGCGACGGCACGCCCCTGGGCGTCGACGAGCTGAACCGGCTCATCGCCGGGAAGTAGGTCGGAAGCCTTGTGGGCCACGTCACCCCCTCGTTCTCCGCGACATTGCGGATGGACGTTGTTGCCTTCAGGGTGCGGTTCGGTGAGAAGATGTTGCAACTCGGCGCGCTCAGTGTGGACGAATCGGGTGCCGAATCGACGCCGCAGCGCACTTCGTCCAGCGTGGCTGGAAGATCGGAGACCCCCATGGAACTCGACGAGACGGACCGCAAGATCATCGCCACCCTGCGCGACGACGGCCGAGCCTCCATGAGCGCCGTCGCCCAGGCCGTGCACATCTCCCGTGCCAGCGCCTACGCCCGCGTGAACCGCCTCGTCGATTCGGGCGTGATCGCCGGTTTCACCGCCCGCGTCGACCCGGTGCGCGCGGGCCTGCACTCGTCCGCCTACGTCGAGCTGTCGTTGCAGCAGGAGTCGTGGCAGACGGTTCGTGAGCAGCTCGCGCAGATCCCCGCGATCGAGCACATGGCGTTGCTCGGCGGCGACTTCGACGCCATCCTGCTGGTGCGCGCCCGCGATAACCGCGAACTGCGGCACGTGGTGCTGGAGCAGCTGCGCGCGATCCCCGAGATCCGCTCCACGAAGACGTCGCTCATCTTCGAGGACTTCGACCCGCGGTCGGTTCCGCCGGCGGTCGAGCCGGCGTAGTCCGCTAGCTCTTCGCCCTCAGGCCGTCGAAGGCCACCGCGAGCACGTCGTCGGCGAGCTGCGCCGCATCCTCCGGGCCGCCGGGGCGGTACCACTCGACGATCGAGTTGATCATGCCGAAGACGAGCCGCTCGGCGAGGCGCGGCGAGATGTCAGACCGCAGCGAACCCTCGTCGCGTGCGGCGACCATCAGGTCGCTCACGGCGCGGTCGAACTCGCGGCGCCGGGCGAGGGCCGAGCGTTCGACGTCGGTGTTGCCCCGCAGGCGCAGCAGCAGGGTGACGTTCGGCAGTTCGGCGACGAGCACCTCGACCGCCCGCCGCAGCACGTGCGCGAGCCGGTCGGCGGCGGCGCCCTCTCGGGACGCCGGCTCGTCGAGCACCCCCTCGAGCGCGCCGAGCGCCTGATCGAGGGCCAACCGCAGCAGCTCCTCCTTGGAGGAGACGTGATGGTAGATGGCCGCCTTCGACAGCCCGAGACGGTCGGCGAGCAGCCCGATCGAGGTGGCGTCGTAGCCGTATTCGTTGAACGCGGCGACCGCAACACGCAACACGCCCGCCTGGTCGTAGCCGGGTCGGCCACGGCGGATGTCGGCGGTCTCGGTCACCGGTTCAGGCTAGTCGTCGAGGGTGCGGTCGGTGCGGAAGCTGCGGCCGCGGAACTCGGCCACCGTCTGGTCGTCGGCATCCGTGACGGTCACGTCGTACAGGCCGGTGCGCCCCGAGCGGATGCGCCGCACGGCGGTGGCGGTGAGCACGTCACCGAGCCGGGTGGGTCGCAGGAAGGTGACGTCGGCGCCGGCGGCGACCGTGACGTGCTCGTCTTCGTTGCAGGCGACCGCGAACGCGGTGTCGGCGAGCGCGAACACGATGCCGCCGTGGGTGATGCCGTGGCCGTTGAGGTGCTGGGGCCCGACGGTCAGTTCGAGCGCTGCGCGCCCCGGCTCGTCGGCGACCAGCCGCATGCCCAGCCACTCCGATGCGGCGTCGTTTTCGAGCATCCGCCGCAGGGGTACCGCGCTCTCCATCACCCCGTTATACTAACCGAACGAACGGTCAGTAAATCAAGGGGATGAGGGCGATGCAGCCGACCGACGAGGCAGACGGCCAGGCCCGCTTCGACGAGCTGATCGCCGCGGACTCCCGCATCGAACCCCGCGACTGGATGCCCGACGGCTACCGCAAGACGCTCGTGCGCCAGATCTCGCAGCACGCGCACTCGGAGATCATCGGCATGCAGCCGGAAGCCAACTGGATCAGCCGCGCCCCCAGCCTCAAACGCAAAGCGATCCTGATGGCGAAGGTGCAGGACGAGGCCGGTCACGGGCTGTACCTCTACTCCGCCGCGCAGACCCTCGGCACCCCGCGCGACGAGATGTTCCAAGCCCTCGTCGACGGCAAAGCCCGCTACTCGTCGATCTTCAACTACCCCACCCTCACCTGGGCCGACATCGGCGCGATCGGCTGGCTCGTCGACGGTGCGGCGATCTGCAACCAGGTGCCGCTGTGCCGCGCCAGCTACGGACCGTACGGGCGCGCCATGGTGCGCATCTGCAAGGAGGAGTCGTTCCACCAACGGCAGGGCTTCGAGATCCTGCTCGAACTGATGCAGGGCACCGACGCCCAGCGGGAGATGGCCCAGGATGCGGTGAACCGCTGGTACGCGCCCAGCCTGATGATGTTCGGCCCACCCGATGCCGAGAGCTCGAACTCGCAGCAGTCGATGCTGTGGAACATCAAACGCTTCACCAACGACGAGCTGCGGCAGCGGTTCGTCGACATGCTCGTTCCGCAGGCCGAAGCGCTGGGGGTGCGCCTCCCGGATGACGACCTCCGGTGGAACGAGGAACGCGGCCACCACGACTACGGCGACCTCGACTGGCACGAGTTCCAGGAGGTGCTCGCCGGCCGCGGCCCCTGCAACGTGCAGCGGCTCACCCACCGGCGCGAGGCGTTCGAGGGCGGCGAGTGGGTGCGGGAGGCGGCGCGCGCCTACGCCCGCAAGCAGGCCGCATCCGCGTCCGTGACGGAGGCCGCATGAGCACGCCGGGCGCCGCCGACGACCGCGAGCAGTGGCCCATGTGGGAGGTGTTCGTGCGGTCGAACCGCGGCCTCTCCCACGTGCACGCCGGCTCGCTGCATGCCCCCGACGCGACCATGGCGATCAAGAACGCCCGCGACCTCTACACCCGCCGCAACGAGGGCGTGTCGATCTGGGTGGTGCCCGCCGAGTCGATCACCACCTCTGATCCGGATGCGAAGGGCGCCTACTTCGAGTCGCCGGTGGGCAAGAACTACCGCCACGCCGTCTACTACACGCGCTCCGAGGGGGTGCCGCACCTGTGAGCACCGAACCTCACGGCGACGTGATCGTTGAACGGAGGCTGCTGAGCGAGGAGATCGTGCGGCGGGACGGTTCGGCGACCCCGGGCGTCGCGGAGTACGCGCTCTGGCTGGGCGACGACGCGCTGATCCTCGCGCAACGGCTGGGCTGGTGGATCTCGCGGGCGCCCGAACTCGAGGAGGACATCGCCCTCTCGAACATCGCCCTCGACCTGCTCGGTCACGCCCGCTCGCTGCTGTCGTACGCGGGCAGCGCCGACGGTCGCAGCGAAGACGACCTCGCCTACTGGCGAGACGAGCGGGAGTTCCGCTGCGTGCAGCTGGTCGAGCAGCCCAACGGCGACTACGCCCACACGATCGTGCGGCAGTTGGCGGTCTCGGTGTACCAGTTCGAACTCTACGGACGGCTGCAGTACTCCTCGGATGCGACCCTCGCGGCGATCGCGGCGAAGGCGGAGAAAGAGGTCACCTACCACCGGGAGCACGCCGTCGAATGGGTGCACCGGTTCGCGCTCGGCACCGACGAGTCGCGGCGCCGCCTCCTCGTCGCGCTCGAACGGCTGTGGCCGTACGTGGGCGAGCTGTTCCGCGACGAGCCGCTGCTCGACGACCTCGACGGGGTGGCGGTGCGGCCGTCGACCCTGCGTGCCCCCTTCCTCGCCGTTGTCGAGGCGCTGGCGGCCGAGTGCGAGCTGGAGCTGCCCGCCGACGACACCGCGAGCGGCGGCGGGCGCCGCGGGCAGCACTCCGAGTACCTCGGCCCGTTGCTCGCCGAGATGCAGGTGCTCGCCCGGCAGCATCCGGGTGCGTCATGGTGACCGCATCGGTCGACCGGGAGACCGCGTGGCGTCTCGCCGCGACCGTCGTCGACCCCGAGATCCCGGTGCTCACCATCGAAGACCTCGGCATCCTGCGCGAGGTGGCCGTCGAGAACGGCACCACCACGGTCACCATCACCCCCACGTACTCCGGATGCCCGGCGATGGATGCCATCCGCGACGACCTGGTGACCGTGCTCGGCGCGGTAGGGCCCGTCGAGGTGCGGCTGAGCCTGTCGCCCGCCTGGACCACCGACTGGATGTCGGTCGCCGGGCGTCGCAAGCTCACCGAGTACGGCATCGCCCCGCCGAGCGGGCGCGCCCACGCGTCTCCCGGTCCGGTGCGGCTCACCCTCGCCACCCGCTGCCCGAGGTGCGGCTCCGACGACACGGTCGAGATCTCGCGCTTCGGGTCGACCTCCTGCAAGGCGCTGTACGAGTGCCGCGCCTGCCTCGAACCGTTCGACTACTTCAAGGTGCTGTGACGTGGCCGCCACCCGCAGCGGTGTGCGTCGGCGCGCACGGTTCCACACGCTCACCGTGCGCGAGGTGCGCCGCCTGACCTCCGACAGCGTCGAGGTGGCCTTCGCGGTCCCCGACGATCTCGTCGACGACTACGGCTACTCCCCCGGACAGTACGTGGCACTGCGCACCACCCTCGCGTCCTCCGACGGAGCCGAGCTGCGGCGCAGCTACTCGATCTGCCAGCCGCCGGTGCCCGGCGAGGTGCGTGTCGCCGTGAAACGGGATGTGGGCGGCCGCTTCTCGAGCTGGGTCAACGACAGCCTCGAGGCGGGGATGAGCCTCGACGTGATGAGCCCGGAAGGAAACTTCACCACCGATCTCGCATCCGCCGACGGCAAGCACTTCGCCGCCATCGCGGCCGGATCGGGCATCACTCCCGTGATCGCCCTCATGCGCGCCCTGCTCGACGGCACCGAGCACGCCCGGTTCAGCCTCGTCTACACGAACCGCACCTCCCTCGACGTGATGTTCCTGGAAGAGCTCGCCGACCTGAAGGACCGCTACCCGCAACGCGTGGCGCTGCACCACGTGCTGTCGCGGGAGGAACGCTCCTCCGAGCTGCTGTCGGGGCGCATCGACGCGGATCGACTCGACCGCATCCTCGACTCCCTCGTGCCGCCGACCGACGTCGACGAGTGGTTCCTGTGCGGCCCGTTCGACCTCGTCGAACTCACCCGCACTCGACTCGCCGACGCCGGGGTCGACCGCGGCGCCATCCACTTCGAACTTTTCACCACCGACCGGCCCAACCGCGCCGCCCCCGGGTCGACGGGTGCGCCCGTCTCGCCCGGAGCGAGCGACCACGCTGCGACCGTGCGGTTCACCCTCGACGGCCGCACGTCGACCGTCGTCATGCCCGAGCCCGCCACCGAGTCCGTGCTGAACGCCGCCCTGCGGGTGCGCCCCGATGTGCCGTTCGCGTGCGCGGGCGGCGTGTGCGGCACCTGCCGCGCGCGCGTGCTGTCGGGCACGGTGCGGATGACGGAGAACTACGCCCTCGAACCGGACGAACTCGACGCCGGCTACGTACTCACCTGCCAGTCCCACCCCACCACCGACGCCGTGACCGTCGACTACGACGGCTGACATAGACCCCACCGGAGGAGCCATGCCCCGACTCGACCTCGACGGCGACCTCGCTCTCGTCACCCTCGACCGCCCCGACAAGCTCAACGCGCTCGACGAGTCGGCGATCGCCGAACTCGACCGCTGCTACCGCGACGCCGAAGCTGCGGGGGTGCGAGCGCTCGTGCTGCGCGCCGAGGGCCGCGCGTTCTGTGCGGGGCGCGACATCTCGGGCGTCGACCCGGCCGACGACGACGTGATCGGCTACCTCGGCGGCCTCGTCCAACCGCTGCTGGAGCGGATGAGCGCCTTCCCGGCGCCCACGTTCGCCGCCGTGCAGGGGGCGGCACTCGGCGTCGGGCTCGGCCTGCTGATCGCCACCGACGTCGTCTATGTCGCCGACACCGCCCGCATCGGCTCCCCGTTCGCGAACCTCGGCGCCACCCTCGACTCCGGCGGGCATGCGCTGTTCGTCGAGCGGCTCGGCGCCCACAAGACCCTCGACCTCATCTACACCGGCAGGCTCATGTCGGGCGAGGAAGCGGTGCAGTCGGGGCTGTTCAGCCAGGTGCTGCCGGCGGCCGAGGTCGAGGAGGCGACGGTTGCGGCCGCCCGCACCGCCGCATCCGGGGCGACGCTCGCCTTCCGCTCTAGCAAGCAGCTCGTCGCCCACCTGCGCGATGAGCGCCTCGGGCTCTGGCAGAGCATCGCGCAGGAGAACCGCGCGCAGGCCGACCTGTGCGACACCGCCGACTACCGCGAAGGCTTCGCCGCGTTCCAGGCGAAACGGGCGCCGCAGTTCACGGGACGGGCGTGAGCGCCCCCACCTTCTCCACCAGGGTGAGCACGTCGTAAGTCGCCACGACCTCGTCGTCCTGGTTCTTCAGCACCGCATCCCAGCGGACCTCGCCGTAGTCGTCGGTCTCCCGCGGGGTGATCTGCTTCGCCGTCAACTCGACGCGGATGGTGTCGCCCGGCGACACCGGGGTGAGGAACCGCAGGTTCTCGAGACCGTAGTTGGCGAGCACCGGACCCGGGTCGGGGTCGACGAACAGCCCCGCAGCCCACGACACCAGCAGGTACCCGTGGGCGACGCGGCCCGGGAAGAAAGGATTCGCGGCGGCCGCCGCCTCATCCATGTGGGCGTAGAAGGTGTCGCCGGTGAACGCGGCGAACGTCTCGATGTCGGCGAGCGTCACCTCGCGGGTCCCCGAGACGATCTGGTCGCCGATGCGCAGCTCGGCGAGGCTCTTGCGGAACGGATGCACGCCATCCGACGTCGCCGAAGCCCCCGTATGCCAGATGCCGGTGAGCGCGGTGAGCATCTCGGGCGAGCCCTGCACGGCCGTGCGCTGCATGTGGTGCAGAACCGACCGGATGCCGCCCAACTCCTCACCGCCGCCGGCCCGCCCGGGGCCGCCGTGCACCAGGTTCGGTAGCGGTGAACCGTGGCCGGTGGAGCTGCGGGCGTCGTCGCGGTCGAGCAGCAGCATGCGCCCGTTGTAGGGCGCGATGCGGCTCGCCAGCTCGACGGCGACCGCCGGGTCGTGGGTGGCGATGCTCGTCACGAGCGAGCCGCCGCCGCGGGCCACGAGCGCCGCCGCATCCGCGACCGTGTCGTACGGAAGCACGCTCGACACCGGCCCGAACGCCTCGACCTCGTGCACCGCATCCACCGACGGGTCGTCGAAACGCAACAGGATCGGGCTCACGAAAGCGCCGTCGCGCGGCAACTCCGCGTCGGACTCGGTCGAGCCGACCACCACCTGCCCGCCCGCCGCCATCAGTCGGCCCACCTGCCGCAGCACCTCGTCCCGCTGCTCGAGGGAGGCGAGCGGACCCATCGTCGTGCCCTCGCTGCGCGGGTCGCCCACCACCACGCGCTCGGCCACGCGATCGCGCACCGCATCGATCACGGCATCCACCTGAGCGGTCGGCACGATCGCGCGGCGGATGGCGGTGCACTTCTGCCCCGCCTTCGAGGTGAGCTCCACCACCAGTTGCTTCACGTACGCGTCGAACTCGGGGGTTCCGGCGACCGCATCGGGGCCGAGTACGGATGCGTTGATCGAGTCGGTCTCGCTGGTGAACCGCACCCCGCCGGTCTGCACCGCATCGTGGGACCGCAGCCGTTCGGCGGTGGACGCCGAACCGGTGAACGCGACCAGATCACCCAGGCGCAGTTCGTCGAACAGGGTCGGCACCGACCCGGACACCAGCGACAGGGAGCCGGCGGGCAGCAGGCCCGACTCGACGAGGATGCGCACCATCGCCTCGGCGAGGTAGCCGGTGGGGGTGGCCGGTTTCACCACCGTGGGCACCCCGGCGAGGAAGGCGGGGGCGAGCTTCTCCAGCGACCCCCACACCGGGAAGTTGAACGCGTTGATCTGCACCGCCACCCCCGGCAGGCGGGTGTAGACGTGGCGCCCCAGGAAGCTGCCGTCTTTCGACAGGTTCTCGACCGCGCCGTCGACGTACACCTGGGAGTTCGGCAGCTCACGTCGACCCTTGCCCGAGTAGGTGAAGAGCACCCCGATGCCGCCGTCGATGTCCACCCAGGAGTCGGCCTTCGTGGCGCCGGTGCGAGAGGAGACCGCGTACAGCTCGTCCTTGCGTTCGGTCAGGGCGAGCGCGAACTGCTTGAGCAGCAGCGCCCGCTGATGGAAGGTGCGCGCGCCGAGCGAGTCCTGTCCCACCGTGCGGGCGTGGTCGAGCGCGGCGCCGAGGTCGAGTCCTTCGGTGCTCACCCGCACCACCGGCTCGCCCGTGGAGGCGTCGAGCACCTCGGTGGCCGCCGCGCCGGCATCCGGGGTCCACCAGGCGTCGTTCACGTAGCTGGGCAGCAGGTCGGTCATCACTGATCCTCTCCGGTCGGCCATGAGTAGAACCCCTGGCCGCTCTTGCGGCCGAGCTTGCCGGCGGTCACCATGTCGCGCAGCAGTTGCGGCGGGGCGAAGCGGTCGCCGAGCTGCGCGTGCATGTACTCGGCGATGTCGAGCCGCACATCGAGACCCACCATGTCGCTGGTGCGCAGCGGGCCGGTCGCGTGCCGGTAGCCGAGGGTCATGGCGGCGTCGATGTCGGCGGCACTCGCCACCCCCTGCTCGAGCATCCGCATCGCCTCCAACGCCAGCACGAGGCCGAGGCGGGAGGACGCGAACCCGGGGGAATCGGCCACCGTCACGGGCGTCTTGCCGAGCGCACTTACCCAGCCCTGCGCGGTGGCGACCACCGCGTCCGCCGTCGCCCCGCCCCGCACCACCTCGACGAGCTGCGACGACGGCACCGGGTTGAAGAAGTGCAGCCCCAGGAAGCGACCCGGATGCGCGACCGCCGCCGCCAGAGCGTCGATCGAGAGCGACGAGGTGTTGGTAGCGAGCACGGCGTCCGGATGGATGAGTCCACTCACCCGGGCGAGCGCGTCGGCTTTGAGCTCGGGCTGTTCGGGAACCGCCTCGATCAGCAGGTCGCGGTCGGCGAGGGCGGAGGCGTCGTCGGTGACCCGCAGCGCGTCGAGCAGCTGCTGACGCGGGCGGCCGGTGGAGCCGAGCTCGAGGCTGCGGTCGAGGGCCCGCCGGATGCCGTCGGCCGCGCGGTCGAGCGCCTGCGGCTGGTCGACGACGACCACCTCGGATCCTGCCAGCAGGAAGGCGTGGGCGATCCCGCCGCCCATCCGTCCGCCGCCGAGCACGCCGACGCGTGCGGGGGGCGCTTCGCCGGTCATCGTCGCCTCCGTTCGAGGAACGCGTCCATGCGCCGCACCTTCTCGGGCGACTCGAACAGCACGGCCTGACTCTCGTCGTCGATCGCCGGGTGCGCGTCGCGGGGCGCGGCGAGCGCCGCCTTCGTGAGGCGGGTGGCGAGGGGGTCGTTGCGGGCGATGTGGTCGGCGAGTTCGTGCGCGGCCGCGAGCAGTTCGGCCGACGGCACCACCCGGCTCACCAGCCCCGCCGCGAGCGCCTCCCCCGCGTCCAGGGTGCGGCCGGTGAGCAGCAGTTCGGCGGCGAGCGTCGGGCCGACGATCGCGGGCAGTCGCCAGGTGGCGCCGGCCGCGGCCATGATGCCGAGGCCGGTCTCCGGGTTGCCGATCTTCAGCCCCTCGCCGGCGATGCGGATGTCGGCGGCGTACGCGAGTTCGGCTCCCCCGCCGAGGGTCCAGCCGTCGAGGGCGGCGATCACCGGCATCGGCAGCCGCGCGATGCGGTCGAACACGCGGGAGTTGATGCCGGCTCGCGCATCCGCCGCGCGGCGCTCGCGCAGTTCGGCGATGTCGGCGCCGGAGGCGAACACGGTGGGCGTGCCCGCGAGGATGAGGATGCGCGGCGCGCTTTCGAGCTCCGCGCACACCTGGTGCAGTTCGTCGACCATGGCGCGCGAGATCGCGTTGCGGGTCTCGGGTCGGTCGAGGGTGACGACCACACGGTCGTCGCGCTGCTCCACCCGCAGCTCGCTCATGCGCGCTCCAGGATCATGGCCTGCCCCTGCCCCACCCCGACGCACATGGTGGCGAGGCCGTAGCGGGCGGATTCCCGTTCCATCCGGCCGAGCAGGGTCACGATGAGCCGCGAGCCGCTGGAGCCGAGCGGGTGCCCGAGCGCGATCGCGCCGCCGTCCGCGTTCACGCGCCCGCCGTCGAGCCCGAGGCGCCGGATACAGGCGAGCGCCTGGGTGGCGAACGCCTCGTTGAGTTCGACCGCGCCGAGGTCGTCGAGGGCGAGTCCGCTGCGGGTGAGGGCCTTCTGGGTGGCGGGCACCGGGCCGAGTCCCATGAGTTCGGGCGCGATGCCGGCGGCGGCGGATGCGACCACACGCGCGCGGGGCACGAGGCCGTAGCGCTCGATGGCGTCGCCGCTCGCCACGACCACCGCCGAGGCGCCGTCGTTGAGCGCACTGGAGTTGCCGGCGGTCACCACCGTGCCGCCCCGGACCACCGGACGCAGCGCCGCGAGCGCGGCGAGGCTCGTGTCGGGTCGCGGTCCCTCGTCGACGTCGACGGTGCCCGCGGGCGTGTCCACGCTCACGATCTCGGATGCGAAGCGCCCCGCGTCGATGGCGGCGAGCGCCCGCTCGTGCGACCGCAGCGCGTACGCATCCGCGTCGTCGCGCGTGATGCCGTCGACCCGCGCCACCTCTTCGGCGGTCTCCGGCATCGTGAAGGTGGCCTTGTCGCGGGCGAGCAGGCGCGGGTTCGGGAAACGCCAGCCGATGGAGGTGTCGTGGGTGGCGCCGGGCTTCGCCCACGCGGTGGCCGGTTTGGCCTGCACCCAGGGCGCGCGCGTCATCGACTCGACGCCGCCCGCCACGACGATGTCGGCGTCCCCCGCCCGCACGGCTTGGGCCGCCTGGGCGACGGCGGTCATCCCGGATGCGCAGAGTCGGTTCACGGTGAAGCCGGGCACCTCATCCGGGAGCCCCGCGAGCAGCACGCTCATGCGCGCCACGTTGCGGTTGTCCTCCCCCGCCTGGTTCGCGGCGCCGAGGATCACCTCGTCGATCGTTGCGGGGTCGATGCCCGCTCGCGCGACGGCCTCGGCGACCACCAGGGCGGCGAGGTCGTCGGGACGCACCTGGGCCAGCGCGCCGCCGTACCGTCCGACCGCGGTGCGCACTCCGCCGACCAGGAACGCGTCCGCCACGTCGCCTCCGATTTACCGAATGACCGTTCGGTAACTTTTTCACGGGGGCGGTGACGTGTCAAGACACCCGCGCGACCGCCTACGGCAGGCGCACCAACTCGGCGACGCCGATTGACGAATCCGCCATCCCGTAGAAGACGAACCGACGACCGCCGACCTCTTCGATCGCGGTGGGGAAGACGACGTTCGCCAGCGTTCCGGAGGTCTCTTCCGGGGTCTCCGGCGTGAGGAGCGCCTCGGGCGTGCGCGCCAGCACCCGTCGCGGGTCGGCAGGATCGAGCAGGATCGCCCCCGCCGAGTACACCGATCCGTGTGCCAGCTCGAACCCCTTCGGCGTCGCGCCCGACACGCCGTGGTGCAGCACGAGCCACCCCTCGTCGACGCGCAGCGGCGACGGGCCGGCACCGATCTTGGCGCTCTCGTACGGCCACTCGGGGGCGACGATCATCTCGGAGTGCTCCACGAAGGTGAGCGCCGCGAGGTCGCGGGTCGCGGCCTCGAGATCGATGTAGCCGATCCAGATCGAGGGGCGGGCATCGTCGATGCCCGCCGGAGTCGGCGAACCCTCGCCGGGCCGCAACCAGTCGAGGTCCCACATGGGGCGGTGCAGCAGCGCGAGGGTGAGTCGCCCGTCGGGGCCCGGCACGGCCTCCGGGAAGAAGACGATGTCTTTGTTGGGGAAGAGGTTCAGGTCGGTGTCGAGCTCGGGCTGGTACGCGAACCGGATCGGGCCGAGCCGCTTCCAGGTGACCGTGTCGTGCGACACGGCGAGCGCCGGCTTCGGTCCGAGCGGACCGTAGGCCACATAGGTCATCACGTGCACGCCGAGCGGCTCGACGTAGGTGATGCGCGGATCCTCGACGCCGGCGTTCTGGCGCCCGTGCTCCCAGCCTTCGTCGGGCGACAGCACCACGCCCATCCGCTCGACCCCCGTGGGCTCACCGTCGAAGTCGATGCGCGCCCGCGCGATCCGCGAGACGTTGCCTTCGGCGACGATGCGCGGGTAGAGGTACAGCTCGCCGTCGGGCCCCCACGCGGTGCCCGGGTTCAGCACACCCTCGACCTCGAGCGGGTCGCTCGTGTCGGCCGACATGAGCACACCGATCCTGCGCAACGCGTAGGGGATGGTCGTGAGGACGTCGTCGGGTGCGGAGTGATTCATCTTGCCTTGCCTTGATTTCGTGAGAGGTGTCGAGCGGGATCGGACGATCAGCCCTTGATGGCCGAGCCGAGGTTCGCCGAGGTGAAGTGACGCTGGAAGAGCAGGAAGAGCACCACGACCGGCACGGCGAGCACGCAGGCTCCGGCGAGCACGGCGCCCATCGGGTTGTCGACGAAGGTGCCGTTCGACTGCGAGAAGTTGGCGAGGCTCACGGCGAGGGGCTGCATCGCGCCGTTCTTGGTGACGAGGAACGGCCACAGGAACTCGTTCCACGGGCCGATGAAGGTGACGAGCATGGCGGTGAGCACGGCCGGCCGCACGAGCGGCACCGCGACGGAGCGCAGGATGCGCAGTTCGCTCGCCCCATCGATGCGTGCCGCGTCGAAGATCTCCTTCGGGATCTGCAGGAAGTACTGCCGGAAGATGAGCACCGCCACCGAGTTGATCGCGAACGGCAGGATCATGCCGATGTAGTTGTCGGCGAGGTTGAAGTAGCGCACGACCATCACGTACAGCGGGATCATGAGCAGCTGGAACGGGATCGCCTGCACGAGCAGCACGAGCGCGAAGACGAGCCCCTGGCCGCGGAACGACAGCACGGCGAGCGCGTAGCCGACGAGCAGCCCGAACACGAGGGTGCAGCCGACGACGCCCGCGGTCATGATGAGCGAGTTCAGGAGCGACTGCACCAGGTTGATGGAGTCGTTGATCTCGGCGAAGTTGTTGAGCGTGAGGTTGCCGGGTAGCGGCAGCAGGCCCACGAAGCTCGTGTCGCGCTTCTCCTGCAGCGCACCGATCACCATGTAGTAGAAGGGCACGAGCGCCACGAGAGCGCCGATGAGCAGCAGCACGAACCGCAGCGCGCGCAGCACGGGCGAGGGTGCGCGGCGGCCGGCGGACTGCCCGGGTGCGGATGCTGAGGTCATCGGTTCTTCCCCTCGGTGATGCGCCGCGAGACGAGCGACACGATCATGACGGCGAGCACGAGGATCATGCCGATCGCGGCGGCGATGTCGGGCTGACCCTGCTGGATGCCCTTCTGGTACATGAGCAGCGCGGGTGTCATGGATGCGCCGTTGGGCCCGCCGCCGGTGAGCAGGTACGGCTCGGTGAAGATCTGGCCGGTGGTGATGATCGACAGCAGCACGACCAGCGAGGTCACGGGGCGCACCGCGGGCAGCGTCACCGAGCGGAAGCGCTGCCACCGTCCGGCACCGTCGAGCTGCGCCGCCTCGTGCAGCTCCTTCGGCACGTTCTGCAGCGCCGCAAGGTAGAGCAGGATGTAGAACCCCAGATTCTTCCACGTCACGTACACCGCGATGAGCGGCATGATGAGCGCCGGGTTCGCGAGCCACGACGGGTCGGGCGCCAGGTCGCCGAGAAGCGAGTTGACGACACCGTTGCCGTTGAACAGGAAGATCCAGACCGAGATCGTGGCGACGGATGCGGTGACGTAGGGGATGTAGTACGAGACCCGGAAGAAGCCCTTCCAGTGCACGACGGCGTCGAGCGCGGATGCGAGAAGCAGACCCAGCACCACGGTGAGGGGCACGTTGATCACCAGGAAGATGAGGAGGTTGAGGAACGCCTGGTGCACGACCGGGTCGGCGAGCACTGTCTGGAAGTTCTCGAGACCGACGAACGGGTGCGGCACCTCGACGCCGGGGGCCGTGAAGTAGAAGTCGTGGAACGACATCCAGATGCCGAAGCCGAACGGGATGAGAAAGACCACCACGACGAACGCCACGTAGGGGGCGCTGAGCAGCATGCCGAGCGGGTTCTCGCCGAGCCACCGCTGCAGCCCTCTGGCCATCGGCCGCCGCACCTGCACGTCCCGCGTCATCGCGTCACTCCTCGTTCACGACCTCGTTCGATCTCGACTAGTAAACCGGTTTTGCTGCCAGTGGTCAATCTGAGTGGAGTGTCTGCCGGACTTGCCAGTGATCGTCGGACACAACCGCCCCCACATCGACCACTAAAGCAGTGCTAAACGTCGCTATGCTGATCGCGTGACCACACAGCGAGAGCGCAAAGCCACCATCGGCGACGTTGCGGCCCGGGCGCAGGTCTCGAAGAGCGCCGTCTCGTTCGTCTTCAACGGCCGTGGCGGCGTCGGCGCCGAAGCGCGGGAGCGCATCCTGCAGGCCGCCGACGAACTCGGCTGGCGCCCGGATGCGCGAGCACGGGCGCTGTCACGCAGCCGTGCGCAGGCGCTCGGCCTCGTGATCCGCCGAGAGCCCGAACTGCTCAGCACCGACCCCTTCTTCCCGCAGTTCGTCGCCGGCGTCGAGAGCGGGCTCGCGAAGGTGGAGTACGCGCTCGTGCTGCAGGTGGTCGAGGGCGAGCAGAGCGAGACCGACGCCTACGTGCGCTTCGCGCACGAGTCGCGGGTCGACGGGGTGTTCCTCACCGACCTGCGCACCCACGACGAACGGCCGGCCGAACTGGCCCGCATCGGACTTCCGTGCGTGCTCGTCGGACCCACGGCATCCGGTGGCGACGAGCTGCACCCGATCGGCCTCGACGACGCCGCCGGCATCCGTCGGGCCGTGCGCCACCTCTATGCACTCGGGCACCGCCGCATCGCCCACGTCGCCGGCTCGGCACGTTACGTGCACACCGACGTGCGGCAGCGGGCCTGGGCCGACGAGATGCAGCAGCTCGACCTCGAGCCGGGTCCCCTTGTCGAGGCCGACTTCACCGGCGCCTCCGGCGCACGCGCCACCCACGAACTGCTCGACCTGGCGCACCCGCCGACCGCGATCATCTACGCGAACGACCTCATGGCGATCGCCGGGATGTCGGCCGCGACCGATCGTGGCGTGCGGGTGCCGCACGACCTGTCGATCGTCGGCTTCGACGACATCCCGCTGGCGCCCTACATCGTGCCGCCGCTCACCACGGTGCGGCAGGACGTGTTCGAGTGGGGCCGCGCCTGCGCGCAGACGCTCGTGTCGATCGTCGAAGGGCGCGAGCCCGAGACGGTGAGTCTGCCCCCTGTCGAGTTCATCGTGCGCGGCAGCACGGGCCCGGCTCAGCGCGCCGACGCGTAGGGCGCAGCCGTGTTCATCCCACGCCTGGTGGCGTTCGACCTCGACGACACCCTCGCCCCGTCGAAGAGCGCGATCGATCCGCGTATCGGCGACGCACTCGCGGCTCTCGCCGCGCGGGTGGATGTCGCGATCATCTCGGGCGGCCAACTCTCGCAGTTCATGGCGCAGGTGGTCGACCGGCTGCCCGCGATGGAGGCGTCCGCTCGCGCGCGCTTCCACCTGATGCCCACCTGCGGCACGCAGTACTACCGGCTCTCCCCCGACGGTGTCGAGACGATCTACACGCGCTCGCTCACCGACGACCAGAAGCGGCGCGCCCTGACCGCGGTCGAGGAGGAAGCACGTCGCCTCGGGCTCTGGGAGGCGGACCGCGGGTGGGGTGAGATCCTCGAAGACCGCGGATCGCAGATCACGTTCTCGGCGCTCGGCCAGGCCGCGCCGGTCGACGCGAAGTCGCTCTGGGATCCGAGCGGAGAGAAGAAGAACGCCCTCCGCGCGGCGGTGGCCGCTCGCCTGCCCGATCTCGAAGTCCGCTCCGGTGGATCCACCTCGGTCGACATCACGGAACGCGGCATCGACAAGGCCTACGGCATGACGCGTCTCGCCGAGCAGACCGGCATCCCGCTCGACGAGATGCTCTTCGTCGGCGACCGACTCGACGAGAACGGCAACGACTACCCGGTGCTCGCGATGGGCGTGCGGTGCCTTGCCGTCACCGGCTGGGAAGACACGGCGGCGCAGCTCGCCGAGCTCATCCCGGGACTCCCGCTCCCGACCCCGTAGGGCTGGGCACCCCCGCAGGGCGGGGTGGTCGATGGCGCCGCGCCCGTCCGGGGG
>JAEWJX010000023.1 GCA_023386365.1 Actinomycetes bacterium | reverse complement strand
CGCGTGTGCGGGGGGCCGTCGGGTCGTGGAGTCCGTCACGGTCTCGACGCTACTGGAGCCGGCGCCGGCCGTGAGCACGTCACGAGAGCTTCGGGACGCCCGCGTTCGCGCCGAGCCACTCGTCGGTGATCTCCTGCAGCTTGCCGGAGTCGCGCAGCGCGTCCACGGCCGCGGTGACCTTGTCGGTCAGCGGCGAGTCCTTGGCGAGCAGGATGCCCCACTCGTCGGGGATGCCGGCCGACGGGAGTTCGCCGACGATGACGCTGTTCTCGATCTCGACACCCGTCGTGTAGAACGCGGTCGGCAGGTCGAGCACGAGGCCGTCGATCTGGCCCGACTCGAGGGCGAACTTGGCGTCTTCGTTGGTGTTGAAGATCGACGCGCCGGCGGTGGGGGCGATCACCTCGTCGATGGTCTGGGCGCTGGTCGTGCCGACCATGGCGCCGAGCAGCAGACCCTTGAGCTCATCGATGGTGGTCACGCCATCGGCCTTGGATCCCTTGATCGTGACGATCGCCTGGGTGGCCTGGTAGTACGGCGACGAGAAGTCGACGTTCTGCTTGCGCTCCTCGGTGATGGAGTACTGCTGGATGTTGATGTCGAAGTTCTTGGGGCCGGGGGCGATGGCCTCGTCGAAGCCGGTGCGCACCCACTCGACGTCGTCGGCCGAGAAGCCGAGCTCCTCAGCGACCGCGTACGCCACCGCTGCCTCGAAGCCCTCACCGGACTCCGGCTTGTTGTCGATCACGTACGGGTAGTAGGCGGGCTCACCGGTCGCGATGGTGAGCTTGCCGGGGGTCACGTAGCCCTCGTCGGAGCTGTCGCTGCTCGACGGGGTGGGGGAGCTCGCGCAGGCGGCGAGGCTCAGGGCGATCGCGGTCGCGCCGGCCACGGCGGCTAGGCGGGTGCGGATGCGGATGCGGGACATGGGGCCTCCAGAGTGCAGGTTCGGGGATGCTCCCATCATTCCGTGCCCGGATGCCGCACGCTGAATCAGGGCGTCATCCGGGGTCATGGGGGCGCCGGTACGCTGGCAAGCATGACGGATGCGGCGCCGGCCTCCGGCGTCCGCGCCCGTATGGTGAGGTTCGCCGGTCACCCTGCCGTGCTCTGGGGCGCGTTCGTGGTGGTGCATCTGGTGCTGGGGCTCATCTGTCTCACGTCTCCGAGCCTGCCCATGGGCGACGTGACGCTGGTCTACGCGTTTTGGATGCATCAGGGTTTCGACGCCGACATTTGGGTGGGCATCGACACGGCGTGGGTGTATCCGCTCCTCGCGGCGGTGCCGATGGCGGCGTCGGCGGTGGCGGGGTGGGCGTTCTACGCCAGCACCTGGTTGACGCTGGTGATGGCGATCGATGCGGCCGCGTTCGCGGTGCTGCTGCACCGGGGCCGTCCCGACCGGGCGACGGTGCCGGTCGCGTGGTGGTGGCTCGCGTTCCTGCTCGCTGTGGGGCCGGTGGCATTGGGACGCATCGACAGCTTCGCGACGGCGGTCGCGATCATGGGTGTCCTGGTGATCGTGGCGCGGCCGGTGCTCGGTTCGGTTCTGCTCACGATCGGCGCGTGGATCAAGGTGTGGCCGGCGGCGCTCGTCGCGGGTGCGGTGATCGCGTTGCGCAGCAGGCTCACCGTCGCCACGGCGGCGGTCGCGACGAGCGTGGTGGTGTTGCTGATCGGGCTGATCCTCGGAGGCGGCGCCGGTCTGTTCAGTTTCGTCACCCAGCAGTCGGGACGTGGCCTGCAGATCGAATCACCGCTCGCGGTGGTCGCCATGTGGATGGCCTGGGCGGGGGACGGCACCGCGATCTACTACGACCGCGGCATCCTGACCTACCAACTGCAGGGGCCGGGCGTGGACATCGCCGTCGCCTTGTCGACCCCTCTGCTCGCCATCGCGGTCGCCGCGATCACCGTGCTGGGTGTCGTGGGTGCGCGACGCGGCCGCCCACCCGCCGTGCTGCTGCCGCCGCTGCTGCTCGCGCTGACCTCGGTGCTCATCCTGTTCAACAAGGTCGGCTCGCCCCAGTTCGCCGGATGGTTGGCGGTGCCGGTGATCTTCGGGCTGGTGACAGCGCGGATCGACGGCGGACGCTCGTTCCGGGTGCCCGCGATCCTTGCGCTCGTGATCGGCGCGCTCACCCAGGTGGTCTATCCCTACCTCTACGGGAAGCTTCTGTCGCTCGACACGGTTCTCCTCATGGCGCTCACTCTGCGCAACGTCCTCTACCTCGTCCTCGTCGCCTGGGCTGTCCTTGCGCTCGCCCGGGCCATCCGACCAGAGCCCGAATACCTGTGATCGTCGACACGCCCGTCCTCTCCCCGGCGCGCACCCGTCTCGCCCTGCTCGCCCTCGCACTCGGAGGCTTCGGGATCGGCGCCACCGAGTTCGTCGCGATGGGTCTGCTGCCGCAGATCGCCGAGAACCTCCTGCCTGGCGTGTGGGCGACCTCGTCCGACGACGCGATCGCGCAGGCGGGCGTCATGATCGCCGCCTATGCGCTCGGCGTGGTGGTGGGGGCTCCCACGATCGCCGTGTTCGCGGCGCGGCTGCCGCGGCGCGCGATCCTGTTGGGACTCACCGCGGCCTTCACCCTCGGCACCGTGGCGTCGGCGCTCGCGCCCACCTTCGAACTGGTGGTGCTGTTCCGCTTCCTCGCCGCGCTCCCGCACGGTGCGTACTTCGGCATCGCCGCACTCGTCGCCGCCTCGCTCATGGGGCCCGGCAAGCGGGGGCAGGGTGTCGCCCTCGTGTTGTCCGGCCTGACGGTGGCGAACGTCGTGGGGGTGCCGCTCATCACGGCCCTCGGCCAGTCGGCCGGATGGCGTGCCGCCTACCTGGTGGTCGCGGCGATCTTCGCCCTGTCGGTGCTCGCGATCCGTTTCACCGTGCCGGTGCAGCCCGGCGACCCCGATGCGACCCCGCGCCGCGAGCTGGGGGCACTGGCCCGCCCGGCCGTGTGGTTCGCGCTGCTCACCGGCTCGGTCGGCTTCGCCGGATTCTTCGCCGTGTACACCTACGTCGCGCCTCTCACCACCGAGGTGACGGGCCTGCCGGCGGCCGCCGTGCCGTGGGCGCTCGTGACGCTCGGGCTCGGGATGACGCTCGGCAACTTCGTGGGCGGCTGGGCCGCCGACCGCAGCGTGCTGCGCACCCTGTTCGTCAGCTTCGCGGTGTTCGCCGTCGTGCTGATCGGCCTCGGCCTGACGGCTCCGTATCCGGTCGGGCTGTTCGTGTTCCTGTTCGGGGTGGGCGCCGCCGCATCCGCGCTCTCGCCCGCCATCCAGACGCGTCTCATGGACGTGGCAGGCGACAGCCAGACGCTCGCCGCCGCCATCAACCACTCGGCGCTCAACATCGGCAATGCGCTCGGCGCGTTCCTCGGCGGCGCGGTCATCGCTGCAGGCTGGGGTTACCTGGCCCCGACCTGGCTGGGACTCGCGCTCTGCGTGCCCGGCGTGCTGCTGGCGCTCGCCGGGGCGTGGGTGTCCGCGAAGGCGGCCCGCTAGAAGGTGCCGGTGGGGGCGTCCTGGATGAGGATGCCGTCCTGGATGGCACGGCGACGCAGGGCAACCTTGGTGCCCACATCGATGCCGGCCACACGGTACTTCTCACGGATGCGCTTGAGGTAGCTCTTCGCCGTCTCTTCCGAGATGCCCAGCTGGTAGGCGACCGACTTCACCGGCTCGCCACCACCGTAGAGCGCCATCACGCGACGCTCCTGCGCCGAGAGCTTGGGGGCGCCGCCGATGTCTGCGGCGTTGATGGCGAGGTCGAGCTCCGCCGAGACGAAGCTTTCGCCCTGCGATGCCGCCCGGATCGCCTCGACGATCATCTCGGCGTCTTCGCTCTTCACCAGGTAGCCGAGCGCACCGGCCGCGAGGGCTTCGCGCACGACGTTCGGCTCCGAGTAGGTGCTCATCAGCACGACACGCACACCCGTGGATTTGAGGGCCGAGATCTTCACCGCGACCGGGATGTTGTCTTTCAGGTCGAGGTCGAGCAGCACGACGTCGACCGGGAACGCGGGGTGCGTGAGGAGTTCCGGCCAGGTGGAGAGCTCGGCGACCACGTCGATCTCGTCGGTGGCGTTGCGGATCCAGTTCGCGAGGCCGCTCAGGATCATGCGGTGGTCGTCAACGACTGCGAGTCGGATGGGGTGTGCCATCGGCGCGCTCCTTTGGATCAGGGGGGTCAGATATCAGCGGGGTTGTCGACGAGCGTCTCGATGTCGACGCGCAGACTTCCGTCCTCGGTGGAGTCAGAGTATCGCCCGACCCGTCCGAGAGCGGCCCAGATCGCGGGATCGACACGATTCCGGCTGATTCCGGTGCTCGTGATGGTGATCGGGATGAGGATCTTGCGGTCGGTGCGGTCGGAGCTCCCGGGGGCGAGGGGGCCGACCTGCAGCGTCACGGTGCGATGCGGGCTCGACTTCTTCCGCGTGTCGGACACGAGCAGCCAGGCGGCGGAGAGCAGGCCGTCACGCTGGGCGGGGTCGAGGAGTCCGGCGAGCGCCGACTTGTCGACGAGCGTGACCGACTTTCCGAGCATCTCCGACTCGCTGACCGCGTGGTACAGCCAGGTCTCGCGTCGACCCTCGATGAGATGCAAGCGCAGCTCGGTGGCGAGGGATGCGGCGATCGACGCCGTCTTCGGTGTGAGGGGGAGCGCGGTCTTCTTGGTGGCGATGGAGTCGAGCAGGCGTTCCGCGGCGAGGTCGAGTCGGGCGAGCTCTTCGGAGGCGAGCATGCCGACCGCGTAGCGAGGCGCCGACACGTTGCTCTGCACGAGCACCCGGTCGAGTTCGAGTTGAACCATCTGTCGGTAGCCGTGTACGACGACGACCCCGATCACCGCGGGGAGGACGACGAATGCGACGGTGGCCAGTTGGGGTGCCACGTGATCCGCGTCGAACGGGGTTCCGGGTGGGGTGTTGAGGAACATCGCCACGGCGAGGGTGACGCCGAGCACGCCGGCGGCGACGATCACCTCCACCGCTCCGCGGTGCGTCACCACGAGCAGCAGCGACATGCCGGCGGCGGTCGCCGCTGTGAGGGTGCGGCCCAGGTCGTGGAGCTCCCAGGTGGCGATGAGGTCGAGTGTCACGACACCCGCGAGGCCGGTGAGCACGAGCAGGAACGCCCAGGTCGGCATCCGGTCGCCACCGAGTCGGGTTCCGATGATGGTGGTCGCGATCACGACGACGAGCAGGCCCCAGCCGCCGGCCGCCACCCAGGGCGACGGGTACCGATCCCACAGCACGATGAACAGGCTGAGTCCGTAGACGGCGCGCAGCACGACCAGGATGTCGGCGCCGAGGCCGAGGAATGAGCTGCCCAGGCTGGGGCGGGCGCCCGCCTGGCCCAGCCGCTTGGCGGTCTTGGAGACGGCGCGGGCGGCGTTACCCACCACGATGCCGAGGGTGTTCTCCTCGGGGATGCCGGTCGTCATCGGGGCACCTCCAGGACCACGGTCGTCCCCGCGCCGGGCGAGGAGAAGAGGCGGGCGTTTCCGCCCACGTCGCGGAGGCGTGCGACGACCGACTCCGCGAAGCCGAGCTTGGCTTCGTCGATGTCGGCGATCGCGAAGCCGACCCCCGCATCCGTCACCATGGCGCGAACGGTGGTCTCGTCGTCCGTGATCGTGACGTGCGCCTGCGTGACGCCCGAATGTCGGCGCACGTTCTCCAGACATTCCGCGAGCGCCAGCAGGAAGGCGTCGAGCACCTCGCTCGGCAGCAGCACCTGACCGGTGCCGTGCCAGCTCACCTCGAGACCCATGCGCCCGAACCGCTGCTTCACCGATTCGAGGGTGCGGCCGAGGACCGGTTCGGAGTCGCCGCCCGTGTCCAACTGGTAGCTGCCGGAGGACTGCGGGGTGGGGGTCGACCCGAGACGCAGTTGACGGAGCAGTCGTGCGTCGTCGGCCGCCTGCTGCCGGAGGGCTTCGGGGGTGACTCCGACACCGGAGTGCGCGAGCAGGGTGAGCGTGGCGAGCACCGTGTCGTGCAGCAGTCGCGCCGACTGACGGCGCTGGGCCTCCAGCTCGCTCGCCTGGCGTTCCGCCCGGTGGGCGCGCCCGATGCTCGCGATCCGTTTGCTCACCTGCGGCACGCCCGCCGAGACCCAGAATCCGATCCCGCCCGCCAGGAACCAGCCGAGCAGCAGCAGCCCTCCGGTGCGGAGGGGCGCCTGCGATGCGGCCGTCAGCCACAGAGCGACGAACGTGACCCCGACGAAGGCGCCGCCGAGGCTCAGCACGCGCCAGACCGTGCCGGTGAGCACGATCGCGACCGCGGCGAGAGACCCCGACAGGAGGAGCTGGATGGCGGTGGCGCCGCCCTGGCCGAGAGAGACCGTGCCGAACGAGGTGGCGACGGCGGTGATGCCGAGGCCTGCGAGGAGCGGCAGAAGCACCCAGAGCGGGTTGCGGCTGATGCCGAGCATGAACTGGGATGCCGCGAGCAGCAGGTAGAGCCCGGCACCCGCCCACAGCGCGAAGGCTCCGTCCACGGCGCCTGGCAGCAGGTAACAGAGCGCCGAGACGAGGGTGAAGCTCAGTCCGTAGACCCGCGCCGTCCGTTGCAGGACGCGGTCGCGTTCTTTGGCGATCAGATCCATCGCGCACTCCACCCGTTGGGTGACCGGGGCCTCCTCGCGAACATGGTGGCAGACTTCGGCACCCGAAAGGGGGTGCCACGCCCGAGTGTCAGGCGCAGTATGCGCTCACGAAGGCATGGATCGCGGCCCGGAACTCGCCGGAGACCGCCGGGACCACCCGGATGGGGGTGCCGTCGACGGTGTACTCGAGCGGCAGGTTCGCCCCTACCTTGTCGTCGGCGAGCGCGTGCGGATCGCACCGGACCGGCACGATCGGCACCCGCACCTCGCGGGGTTCGTCGTCGCCGTGCACCGCGACGTCGAGCGCGAGGCGTTCGACGCTCCCGCCGGGCCCCCACATCCGGATGAGGGGGGTAGCGCGGACACCGTCGAGCGTGAACGTGCCCGCGTCTCCGGTCGGGGTGACGGTGATGACGACGTCGGCGGGGTGGCCTGGCTGCCCGTCGCCGTCGACGCGGGCGAGCGCGACGTCGGCGACGGTGGCGACGGCCTCGGTCGCGCACGCTTCATCCGTGAACCGCGGGAACAGGTCGAACGGGTCGCCCGGGGCGATCTGCGCGGTGCCGGGGCGGCCTTCCCCGTCGAGGAAGTCGAGGGTGACGGTCCCGTCGCCGTCGGCGGTGTCGCACGCGAGGGCGGCGGGGCGGATGCGGAGGTCGAGCGTGCGCCCCGGAGCGAGCGTGCGTTCACCCCCATCCCACGTCATCGCCTCGGCGTAGCGGGGTGCGGTGTAGCTCGCCCGGGTGAGGGTGAACGGCGCATCCGAGCCGTTGGTCACCGAGATCGCCAGCATGCCGTCGGCGATGTCGGTGCGACGCTGAAGCACATCCGCCGTGACGCCGGCGGGGAGTTCGGGTGCCGCGGCGGTGCATCCGGCCGCGCCGAGCGCGATCACGCCCGCGACGATCCCGAGGAGGAGCCGGCGCGGGCGACGCATCAGGCCTCCAGCAGGCGCGTGAGCTCGGCGCCGACGAGCGCATCCTCGATGAGGAACGCGTCGTGTCCGTACGGCGACGAGATGACGATCGGCTCGGAGCCGCTGAGACTGTTCGGCAGGTGCTGGGCGATCACCTGTTGCCCGGGAACGGGGAAGAGGCGGTCGGAGTCGATCCCCAACACGAGACCCAGGCCGGTCGCGCGGCCGAGGGCTGCAGCCACACCGTCGCGGTCACGCCCCACGTCGTGGGAGTTCATCGCGTCGACGAGCACCAGGTAGCTGTTGGCGTCGAAGCGTCGCGTGAACTTGTTGCCGTGGAAGTCGAGGTAGCTTTCGACGGCGAAACGGCCGCCGCCGCCCATCGGGTTGAGTCCGCTCTGCCAGCTGCGGGCGAAACGGTCGTCGAGTTCGGTGGGGGAGCGGTAGTTGAGCAGGGCCATGCGGCGCGCGAGGGCTAGGCCGTGGTGGGGGCCGTCGCCATCGTCGGCGTTGTAGTAGTCGCCACCGGCGAAGCCGGGGTCGACACGGATCGCCTCGGACTGCACGAAGTTGAGTGCGATCTGGTCGGCCGACGAGAGCGGTGGGGCCGCGAGCACGGCGAACTTCTCGACCCGCTCCGGGTGGGTGACCGCCCACTCCAGCACCTGCATCCCACCCATCGAGCCGCCGATCACCGCGGCCCAACTGCGGATGCCCAGCTCGTCGGTGAGGGCGCGCTGGGCCGCCACCTGATCGCGGATGGTGAGGAACGGGAAGCGCGACCCCCATTCGGCGCCGTCCGGGGCGACGGAGGCTGGCCCGGTCGATCCCTGGCAGCCGCCCAGCATGTTGGGCGCCACGATGAACCACTTGGCCGGGTCGAGCACCTTGTCGGGGCCGACGAGCCCGGACCACCATCCGGCGGTCGCGTGACCGCGGCCGGGGGCGCCGGTGAGGTGACTGTCGCCGGTGAGTGCGTGCAGCACGAGCACCGCGTTGTCGCCGGCGGCGTTCAGTTCGCCCCAGGTCTCGTAGGCGATCGCGACCGAGGGCAGTGAGCCGCCGCGTTCGAACGACATCGCGCCGAGGTGCGCGAACTGCCGGTCGCCGGGGTCGTCGCCGACCCGCCAGGCGCCGGATGCGGGCGGCACGGCCGAGAGGGCGCGACGGTTGGACTCGGTGACGAACGCGGCCTGAACCGTGTCCTCGGGTGTCTGCCAGTCCATCCCGCCATTCTGTCGCGTCGCGGGGAGTGTTACAGACAGGGCCCCCCCCGGGGGGTGAGGCGGGGGGGCGGTGAGGTGGGTGGG
>JAEWJX010000071.1 GCA_023386365.1 Actinomycetes bacterium | reverse complement strand
CCCCGGCCGGCTTGGTGGGGGCGTCGTCTGGTGAAGCGGTGGGGCCGGTTGTCAGCGCGGCGGAAGCGGGAGGTAGGTCGCGATGACCTGCCCGACGGCGGTGCGCGCCGCATCCAGGCGTTCGGCGTCGCCCTTCGGGTCGCGTGCGAACGCGCGGGCCACGAGGGCGTCGGTGGTCTCGATCGCCACCTCGAACCCGGAACGCAGCTTCGCGTCGTCGGCGAGGCCGAAGCGGGCGGAGAGCGCGTCGAAGATGGTGTTCGCCATGACCGAGTTGCGGGGCGAGCCCTCGGCGGGACGCAGGTCGAGCACGTCGCCGAGGCGCAACGACGCGAAGCCCGGCTCGGTGCGGAACAGGTCGACGAAGGCGTCGAACGACGACGACAGGGCGGCGAGCCAGTCGCCGTGCGCCTCGTCGGCGACCTGCGCGAGCACCCGCTCGGTGGCGCGCTCCTCGTTGCGGGCGGCGAGGCTCTGCAGCACCGCGATGCGGTCGGGAAAGTAGCGGTAGACGGTTCCGATCGACGCGCCGGCGCCGTCCGCGACCATCGCGGTGGTGAGCCGCTCGTATCCGATCTCGTCGACGACGGCAGCGGCGGCGTCGAGCAGTGCGGCGAGTCGCGCCGTGCTGCGGGCCTGCATGGGCTCGTTGCGGATCAGGGTCGCGGGAAGGTCGCGCGTATCGGTGAGGGTGTCGGGCACAGTTTCTCCTCGGAGTGTTGCGGCGATTCTAGCCCGCTTGGACCTTGGCGCGAGCCGAACGCCCACATGACACACTGGACGGATGGAGTCCGCCGAACCGACGCCGCCCGTCGCTTCGCAGCCGGCTCGCCGACCGCACCTGGCCGCGCGCATCGAGGACGCCATCCACGCCTTCCGCGAGCGCCGCGGTCGTCGCCGCGGTTTCGTGCCCACGATCGTGCCGTTCCCGGGCTACGGCGGTGACGGGTGGATGCGGGTGCTCGGTCGGGTGCTACTCGTGAAGCCGGGTCGTCGCGAGCCGGATCGCTACACCAGCATCCGCGGGTGGCGCAGTTTCACGAGCGTGCCGGTGCGCGACGCGGAGATCCGGGTGCGTGCAGGCGAAGTCGAGCTGACGATCCAGGCGGACCGCGGCGGCGTGATCGATGCGCGGGTGGAGGCCGAGCTGCCTGCCGGCTGGAACACCATCCTGCTCACCCTCGAAGGCTCGGACGCGATCGAGGCGCCCGTGTTCGTGGTGGATGAGGCGGTGCGTTTCGGGGTGATCTCCGACATCGACGACACCGTTGTGGTCACCTCGCTCCCCCGCCCCCTGCTGGCGGCGTGGACGAGCTTCGTCACCAACGAGCACGCCCGCCGCCCGGTTCCCGGGATGTCGGTGCTGTACGACCGCCTGATGACGGCGCACCCCGGCAGCCCGATCGTCTACCTCTCCACCGGCGCCTGGAATATCGTGCCCACGCTGAACCGCTTCCTCACGCGCCACCTGTACCCGCGCGGCGCGTACCTGCTCACCGACTGGGGGCCGACACCCGACCGCTGGTTCCGCAGCGGGCAGGAGCATAAGGCCCTCAACCTGGAACGCCTCGCGGCCGAGTTCCCGAACGTGCGGTGGCTTCTCGTCGGCGACGACGGTCAGCACGACGAGACCCGCTACGAGGAGTTCACGAAAGCGCACCCGCAGAACGTGGCGGCCGTCGCCATCCGCCGCCTGACCACCGGTGAGGCGGTGTTCGCCGGAGGACGCTCGCCCCACGACTTCCACGGCGACGGCGTGCGCTGGGTGTACGGGGTCGACGGGGCAGAGCTCGCGGAGCAACTGGCCGAGATCGGCGTGCTCGGAACACCTCGCGCCTGACCGTTGTCCCCCGTCCGGGGGACTGCTACCGTGGGCTCACCCTCCACCCGAACGGCTCCCCCATGCCCGCCCTGCTCACCCTGCTGATCGTCGCGCTCGCCGCCGCCGGCGTGACCGCGCTGGCGGTCGCCCTCGTGCTGTTGCGTCGGCAGGGGCGACTGGATGCGCGCCGCGGTCTCGCGATCGCCGCGCTTCTCGCCGTGACCGGCGTGGCCGCATCCACCGGTGTCGCGGCGCTGCAGCCGGCGCCCGCCGTGGCCGCCGACCCGGTCGTCGTCGACGTGCAGCTGCCCACGCTCGCTCTCGACGACTGACCCGCACGTCACCGGTACCCGCCACACTGGTCGGGTGAGCGCCACACTGTCGCCGCGGGGCCGACGCACCGTCACCGCTCTGCGCCTCAGCGCGCAGGGCATCGCGGCCCGCGCATCCGCCGACCCGGTCGAGGTGGTGCGGTCGCTGCTGGCTATGCAGGCCCAGGACTACCTCGGCGTGCTGTGGTCGCTCGGGCTGCGCACCGGGCTCGACGAGCGCAGCGTCGAGGCGGCGCACACGTCCGGTGCGATCGTGCGCTCGTGGCCGATGCGCGGCACCCTGCACCTGGTGGCGGCCGAAGACCTCGGCTGGATGCTGACGCTCACCGGGGAGCGCATGACCCGCATGGCGGCTCCGCGGCACCGCGAACTGCAGCTCACCGCATCCGACTTCGAGCGCGCCGCCGCGATCGCCCGCGACCGGTTGGGGGGCGGCGGCCGAGCCGACCGCTCCGAGATGCTCGACGCCTTCCGCGAAGGCGGCGTAGCGACCGACGGCCAACGCGGCATCCACCTGCTCGGCAACCTCGCCCACACGGGCCTCATCGTGCTGTCGGGACGCACCGAGTATGCCCTGCTCGACGAGCACGTGCCCGAACCCCGACGCCTCGACCCCGACGACGCGCTCGACGAGCTCGCGCTGCGCTACTTCACCGGTCATGGCCCCGCCACCGTGCGCGACCTGGCGTGGTGGGCGGGGCTTCCGCTCACGCCGGTGCGCGCGGCCACCGAACGCGTGCGCGACCGGCTCGACGAGCTCGTGGTCGACGGCGTCACCCACTACCTGCGCCCCGGACTCGAACCGGCGGGCGGCGTGCACCTGCTGCCCGGGTTCGACGAGTACCTCCTCGGGTACGGCGACCGCTCGGCCGCACTCGCCCCGCAGCACGCGGATGCGATCGTGCCGGGCGGCAACGGCATGTTCCTGTCGACGATCCTGTCGCGCGGCGAAGTGCTCGGCACCTGGAAGCGCGACCGCGGCACGAAGGCGGTGCGGGTGGAACTGCTGCCGTTCGCGCCGCTGCCGGCGAGCGTCGAGAAGGCGGCTGGAGCGGTGGCGCGACGGTACGCGACGTTCCTCGGGAAGCCGCTGGCGTGATCTCGAGACGCGTGCCGTCGGCGCGCTCCTCGATCAGCTAACGCGCGGCCACCGCGCACGCGCCGTCGCAGCGGATGTACGCCGCATCCGAGGTGGCCACCGACCGCCGCAGCTCCAGGATGCGCTGCGCCGCATCCGCCAACCGCGACGCGGGGATCGTGCCGTCGGCGACCGCATCCGCGATCCGCTGGCTGAGCACGCCCGGATCGACCGGACCCGCGAAGAGCAGCAGGTCGGCGCCCGCCGCGAGCGCCGTCACCCCGTTCGTGTACGGGTCGGCGAGGGCCGGTTCGCCGCTGTCCTGCAGCATGTGCATGGAATCGGTGACGATCACACCGTCGAAGCCGAGATCCTCCCGCAGGATGCGGTACCAGGCGGGCGACAGCGACGCCGGAGCAGAATCGACGGCGGTGTAGCGCAGGTGCCCCATCATCACGAGCTCCGCGCCCGCCGCGATGCCGGCCTCGAACGGTGGCGCCTGGGTGGCGCGCCACTCGTCGACGCTCATCGACGTCTGCGGGATGAGGTGGTGCGAGTCGCCGGGTGCGCCCCCGTGCCCCGGGAAGTGCTTCAGGGTCGACAGCACCACGCCGTGCTCGCCCGCCACCGCCTCCGTCACCCGAGCGGCGGCGGACGCGGCATCCAGCCCGAACACCCGCGAGGCGATGAACGAGTTCGGGTCGGGTGAGTTGTCGGCCACGATCCCGAAGTTGATGTCGAACCCGGCGGATGCGACGAGGGCCGCGCGGGCGGCGAACGCCTCCCGGGTGGCCTCCGGTGGCATCCGCCCGAGGGTGCGTGCGCTGGGGCCGGGGTCGGGCAGGCGCGCGACCGTGCCACCCTCCTGGTCGACGGCGGTGAGCGGCGGGAGGGCGGGGTCATCGACGAGCCCCGCGGTGAGTGCGACCGTGAACGGGACCGAGTACTGGGTGTCGCCGCCCATCAGGATGACGCCGCCGATGCCGGACGCGGCGATGCTCGCGCGGGCGGCCGCCGGGTCGGTGCTGGGCACGCGCGGCATGATCACCGTCGCCGCCTGCTCGAGCACCGACATGTCGGCCAGCCGCGCCGCTACGTAGGCAGCATCCGGGTCGACCGGCGCGGACTCGGATGCGGGGGCCCAGGCGCGAGGTGGCTCCGCCGACACCGGGGTCGGCGAGGCCGTGCACGCGACGAGCGGCGCGACCAGGAGCGCGATCGCTCCCAGCCACGCCGCCCGAATCCGCATGACCCGAGGGTAGTCGCGGGTCAGCCCTTGACGGCTCCCCCGAGACCGGCGCCCCGCAGGAACACTCGCTGGAACACCAGGAACAGCACCACCGGGATGATCGTCGAGATCGCCAACGCCGCCAACGTCACATCCAGCTCCGTCTGCGATTGGATGTTCGGCAGACGCACCCCCAGCGGCTGCACCGCCGCATCCGGCAGCACCAGTTTCGGCCACAGGTAGTCCTTCAGCGACCCGATGATGATGAACACCGACACCACGCCCAGGATGGGCCGCGACATGGGCAACGCGATCGACCAGAAGATGCGGAACGGGCCCGCGCCATCCGTCTTCGCCGCCTCGAACACCTCATACGGGAGCGAATCGAAGAACCGTTTCACGATGAGGATGTAGAACGCGTTCGCCGCCGTCGGCAACCACACCCCCAGATAGTTGTTCAGCAGGCTCGGCCCGATCAGCGGCCGCGCCACCGTGATGAACAGCGGCACCAGCAGCACCACCGACGGCACGAACAGGGTCGTGAGGATGGCCGCCTGCAGCACCCGCGCGTACGCCGGCTTCAGCACCGACAGCACGTAGGCACCCGTCGTGGCGATGAACAGGCCGATCACCCACTGGCCGAACGCGAGCGCGATGGTGTTGAAGAAGTACTTGCCCACCTCGACGTCGACCCACGCCTGCTCGAGGTTCGCCCAGTCGATGCCGCTCGGCCAGAACGCGAGCGGGAACTGGATGGTGTCCTGAGTGGTCGACACGGCGGCCTTCGCCAGCCACAGCAGCGGGCCGAGACCCACCACGATGAGGCCAACGAACAGGAACACGTGCGAGATCGTCTGGGTGACCTTCACCGACCGGCGGTTGCGGTCATGCCCCGAGAGGATGCCGCGGTCGGCATCCGGCTCGACCGTCTCGTCGAGCTTGCGGCGCAGGCGGAACGCGGGGCGACCGGGAAGTCGGACCGTCGTGGTCATCAGTTGGAGCTCCACTTCTCGGTGGCCTTGAAGTACAGGAACGACGCCAGCGCCAGGAAGATGGCGAGCATCAGCGACAGCGCGGTGGCTTCGCCGTACTTGCCGCCCAGGCTGTTCTCGAACGCGTAGCGGTAGATGAGCAGCAGCACGGTGACGGTCGAATTGTTCGGGCCGCCGCCGGTGAACAGGAACGGCTCCAGGAACACCTGCGCCGTGGCGATCACCTGCAGGATCAGCATCACGAAGATCACCCCGCGCAGCTGCGGCAGCGTCACATGCCAGATCTTGCGCCAGATGGATGCGCCATCCACCTCGGCCGCGTCATACAGCTCCGGCGGCACCGCCAGCAGCGCCGCCAGGTAGATGATGATCGACCCGCCGGCGCCCGCCCAGGTCGCCTCCAGCACAAGCGACGGCATCGCCTGTGTCGCATCCTGGATCCACGGCTGCGGCGGGATGCCGACCCAGCCGAGGATCGTGTTGAAGACGCCCGTCGGCGACGCCGAGTAGAAGAACTTCCACAGCAGCACCGCCACCACGGGCGGCACGATGACGGGAAGGTAGGCGAGGGCCGAGTAGAAGCCCTTCAGGCGCCGCACCTCGCTCATCAGCACCGCCATGAAGATCGGGAGCGGGAAGCCGAAGATCAGCGCCAGCACGGCGAAGTAGAGGGTGTTGAGAACGGCGCGACCCAGCAGCGGGTCACTCAGCACGTTCACGAAGTTGTCGAGCCCGACGAACTGGTAGGTGATGAGGTTCGTCTTCTGGAAGCTCATCCAGACGGACTGCAGGATCGGCCACCAGCTGTAGACGGCGAACACCAGGATCATCGGCAACGCGAACAGCAGCGTCACCAGACCCCCGCGGTTCACCCATCCCCTCACGGAACGGTCGCGCTTGCGGGTGGTGTGCTGCCGGGGTCGCAGCCGCTGCTCGAGGGCGGGCCTCTCGTCGAGGACGGTCATCGTCGGGTCCTTACGGGTGGGAGCGGATGTGGGTGGGGGGC
>JAEWJX010000050.1 GCA_023386365.1 Actinomycetes bacterium | reverse complement strand
GGGGCTGCCAAAACCGACGGGGGCGCCCCCCCTAGGGGCACCGCCCGCTGGGCGTTGTGCGGGGACTAGATCAGAAGTCCATGCCACCCGTGGGGTCGCCGACCGGAGCCGCAACCTTCTCGGGCTTGTCGGCCACGACGGCCTCGGTGGTGAGGAAGAGGCCGGCGATCGAGGCCGCGTTGAGCAGCGCCGAGCGGGTCACCTTCACCGGGTCGTTGATGCCGGCGGCCAGCATGTCGACGTACTCACCGGTGGCCGCGTTGAGGCCCTGACCCGAAGGCAGGTTGCGCACGCGGTCGACGACGACACCGGGCTCGAGACCGGCGTTCAGCGCGATCTGCTTGAGCGGCGCGTCGATGGCGACCTTGACGATGTTCGCACCGGTCGCCTCGTCGCCCGACAGCTCGAGCTTCTCGAAGGCGGTCTTGCCGGCCTGGATGAGCGCGACGCCACCACCGGCGACGATGCCCTCCTCGACGGCAGCCTTCGCGTTGCGCACGGCGTCCTCGATGCGGTGCTTGCGCTCCTTCAGCTCGACCTCGGTGGCCGCACCCGCCTTGATGACGGCGACGCCGCCGGCGAGCTTGGCGAGACGCTCCTGGAGCTTCTCACGGTCGTAGTCGGAGTCGGTGTTGTCGATCTCCTGGCGGATCTGCTTGACGCGACCGGCGATCTGGTCGGCCGAGCCGGAGCCCTCGACGATCGTGGTCTCGTCCTTGGTGACGATGACCTTGCGGGCCTGACCGAGCTGGTCCAGCGTGGCGTTCTCGAGCTTGAGGCCGAGCTCCTCGCTGATGACCTCGCCACCGGTGAGGATGGCGATGTCGGCGAGCTGCGCCTTGCGGCGGTCGCCGAAGCCGGGGGCCTTCACGGCGACCGACTTGAAGATGCCGCGGATCTTGTTCACGACGAGAGTCGCGAGCGCCTCACCGTCGACGTCTTCCGCGATGATGAGCAGCTGCCGGCCGGCCTGGATCACCTTGTCGACGATCGGCAGCAGGTCCTTGATGTTCGAGATCTTGCCGTTGACGATCAGGATGTACGGGTCTTCGAAGACCGCCTCCTGACGCTCCGGGTCGGTCACGAAGTATGCCGACAGGTAGCCCTTGTCGAAGCGCATGCCCTCGGTGAGCTCGAGCGTGGTGCCGAAGGTGTTCGACTCCTCGACGGTGACGACGCCCTCCTTGCCCACCTTGTCGATGGCCTCGGCGATGAGCGCGCCGATCTCGGGGTCGGCGGCGGAGATGGACGCGGTGGCGGCGATCTCCTCCTTGGTCTCGACCTCCTTCGCGGCGGCACGCAGCTCGACCTCGACGGCCTGGACGGCCTTCTCGATGCCGCGCTTCAGGCTGATGGGGTCGGCGCCGGCCGCGACGTTGCGCAGGCCCTCGCGGACGAGCGCCTGGGCGAGGACGACCGAGGTGGTCGTTCCGTCACCGGCGACGTCGTCGGTCTTCTTGGCGACCTCCTTGACGAGCTCCGCACCGATCTTCTCGTACGGGTCGTCGAGCTCGATCTCCTTCGCGATGGAGACCCCATCGTTGGTGATCGTGGGGGCGCCCCACTTCTTCTCGAGGACGACGTTGCGGCCGCGCGGGCCGAGCGTGACCTTCACGGCGTCGGCCAGGGTGTTGAGGCCGCGCTCGAGGCCCCGACGGGCATCCTCGTTGAAAGCAATGATCTTTGCCATGGGTAAGTGTCGTCCCTCCCGGACGTGAGCCACAGTGGAGTTGGCACTCATAGATGACGAGTGCCAGGGATCAGTCTGGCACTCGGTCGGGGTGAGTGCAAGCCGAGCGGGCGCGCGTTCGCGGCAGGCGAGACAGCCCGGATCGCGGCCGTCAGGCGGCGGGCAGCGGGGTGACCGACCCGGAGTTCGGCACCAGTTCGAACCAGCTGTTCCCGGGGGCCAGACGGATCACGGTGCCGGTGTCATCGACGAGTCGGATGGGCGCGACACGGTCGGGCTTCGACCAGCTGGCGTGCACCATGCCGCCGCCGGAGAGCACCCACGCCTCACCCCATCCGATGAGCTCCGTCTTGGGCACTCCCCCGTCGTTCGAGATCGGTACTCGCACGACCACCACGTTCGCGGCCGAGAGCTGGGCCCCGTTCGAGTCGGTGTCGACCGCGCCGTCCTGAAGGCGCAACCAGCGGCCGCTCGCGGCGTCCCACCGCCATCCGGGGTGAGCCGAACCGCCGAGCACGAGGTCGACCCCGGCTACCCGCTGACCCTCACGGGTGGCGGTCGCCCCCGCCAGGTTGTCGGCGTAGGAGTACTGCTGCGGTGGCGGCGCGAGGTCGGGATGCATCGCCAGCAGCTGGGGTGCCTTCACGAGCACGTTGTGGGGTGCGGCCTTCGACGGGGTGCGGAACATGACGTCGGCCGTGTCGCTCTGCCCGTGGATCGCGTTGTAGACGTTCGTCTGCTGCATGAGCGTCACGAAGCGCTGCTGCCCACCCGAGTACGCGACGATGCCGCCGAACGGCGAGATGATGTCCGGGTCCATCGGACGGATCGACCGGATCGGCCCGATCTCGGCGGGCACGTTCGAGTGCCAGACGGCGACGTACCGGGTGAGACCACCCTCGACGAGCTCCTCGAAGACGATGTCGGTTGCCTCGAGCCCCACCTGCGGGCGCGCGTCCCAGTGGTTGTCGATCTTCGCCGACAGCGACGGATGCGCGAGCGTCGCCGGGTCGTCGACGGGCAGGCCGGTGAGCGGCGCGTACACGACGGGCGCGGGGGTCTCGTAGTTGGAGACGTACTCGGGCGTCGGCGACGACGACGCCACCGGGGACGCCGACGTGCATCCCGCCGTCAGCGCGGCGACTGCCGTCAGCACGGCGATGACCGCGCCGCGGCGCCCCCTCAGCTGCATGGGGTCATGCTAAGTCGCCGATCGGATGCGACAGCGGCCATCCGCGGCGCGTCCGGCGCGTGGTCGGTCAGACCGGGCGCACCGACTCGGCCTGCGGCCCCTTGGAGCCCGACCCGACCTCGAAGGTCACCGCCTGGCCCTCCTCGAGGACCTTGTAGCCGGCCATGTCGATGGCCGAGTAGTGGACGAAGACATCCTGTCCGCCGTCGACGGTGATGAAGCCGAAGCCCTTCTCCGCGTTGAACCACTTCACGGTTCCGTTGGCCATGGTCGTGCTCCCTGCTGTACGCCTGTTGCGTCCCGCCCTGCTTCCGGGCGGCACATCGGCGATGCTAGCGAGCCGAGGGGGCCCGATTCGGCGCAGATGGCGCCAAACGACCCCGCATGACGAAGATTCAACGCAGATTAAACATCGGCGTAACACCGGCCCCGATTTCGGGCCCGGACGGGCAGGTTCAGCCGGCTGCCGGCGGCACGTAGTCGGCGCCCAGCACGACCGTGATGACGGCCGTGGGGAACGCATCCGACATCCGCACATCCACCGCGCCGACGAGCTGCGCGATACCGCGCGCGACACCCTCATACTCGGCGGACGGGTAGTAGACGAACGTCTCGGCCTCGTCGGTGGCGGACGCCGCCGCACGGCTCGGGTCGGGCCACCCGGCCGCCGCGATCTGGTCGGCCGCCTGGTTCGACAGACCCTCGGTGGGCGTGCCGTTGAGCACCGAGATGGTGACCGTCTGCAGGAACGCGGGGTCGAGGCTCGCCGGGTCGGTCACCGGCTCGGCTGTCTCGATCACGGTCGGGGTCTCGGACGGCGTCTCCGACTGCTGCGGGAACAGCGGCAGCTCGAAGTTGCTGTCGAACAGGCTCAACGCGAAGAGTCCACCCACCACGAGCACCGCCGTGGCGAGCGTCGCCCACCCGAACGC
This sequence comes from Actinomycetes bacterium, assembly GCA_023386365.1. Classification (GTDB taxonomy): domain Bacteria; phylum Actinomycetota; class Actinomycetes; order Actinomycetales; family Microbacteriaceae; genus Homoserinibacter. The sequence goes on along the minus strand of JAEWJX010000050.1, from coordinate 1,055 downwards.
CACCCATCCGCGCCCGCGCTTGCGGGGGGTGCGGTGCGCCCCGACGCGATCCACATCGTGGGGGACGTCGTCGAACTGGTCTCGAGGGAAGCTGGCCATCTAGTCGATCGGATCCTGGGTGTCGATACGGAAGGAGCGGGAGGCGCGTGCCGCGGCTCGGGCATCCCGTACGCGCTGAAGGCGGCGCACCAGCAGCGGATCGTGGCGCAGCGCGGCCGGCGAATCGAGAACCGCCGACAGCATCTGATAGTACCGGGCGGGCGCCACACCGAACTCCGCGCGGATGGCGGAGGCCTTCGCCCCCGGCTTCGCCCCCCAGGCGAGTTCGAACTCCAGCACGCGGCGCGAGGTCGCATCGAGGGAGTCGCCGTCGGGGCGTGCGTCGTCGGGTTGGTGCGCGCGCGCAGCGCCAGACGTGCCCGACATGCGGGCAATCCTAGGGTCGCGGCGGCACCGCATCCGGGAGACCACGCGGGAACTCTGCGACGCCGGACGACGTTGTACTCAGCGGGTGCCCGAACCGGGCATCTACGATTGCTGCGGAAAGGAACGCGATGGGCTACAAGGTCACCAAGACGGACGAGCAGTGGCGCGAGGAGCTGGGCGAGGATCGCTTCCGGGTTCTGCGTGAGGCGGGAACGGAGCGCGCCTGGACGGGCGAGCTGCTCGACGAGCACCGTGCGGGCCTCTACACCTGTGCGGCGTGCGGCGCCGAGCTGTTCAAGAGCGGCACCAAGTTCGACTCCGGCTGCGGCTGGCCGAGCTTCTACGACTCGGTCAACCCGGATGCCGTAGAGCTGATCGAGGACACCTCGCTCGGCATGGTGCGCACCGAGGTGCGTTGCGCGAACTGCGGCGGGCACCTGGGCCACGTCTTCGACGACGGCTTCGGCACCCCCACCGGGCTGCGCTACTGCATGAACTCCCTGTCGCTGGGCTTCCAGGAGGCCCCGGCCGCCGAGGCTGAGGCGTCCGAGAGCTGACGATGGGCAAGAAGGGGTCCGCCGCGAAGGCGATGCTGACGCGGCGTTCCCACTCGTCGGTGGGCGATGAGG
>JAEWJX010000029.1 GCA_023386365.1 Actinomycetes bacterium | reverse complement strand
GCGTACACGCCGGCCACCTTCCACGGCAGCAGGCCGATCGCACAGGCGGCGGGCAATGCGAGCGCGAACAGCGCGGCAAAACCCGTTGCCCGGAACGGCTTCGTGCGGCGTGGCGGCGGCGCGACGGGCGCGGGCGCATCGGCGAAGCGCACCGCGACCGCATTGCGGCGGCCGCGGCCGTCGACTTCCACCGCGTAGTTCAGCAGGTCGCCGTCGACCGGCCGCCGATGCGCGCGCGCGAATGCGCGGATGTGCACGAACGCGCGCTCGCCGCCGCCGTTCGGCGTGACGAAGCCGAACCCGCGCGCGTCGTTCCAGTCATGCAGGCGTCCGCTCCAGCGCATGCCGGCTCCGTCAGAACGGCGTGTCGTCCGCCTCGACGGCGCGCGTCGAAGCCTTCTTAGCGACGGCCTTCTTCGCCACCGTCTTCGAGGCCGCCTTCTTGGCGGTCGCCTTCTTCGCGGCCTTCTTCACCGCCTTCTTGGCGACCTTCTTCGTCGCGGCCTTCTTCGCCGGCTTGTCCGACGTCTTCTTCGCCGCGACCTTCTTGGCCGCCTTCTTCATGAACTTCGCGCGCATCGGCTTGCCGGTCGCCTCCATCATCGCCTGCGCTTCCTCGAGCGTGAGCGATGCGGGATCGCGGTTCTTCGGGATGCGACCGTTCATGCGGCCATCGGAGAGGTACGGCCCGAAGCGCCCGTTGAGCACCTGCAGGTCGATGCCGTCCCACTGCTTGATGATGCGGTTGCGCGCGATCTCTTCCTTCTGCTCGATGAGCTCCACCGCGCGCTCGAAGCTGATCGCGTACGGATCGTCTTCCTTGGCCAGCGATGCATACGTCGAGCCGCGCTTGGCGAACGCACCGAAGCGGCCGATGCCGACGGTGACCTTCTCGCCGTTGCTCTCGCCGAGGTCGCGCGGCAGCTTGAACAACTCAAGCGCGTCCTCCAGCGAGATCGAATAGATGCTCTGGCCCGGGCGCAGCGAGGCGAACTGCGGCTTCTCCTCGTCCTCGCTGGTGCCTATCTGCACCAGCGGGCCGAACTTGCCGATGCGCGCGCTCACCGGGCGGCCCGACTTCGGATCGTCGCCGAGCACGCGCACGCTACCCGCGTCGGTGCGGTCGATGTTGTCCTTCTTGTCGTCGACGAGCGTCTTGAAGGACTTCCAGAAACGCTCCATCAGCGGCACCCAGTCCTCCTCGCCGCGGCTTACCGCGTCGAGCTCGTCCTCGAGCTTGGCGGTGAAGTCGTAGTCGACGTACTGGGTGAAGTGCGCGGACAGGAACTTGCTCACCGCGCGGCCGACGTCGGTCGGCCGGAAACGGCGGTTCTCGAGCTCGACGTACTTGCGCGCCTGCAGCGTGCCGATGATCGACGCGTACGTCGACGGGCGGCCGATGCCGTATTCCTCGAGCGCCTTCACCAGCGAGGCTTCGGAGAAGCGCGGCGGAGGCTCGGTGAAGTGCTGGTCGGCGACGACGCGGTTGAGCGGCAGCCGGTCGCCGGTCTTCATCGCCGGCAGCTTGCGGCCTTCCTCGTCGTCCTCGGCGCTCTTCGTGTCCTTGCCTTCCTCGTACACGGCGAGGAAGCCCGGATCGACGATCGTGGTGCCGGAGACGCGGAAGTTGTGCTCGCTGCCCGCCGCCAGGTCGACGCTCACGGTGTTCATCGTCGCCGGCACCATCTGCGAGGCCACCGCGCGCTTCCAGATCAGCTCGTACAGGCGGCGCTCGTCGTCGGGCAGGTACTTGGCCACCGACGCCGGCGTGCGCAGCGCCGAGCTCGGGCGGATCGCCTCGTGGGCTTCCTGCGCGTTCTTCGATTTGGTCGTGTAGGTGTTCGGCTTGTCCGGGACGGCGCGCGTGCCGAAGTCGCGTGCGATCACGTCGCGGATCTCGGCCACGGCGTCCTGCGACAGGTTCACCGAGTCGGTACGCATGTAGGTGATCAGGCCAACGGTACCTTCCGCACCGATCGGCAGGCCTTCGTACAGCTTCTGCGCGACCTGCATCGTGCGCCGCGTGGTGAAGCCGAGCTTGCGCGCGGCCTCCTGCTGCAGCGTCGAGGTGATGAACGGCGGCGACGGCCGGCGCTTGCGCTCCTTGCTGGTGACGTCGGTCACCTGCAGAACGCCGTTCGCGTCGCGCACGATGCGGTCGCGCGCGGCATGCGCGTCGGTCTCGTTGGTCAGCGTGAACTGCTCGACCTTCTTGCCGTCGAGCTTGGTCAGCTTGGCGTTGAACTGCTGCGACGGATGCGCGACCTCGCCCTCGATCGTCCAGTACTCGCGCGCGACGAAGGCTTCGATCTCCTCCTCGCGCTCGACGATCATGCGCAGGGCCGGCGACTGCACGCGGCCCGCGGACAGCCCGCGCTGCACCTTGCGCCACAGCACCGGCGACAGGTTGAAGCCGACGAGGTAATCGAGCGCGCGGCGCGCCTGCTGCGCGTCCACCAGCGGCTCCGCGATCGCGCGCGGGCGGGTCATCGCCTCTTTGATCGCGCGCGGGGTGATCTCGGTGAACACCACGCGCTCGAGCGAGCGGTCCTTGAGCAGCCCGCGCTCCCTCAGGATCTCCGCGATATGCCAGCTGATCGCCTCGCCCTCGCGGTCCGGGTCGGTCGCCAGATAGAGGTGCTCGGCGCCCTTGGCGGCCTTGGCGATCGCGTCGACGTGCTTCTCGTTCTTGTCGATCAGCTCGTAGCGCATGGCGAAGCCGCGCTCGGGATCGACCGCGCCCTCCTTGGGAACGAGGTCGCGCACGTGGCCATAGGAGGCGAGGACGGTGAAGTCCTTGCCGAGGTACTTGTTGATCGTCTTGGCCTTGGCGGGCGACTCGACGATGAGGAGGTTCTTGGCCATGGGGGCACCAAAGGGGCGGGTGGCCCGGAATCCGGTCGCGCGAAGGGTCCGCGCTAGCGTGAAAAAGGGACGTGGAAAAGCGGCGAGGGGCGCCGCCCCCGGGCGCCCGGGGGGGGGGGGGTAATAGAATT
>JAEWJX010000022.1 GCA_023386365.1 Actinomycetes bacterium | reverse complement strand
CCCGCGCCGCGCCCCACTCCGGGCGGGGCGGGCCGCGGGGGCGGCCCCCCCCCCCCGGCGGTCTATGGAAGTCAGCCCTGGGCGCTGGCGGTCTCGCCGTCCGTGGGGCTGTCGGTACCGCCTTCGACGACCTCCTCGCCCGGGACCGGGGTGCCGGGCTTGACGAGGACGTACATGTAGGCGGTGACATCGGTCGTGTAGACCGTGTCCTTCATCGACTGCGAGATGCTCGTGAGGAGCACCAGGCGGTCGCTGTACTGCAGCTGGTGGACGAAGTTCAGCGACTCCGCCCATCCGCCGTCCACCGACACCGAGAACGGGACGATCACGAAGTTCTTGTCGGTGATCCGGGGGTCGGTGAAGGGCGGAGGCGCCTTCTCGCTGTACTCGACGGCCGCATCCACCGCCGGCGGTTCGTACGGAAGGAACCGGTCGACCGTGATCTGCGTGACGGTCACCGCGTTGGCGACCGCGAGGGCGTCGAGGCTGCGGATGAACCGCTGGCTGTCGACCGTCTCGGGGATGAGCTTCTCGAAGTCGGCGGCGAGCGCCTGGTACTTGTCGAGGTCCTCCTCCGCCTGCTCCAGCTGGGCGATCTCGGCCTGGAGGACCTGGTTCTGGGCGAGGGCCTCCTTGCGGAGCGCCTCGGCCTTGGCCTGCTGATCGAGGAGCGGCGCGACGCCGAGGAAGTACCCTCCCGCCACGAGGGCGACCACCACCACGACCGTGATGAGGCCCCATACCCGGGTTCCGAGCTTCACTTTTCCGTCTCCTCAGTCTCGGCGCCCTGAGGGCCGATCTCGCCGGCACGTTCCGCCTCGGTCTTCATCCGGTTGGAGTAGGCGTCGGCGTTGATGTGCATCGTGATGTTGACGGTGTAGCCGCCGTCGGTGGCCAGGTCGACACTGCCGGGGACGGCGTCGACGTAGCCCGGGAGCTTGCTCAACCCGTCGAGCCACACCGGGATCGCCGGAAGACCGGGGCTGATCGCGGTGAACTTCAGCGTCGCGATGCGCGGGCCCTCGAGCGGCACATCCGACTGCGGGTAGAGCGACGAGATGGAGGCGGACTCGATGTCGAACACGTCGAGCCGGACCCCCTCGGGCAGCGAGCCCTGGACCTTGGAGAGGTAGTCGAGCAGGTCGATCTCGGTGGACCCGCCGACCTGGATGCCCGCCGCCCCGATCGCGACGTCGTTCATCGCTTCGCGGATCTCCTGGTGGCTCTGCTTCTGCGTCTGCAGATCCGCCGTGCGGTTGACCTCGGCGCCGAGGGCCACCGTCGAGCTGATCGAGAGGTACCAGGCTCCGCCGACCGCCAGGAGCACGAGCACCAGCACCAGCACCATGACGGCCCGCAGGGACCGCTGGATACCGAGCTGGCGGTTGCGCTGCCCGAGCTCGGGGGGCATGAGGGAGACGCGCGGGGCGAGTCCCAACGGCGCCGCGGGGCGCGCGGCGCCGCCGCGCTTCGCGGCCGTCTTTTCCATCGTCGCGGTCATGCCTTACTCCCGAGGGTCAGGCCGGCGGCGACAGGCAAGCCGGCGATTCCGAGTGTCAACTGGTCCTGATCGACGGTCCTCGCGACCGCGATGCGCTCCAGCGGGGCGGGCGCGCGAACCGGGATGCGGGTGGCGTCGGCCAGCGCCGTCGCGAATCCGTTCAGTTCGGAACCTCCCCCGGAGAGGAGGATGCGCTCCACGGCCGCACCCGGCTTGCTCGACAGGTAGAAGCTGAGGGTGTTGCGGATGGAGACGACGAGGTCTCCGGTCGCTTCGTAGATCACCTCGAACGCCGGCCGCAGCTCGGGTCCGGCGCCCTGGGTCGCGAGTCCGAAGCGGCGCTTGATCTGCTCCGCCTGGTTCGCATCCATTCCCAGACGGGAGACCAGCTGGCGGTTGATGTCGTCGCCGCCGTTCTGCACGATGCGCACGAAGGTCGGGACGCCGTCGACGGCGATCAGCACGATCGTCGTCTCCGCGCCGATGTGCACGAGCGCGACCGAACCCTGAGCCATCGGCCCGACCACGATCGCCCGGTGCAGGGCGAACGGGATGAGGTCCACGTCGACGGGCTCGAGCCGAGCCGCCTCGACGGCCTCGACGGTCGAGAGCACGCTGTCCTTCACCGCCGCGACGAGGAGACCCTGGATGACCGGGTTCCCCTCCTCCTCGGTCTCCATGACCGGGTAGAAGTCGAGCAGCGCCTCGTTCACCGGCACCGGAAGCACGTCCTGCACCTGGAACGGGAGGGTCTCGCGGATGCGGTTCATCGGCATCCGCGGAACCGAGAGTTCACGCACCAGCACCCGGGAGTTGCCCACCCCCACGATCACCTTGCGCGTCTTGAAGCCCGCCTGCGTCCACAGCTGCTTGAGCGCGGACGCCACGGTGTCCTTGTCGACCACGTCGCCGCGGTCGATCGCCGTCAGCGGGACGGCGATCTGGTGGTAGCGCACGAGCGTCGGACGCGCTGACGCGAATCCTTGTACTTCGGCGGCACGGATGACCCCTCGACCGAAGTCGAGCCCCACAATTGTCGATGCCATGATTCTCCTTCTCCCGTCCTCGACTCGTCAGCTGAGGCCGATGAGGTCGAGGTAGCCGCGAGCAAGCTGCTCGCCGACGATGATTCCGACCCACGCGCCGGCGAACATCCACGGCCCGAATGGCACCGTGGACTTCCGCCCGGCACGGCGGATCGCGATCAGCACGAGCCCGAACACGCCCCCGAGCGTGAACGCGGCACCCACGCCGACCAGAAGTTGCGCCCAGCCGAGGTAGCCGAGGTAGAGCCCCAGCACACCGGCGAGCTTGACGTCTCCGAGGCCCATGCCGCCCGGAGCGACGACCCAGAGGATCCCGTAGAACAAGACCGACGCGACCATGCCGACAGCCGCGGGGATGAGCGCCTCGGGGCGGCCGCTGAGCAGGGCCGCCGGCACCAGGAGCGCTGCGGCCACCAGGTACGAGGGCAGCACGATCGCATTGGGCAGTCGACGCACGTCGAGGTCGATGGCCGACAGCACGATGCTGATCGCGGCGAGGTAGCCGAACGCGAGGAGCTGCAACACGGCGCCCACGAGCTCGGCGGTGCCCGACGCATTCGCGATCTGGCCGCCGAAGAGCAGCGCCACCCCGATGAAGGCGACCGCGGTGAGAGCCTCGATGGCCGGGTAGCGCACGGAGATCGGCGTGCGGCAGTCACGGCAGCGTCCGCCCAGCAGCATCCACGACACCAGCGGCAGGTTGTCGCGCCCGCGGATGGTGTGGCCGCACCCCGGGCATGCCGAGGCGGGGTGCACGATCGAGAGGCCGGCGGGCACCCGGTACGCGACCACGTTCAGGAACGAGCCGATCGCGAGTCCGAATGCCGCCGCGAGGATTCCGATGATGAGCATCATGTCGCCGGCTTGCCCTTCGGATCGAAGGCGGGCGGCACACCGGCGACCTGGGCCACCTGGAACACCGACTTGCTCGGGATGATGAACTTCGGCGGCGGCACCTTCTTCAAGGTCTCGTCGTAGTGGTAGTCCTTGTCGTATCCCTCGCCGGATGCGCGACCGACGGTTCCGCGGAAGCGTTGGATGAGGCTCCCATAGAGGTGCAGTGTGCGGGTTCCGGTGGTCGGTCCCTTGGCGTAGTTCTGCACCTGGATGGAGTGCGCGGTCGACGCGAGCACCGCTTCGATCGAACGGTCGATGTTGGCGCTGCCCGTGCCCGTGCCGAGCATCAGCGTTCCGTCGGTCGCGATCGGGTTCCAGATGAACACCGGGCGCTGCGCGGCGATGCCGAGGATGTCGATCGCGGTGGCCGCGTTCGTGGTGTCCTGCTTGATGTCACCGATGACGTAGGCGTTGTTGTATGCCCCGAGGGTCATGAGACCGCGCATCCCGGAGCCGGTGGACTTCGTGAACAGGTCGCCCTTGAAGCAGCCGTAGGCCGGGTAGCTGTTGGTGGAGTGGTCGGGGGTCGCCTCGGTCTTGGTGCCGATGGTCGCCGGGAAGCCCCACGTGGTTCCGGTGAGCTTCCAGCCCTGGTTCTTGTTGCCGCTGTCGTAGTTGCAGGTGAAGTTCGGCGGAAGGTAGGGCTTGAAGGTGCTCGACGCGACGGTCATGTCGAAGGTCGCCCGAACCCACCCGGCGGGGGCGGCGTTCGCGCCCGTCGCGAGTCGCGGGAGCCCGTTCGGGTCCGCCGGATCGGTCGGCACATCCTGCACGTACACCACGCGGCCCGTGGGCACGTCGACCAGGGCGCCGGCCGCACTTCCGAGGCTGCCGGTCGCGCTGCCCGGTGTGCCGCACTGCGTGTTGACGCCGGCGCCGGTGAAGGCGGTGCCGTTGGCGTTGAGCTGCGTGGCGCGCGAGAACGGCGACCACACCCGCATCTTGCCGGCCGCCTCGCCGATGACGATCACGGTCGGGCCGGAGTAGAGGCAGCCGGGCGAGTCTGTCTTCGACGGGAACGCCTCGTTGCGGAGGTTGACGTTGACGTCGGGAAGACCCTGGCTGGCAACCTTCTTCGGCTGTGCCGACGGGATCGTCGTGTTGCCGGGGAAGGTTGCCAGCGAGCAGGTGCCCGTGCCGTTGGTGGAGTTCGTGTAGTAGGCAGCCCCTGTGCTCGCCGACAGCACCTGGCCGTAGAAGCGGGCACCGCAGGTGAGGTAGAAGGCGTCGTTGCTGCGGATGTCGCCGTAGAGCTTGTCGTTGGAGCCGAACTGGATGCTGCACGAGGAAGCGCGGCTCGAGAAGTAGTACTTGGCGCAGGCCGGAGTCGACGAGATGTCGGGGTCCATGACCTCGTAGTCGGTCCAGTACACGTAGTCCGTGAAGCTCTCACGACGTAGCTCGGCGACGACCGAACGGGTCGCCTCTCCGACGCGCCCGGTGGCCCGCACGAGCACCCGCCCGTAGGAACGCAGGTCGGACGGGTCGACCTCGTACCGGTACTCGGCCTTGTCGTCCGAGCCCGGGACGAAGGCCCACGGCTCGTTCTCTCCCACGTTGAACGCCGGGTTGGCCGTGGGCGGGAGGGTGACGACCAGGCCGTCGGGGGTGAACGACGAGGCCACGTTGGCGTACGCCCAGTAGTCGGAGTTCAGCTCGACGCGGCTCTTGTAGTCCTCGATGCCGGCATATGCGGCGGCGAGCGCCGCGTTCCAGTCGACGTCCGAGTACGACTTCTTCGAGCCGGCGATGATCGTCGAGACGGCGAGCGTCACCACGAGCACCATCACGAGTCCGAGGCCGATGACCATGGGCAGCACGTACCCCTGGTCGCCGGGCCGGGCTCCGATACGACGCATCACACGCATAGGTCCACCTCGCTGGAAGTAATCGCCATGTTCGGGAGCCCCACCTTGTTGTCGAGCTGGACGGTCTCGTTCGACCCCACCGACCGGAGCTTGAGGTTGAACCGGATGAAGGCAACCTTGCTGCGGTCAGACGTGTTCACGGCTGTGGTCGAGTTCACGTAGGTGAGCGCGTCCGCGTTGCACGGTCCCGAGTAGTAGCGGAAGAGGCTCTCGGTCGCGCTGTTCATCACGACGTCGCCGAGGGCGCGTCGGAAGTAGGGAGCGCCGATGGGGGTACCGGTGCCCGAGATCGGGTAGACGTAGTACCCATTGACGAGCTGCGGCTTCCACCGCTCCTCGATCATGCGGCGATCGGCATCCACCGAGAAGCGCACCATCAGCGGATCCGGGAACGTCGGGCCGGCGTCGGTGTAGGTCACGATCGTGAGGCTCTGCGAGGTGCTCCCCGGCATCACCGCGGGAGCCGGCTCAGCCTGACCGGCGACCTGGTAGCGCACCGCGGCACGGATGCCGGTGGAGATCACGTTCATGACGTTGCTGCCGTCTTCGGTGCTGTGGGTGACGTCGACGCTGCGGGTGGTGTTCTTCGCGACGCTCACGAACAGCGCCACCGTGGCGGTCATGATCACGGCGCTCAGCAGCATGACGATGAGGAGCTCGATCAGGGTGATGCCCGATTCGTCGCGGCGCAGGATCGCGCGGAGGCGGCTCACGGGACGGGCCTCGGGTCGAGGGTGATCGTCGTGCCCACGGCGGTCGTGCCGGTGTTCGACGTGACGGTGATGCCGTTCGCGCTCGCGCTCGTCGTGGCGGTGTTGCTCGTGCTGTAGCGGATCGTCCACGTTCCGTAGGGCAGCGCGAGGCGGTAGGTGGAGCTGCGGACCGCGCCCGAGGTGAAGCGGAGCGTGGAGGCGTCGGGGCTGGCGCACCCGGGGTCGCCGTTCGCCGCAGCAGCGCGTTCGGCGATGAGGTAGCGAGTTCCCGACGGGAAGCCGCTTCCGCTTCCGTTGTTGGTGACGACGGTGACCACGGCCCACGGCGCCGCGACGCTGACGGTCTGGCCGGGCACGAGGTCGCCGGTGCCGACGATCACGCCCTGGCCTCGGGTGCCCGCGGGGACCCACTCCGACGGGTTGGGCGAGAGGCAGCTGAGCGCACCCGTCTTGTATCCCCCGCCGGGGACGATCTGGTATCCGGAACCCCACGGGAACAGCTTGGTGCTGGTGGCGGAGGGCCGGGTGACCGAAGCGGCCGTGTAGATGTACTGATCGACGGCCCCGGTTGGGAAGGAGACGCTGCCCTCGGTGAATCCTGCGGGGAGACGCTGGTTCTGCACGGTCGCGGCCTCGTCGTAGGTGAACGAGGCGGTCGTGAGCTGACCCTCGAGGACGGTGAGCGATCCGACCGACGGGGTCGCGGTCATCGTCGCGAGGTCGACATGGTCGGCCTTGCTGATCGACACCGCGTAGGTGCCGGGCGTCACGCCGACGATGTAGCTGCATCCGTCGCTGTCGGTGTCGTACACCGTCACACCCGCCGGCGTCGGGGTGAGCGTGACATCGACATCGTTCACGCCCTCGCCCGCCGCATCGAGGACGGAGACCGCGATGGTGCCCTTCGTGGGATCGGCGATCGCGCGGTTGGGCGAGAGCACGGTGTCGTTGCTCACCTTGCGGGTGTGGGCGAGCTGACCCTCCCAGCTGACGCGCACGTTGATACGCATGAGCTGCAGCGTGGATCCGCCCCCCGACTGGCAGGAGATGTCGATGCCGTTGCTGTTGACCCAGGAGACGTCCCGCACCACCGTGTAGACGACGCCATCGACCCGCGGCGGGTTCGTGCCGATGCCGTCGGTCTTGTAGGTGCGGTCACTGACGGTGAACGCGTCGGCGACGGAACGCACGAGGTCGAGCTCGCTCGCGGCGAGCCCGATGGCGGTGACGCGGTGGCGCTGGTCGCCACTCAGGCGCACGACCGACGAGAGCGTCTGCGCCACGCCGACCGAGATGATCACGAAGACGAGGGCTGCGACTGCGACCTCGATGATGGAGATACCCTCATCGGCGCGCGCGCCAGCGGCGATCCGTCGCATCAGTGATGCGCGTTCGACCTTCTTCATCTCCGCCCCCCCGGTTGGATGATCTGACTTGCTGTGAGGTGGTGGGGGGGGGGG
>JAEWJX010000006.1 GCA_023386365.1 Actinomycetes bacterium | reverse complement strand
CGGCGGTGCCCCACCGTGCCTGCGGTCGAGCTGACCGGGAAGCGGACGCCGCCTCCCGCCGGGTCGAAGACCGAGCCCATGATGCGCAGCGTGTCGTTGGCGCCGGTGAGGCCGAGGCTCGCGCGCGAGATGCTGTACTCGATGTACGCATTCGCCGTCCCGAGCGTTCCGCCCTGCGCGACCGTGTAGGTCGGCGCGGTGAGCGGGAAGCCCCAGGCGCCGCCGGAGAACGTACGCACTCCGTTCGTACCGTTGTCGGTACGGAAGTAGAAGTGCCAGTTCGCGCCGTCGGTGCCCGTGACGTTCATGTTCGGGTTCCAGGTGTTGGTACCGTTGCCGAACTCGTCACCGCCGCCCGGGAGGTTGTCACGGGTCTCGGTGAACTCGGTGCCAGCGCCCCGAATGTAGAACTGGAAGTACCGATCCGCGTCGAGCGTGAGGGCGTTGCCCACATAGCCGACGTAGATGTTGGACGCGTCCCAGCTCACGAGGAACGTGTTGCCGGCGACGAGCCCGGTCTGCGCGGCGTTGCCGACCACGAGCCCGTTCTCGGCGCTCATGAAGTCCTCGGTGCCGTCGATCACGATGGTGCGCGAGTACGGTCCGAAGGTGTACGAGTCGTTGCGCTGGGCCGTCGAGACGAAGCCATTACGGCACGCACGCGACTTCAGCTGGTTGATGCTCGTCCCGAGGTTCTGGAGGCCAGCCGGCGCCCAGACCGTACCCGCGCCGAGGTCCGGGCTGCAGACGATCCCCGTGGCCGTGCAGGTCGCGGAGATGTCGTTGCCGTTCGTCGTGTAGCAGATGTTGGTGTCCGGACCGCTGCTGTTCGAGCCGCCGTTCGTGAACGAGATGCTCACGGCGCCGGTCTGCGCGCCCGGGGTCGGGCTGATCGTGTACGGATCGACACGGAAGTTGTAGACCGCCGACGTCATCGGCGACGGGTCATAGCCCGTGGCGCACGCGATGGCGTTGACCGTCGTGTTGTCCGTGGAGAGCCCGATGGCGGTGTTCGCCGTGATCTGCTGGACGTTGCCCGACCCGCCGCAGGACGCGTCGGGGTTGCAGGCGGGGATGCCGCCGTCCGTCGTGTAGCAGACCTTGCCGCCGGGAACGCCGAAGCCGCTGAAGAAGGGCTCGCTGATCGTGACGGACTGCGGGTTGATGTACCAGGGGTTCGCGGGCGCCGCGGGGTTGCCGTTCGGCGAGAGCGTCGGCGCCGGGAGCGTCGCGTTGAACGTCTGCTGGACGATGCCCGACGGGAGGTAACCGGCCTTGCAGCCGACGACCTTGAAGTTCTCCGTCGGAGCGCAGTCGTTGCCGCCGATGTTGCAGTCCTCGTCGAAGGCGCCGATGCCGCCGCCCGTGTTCCCGCTCGCGCAGGTCGGGTCGGTCGCGACTGCGCCGGCGCCGCTGCGGTTCCAGCGGTAGTTGGCGCCCGTCGTCGAGCTCGACCAGCTGATCGGGAGGTCGTAGCCGATGGTCGGACCGCCCGGCGTGAAGGTCGGGTTCGCGACCTGCATGGTGTAGAGATGCGTGACGCGTGCGGAGGTGTTGGGCACACCCGACTTGCACGCGATCGCCTTCACGGTCGTGCCCGTGACGCTGATGGTCGGCTTTGCGGCCGGGTTGTACGTGCTACCCGTCGTGCACGTGCCGGTCACGGTGCTGCAGACCGGATCGGCCGGAACCGCGACGCCCGTGGTGTAGCAGACGGTGGCGTCGGCCGGGGTCGTGGTGAACGTGATCTCGAAGTCGTTGTTGTACGTCCCGTTCGGGCGATCGTCCGTCAGCGTGACCGTCTGCTGCGGATCCGCATAGACGATCGTGCGCTGATCGCTGGTCTGGTAGTTCGCCTTGCAGGCGACGGCGCGGATCGTCGTGAACGGCGCGATCCCGGTCACGGCTGCCGGCGCAGCGGCCTCCGTGCAGGAGTTCGTGTTCCCGACGGCGCAGTTGAACGCCGCGTCGCAGGACGGGAACGGCGCTGCGTCGTTCGTCGTCCAGCGGATCGACTCGCCGCTCGTCGCGGTGTCGAAGCTGAAGCTGCCGTTGCCCGTGTTGGCGGGGTCCCAGCTGTTCTGCGACGTGAGCGGGTCGTACGGGGTCGGGACGTTGGGGCCGTCCGCTCCGTTCGTACGCGTGATCGCGATCGGCGCGACCTTGAGCGTGTACGTCTCCCCGTGGACTTCCGAAGGCGTGAAGAGCGGCCGGCAGGAGCGAACGCGGACGTTGTTCGCGTTGTTCCCGGTGACCGTCGGCGCCGCGGTGTCTCCGTTCGTGCATCCCGTGCCGGCCGGATTGCAGACCGGATCGGAGCCGATGGCGTAGCAGTTCACGCCGTTTGCGGGCGTTCCCGTGCCGGGGAGCACCGGAGCAGCGGGCGCGGGGGCGGCCGGATCCGGCGCGCCGCCGTTGACCGCGGCGACCGCGGTGTCGTTGTTGAAGGTGCCGGTCGTGGGGTTCAGCGACGGCGTCGTCAGCTTCACCGTGTAGGCGAA
>JAEWJX010000101.1 GCA_023386365.1 Actinomycetes bacterium | reverse complement strand
AGGCGCCGGTGCGGGCGCGGGGGCGGGCGCGGGAGCGGGTGCCGGGGCGGGCGCCGCCGCCGCCGAGTCGTGCACCAGGGTGTAGGTGCCGCCGCGGAAGTAGTAGACCTTGCCCTTCACACCTGCGTAGTTGGCGGTCTCGTCGGCGTTCCAGGTGACGCCGGGGATGCCGACGCACTCGAAGTCGTCGACGCCGTCCCATTGCCAGACCGGTTCGTCGCCTCCGTCGCAGTAGATCTGCTTGGAGTAGTTGCAGGGGTTCGCCGACGCGGGCTGCGTCGGGGTCACCAGCAGGAAGCCCACTGCGAGCGTGAGCGCCGCGACGACGACGGTCAGCGCGCGGGCGAGGGGGCGGGTGGTGGTCACGGGTGGTGCTCCTTGTTCCGGTGTCGGTGCGGGTCAGGCGTGGGCGGCGGTTTCGAACTCGAGCTCGGCGAGTTCCTTGTCGGCGAAGCGGGCGTCGTCGAGCAGGCCCTCCTGCCGGGCGACGATCGTGGCGGACACTCCCGCCGCGGTCACGTTGGCGAGGGTGCGGGCCATGTCGGCGAGGGCGCTGATCGGCAGCGTCACCACCATCACCTCCACCGGGAGGCCCGCCGCAACCAGCACGGTCGTGGCGGTGACGGTGGCGGTGCCGGGCACGCCGGCAGTGCCGAACGACACCAGCAGGGCGATCAGGATCAGCACCAGGTAGTCGACGACCCCGTAGTCGAGGCCGAGCGCGTTGATGGCGAACACCGACACGAGGATCGGCCACACGCCCGAGCATCCGGGCATCCCGATCGTGGTTCCGAGCGGCGCCGTGAAGCCGGCGATCTCCCCCGGCACGCCGATGCGGCCCGTGAGCGCGCTCGTGGTGACCGGCAGGGTGCCGACGCTCGACTGGGTGGTGAACGCGGTGGCCTGGGCGGGGAAGAACTTGCGGAAGAACTGCCACGGGGACACATCCGCGAACACCCGCAGCAGCACCGAGTTGATCAGGTAGGCGTGGGTGAGGCACGCCAGGTAGCTGAGACCCAGCACCCCCAGCAGCGACCAGAGCACGTCGAGGTTGGCGGTCACCGCGTCCGTCGCCGACGCCGTCAGCGCGAGCACCGCGTACGGGGTGAGGCGGATGATGAAGCCCACCGCCCGGTAGATGATCGCCCGGGTGGAGAGCACGAGGGTGCCGAACGGCTTCGCCAGCTCGGGGTTCTTGCGGGCGACCCCCGCGTACGAGACGGCGATCAGCACCGTGAACACGATGATCGGGATGATGTTGTTCGCGAGCAGGTCGGCGACCACGTTCTCGGGGAAGAAGTCGACGAACACCTGCGTGAACGGGGTGACGACGCGTTCCAGGTTCTCGTTCTCGGCGGAAGCGAGGGCCGAACCGGCGCCGGCGCCGAGGCCGACGGCGAGCGCGAGGCTGAGGGTGAGCAGGATGGCGATGAGGGTGCTGAGCGCCAACCAGAACACGGAACGCAGCCCGATGGACTTCAGTTTCGTGGTGCCGCCGAGGTCGACCACACTGCCCAGCAGCGACACGATGATGAGCGGCGCGACGATCGCGGTCAGCACGTTCAGGTAGACGGTGCCGATCGGGTCGAGGTAGTCGGTGCCGCCACGGAACAGCAGTCCGACGCCGATCCCGAGCCCCAGGGCGATGAGGGTGCGCAGCGCGAAGTCGACGCGGCGGCGCGCCAGGAACCAGAGGCCGACGTAGAGCGCGGCGACGACGCCGAGGGCGGCGAGTGACAGCAGGTCGACGGTCATCGGCGCGCCTCGACGATCCGGACGGGGCGGAGGTGGGGCATGATTCGGGACGCTAGCAACGCTCGGAAATGCGTCGCTCGGCCCGCCGACGCACGGCGTCACGGTGCTACGTCAGGTGTCCGATCGTGTCGGAGAATCACATTCTGTAACAGGTATACGACTGTTTACGTCGGACTGTGACAGCGGATGCGGCCGCTACTCGAGGGCGTCGTCGTGCGCGAGCCGGGCGCACGCGGCGAGCTCTGCGGCGGTCGTGGCGAGGCGCGCGGCGCGGGTGGTGAGCTCGGTCGCGCGCTCCGGGTTGGCCGCCTCCTGGTCGTCGGCGATGCTCGTGGCACCCGCCGCCTCCACCCGGCAGAACGCGGCAGCCCGTTCCAAGGCGTGCGCGAAGTCGCCCTGGAACACGCCCCGCAGGATGCGGTCGGCCAGATCGAGCACCTCCTGCGGACCCGCCGGGCTCGGCGCTCCGGCCACGATCGGGTCGATGGTGGACAGCACCTCGGTGCCGCGCTGGAACATCAGCGCCACCGCATCCGGATCCTGGCGGATCATCGCGCGCACCAGGTACAGCCGCCACAGCGCACCCGGGAGGGTGTGCGGGCCGGATAGCGCCCACAGTTCGGCGATCGCGTCGATGCCGTGCTCGTCGGTGAAACCGACCACCCGATCCAGCACCTCCGGGTCGTCGCTCTCGCGCACCCGGGCCAGCAGCGCGCGGGCCGACTCGTGCGCCACCCGACGAACGGTCGCCGGGTCGCGGGCGGTGCCGGCGAACGCCTCGAACTGTCGCCCACCGAACAGAGCGGGCTTGTGGAAGTCGTCGGCCATCCGCCCATTCTCCCCCGTCAGCCGCACCCTCCGCAGGCGACTACCCTGGAGAGGTAACGGGCCTGTAGCTCAGTCGGTAGAGCATCGGACTTTTAATCCGCGGGTCGTGGGTTCGAGCCCCACCGGGCCCACCACTTGTCACGGCGACGTCGGAGTACTGAAGGTCGCGGGTGCGTCGGCAGGCCGCTCCGCTGCGGCGATGCCGTTGAGCGCGGCGAATGCGGCGGCGCCGAGAGCCAGGCCGGCCAGGATTCCGCCCGCGCCAAGCAGCACGGGCCGCAGCCAGCTCGGGCTCGACTTCTTGATCGGGTCGGTCACGCGAGCTCCAACTTCAGGGGCGGTGGCCGCAACCATAGCGCGAAGGAGAGAGGACGCCCCTCACCCGCACCAGTCGGGCAGCATCCCGACGACGCCGCGGTCGGCAGCGCCTGTGGCGGTGTCGACGAAGTAGATGGTGGTGTCGGCGTAGCCGGGCTGCATCGGGTAGCGGTCGGGGGTCGCATCGGAGGCGACCACCTCGACGGACACGTACTGGCCGTTGGGTGAGAGGCAGACGCGGGTGATGCGGCTGGTGTCGCTCGCCGGGTGGAAGAGTTCGCGCGAGCCCTCCGGTCCGGTCGCGAACAGCACCGAGCGATAGGGGCTGGCGTCGGTGCCGAACGGGTTGCCGTACAGCTCGACGTAGGAGGTGTCGTCGAGCAGTAGCAACGAACTCGGGGTGAGGCGGGAGTCGACCTCGGGAAGCGGCAGGTCGAGCACCGTCGTCTCGCCGGTGGCGAGGTCGATGAGCGAGCCGCTCGTCGGGTCGGCGACGAGCAGCTGCGCCGTGCCCGGGAGAAAGCCGCGCAGTTCCGTGTGCTGGCCGAGCGGGGTCGGCGGCGTGGTGCCGCTCGTGTCGACGAGGAACATCGAATGGTCGGGGGTCTGCACCACCAGCGAACTGGTGCCCGGCACGAACGCCCAGTCGATCACCGCCAAGCTCTCCCCCGCAGCACCCAGCACCTCCGTGGGGATGCCGGCGCCGCCCAGGTCGTACAGGTACAGGCGGCTGGTGTCGGTGGCCTCCGGGTCGTCGCCGGCCGGCACGTCGACCAGGAACCCGACCAGGTCGCCCACCGGTGCGGCGTGCAGCTCCCGCAGCGCGCCGGGGGCGGTCGTCACAGCCTGGTCGATGCCGTCGTCGGGGAACACCACCCGCAGCGTCGGCGCATCCGACTCGTCGAGGGTGATCGCGGCGACGCCGCTGCCGATCGCCGCGTACTCCTGGATGCGCGGCGCCTCGAACATCACCGCGGCATCCGCATCCGTCGCAGCCAGGTCGTGCCGCAGGATGCGGTCGCCGGCGCCCGTGCGCTGCAACGAGAACACATTGATGCTCGGCGTCGCGAAAGTGTGCCGCAGTGTGCCGGCGGCCCCCGTGGCGGTGCCGCGCACATCCACCTCGACCGTGTACTCGGTGGCGTAGTGCAGCAGACCGGTGAACCGCACCGTCACGGTGGCGCCGTCGCTCGCCACCTCGACGGGCGTCTGCGGCACCACCCGCACATCGGCCGCATCCACCGCCGCGACCGGCTGGTTCGCATCCATCACGATCCGCTGGCCCGGCCGCGCGATGGCGGCCTCGGCGTTCACGGATGCCGACGACAGCTTCGGCCCCTGCGTCGCGTTCGCCGCGCCCAACCCCACCGCCAGCACCGCCAACACGATCACCAGCACCAGCGAGGTGCGGCGGAAGGTGCGCCGCTGAGCGGCCTCCTTCAGCTCCGCGTGCCGCTCGGACGGCCGCATGGCGCGTTCGTCAGTAGACATACGGATCCGCCGGCTGGGTGGTGGCGGCGAGCGTCGCCGCATCGAGCACCGTGGGCTGCATGCTCGACGTCGACGGGTTCTCCACGAAACGGCCGGTGGCCTCCACCCAGCTGTCGACCGGGTACTCGTCCTGCCAGCCGGGCAGGTAGATCGGCACCCCCACCGGCTGCGCGTCGACCGCACAGCAGGTGACGATGAACCGCGCCACATAGAACACGTTCTCGGGGTCGTCGGGGTCGGGCGTCACGAACCCGACGACGGTCGGCTCCGCGTCGGCGAGGAACGCGGGGTCCGCGCCGCTGCGCAGGAGACCCGCCCAATCCTTCACGGTGAACGCGCTGCTGTCGCCGCCGACGAGCTGCGGCACCGCATCCGCCGAGTCTGCCGCGCTCGCGTTCATCGCCCGGTTCTCGACCGTGGAGGTGGTGAGGGTGGTGGGCGGCACCAGCAGCAGCGCACCCGCGGTCACCACGACGAGGGCGACCGTGCCGACCGCCGACCAGCGGCGCGCCCACGGACGCTGCGGATAGTCGTCATGGTTATGGTCATGGTCGTGGTCGTCGTCGGCCTCGTCGGCGCCCGGCAGCAGGGCGAACGCGACGATCGCGACCACCCCGGCGATCACCGCCATCACGATCGTGAACACGAAGTAGCGGGGGTGGATGTAGAGCCCGAGGCGTCCGGTGGCGGCGAGCCACGCGATCGCGGCGATGCCGACGAGGCTGAGCAGGAGCCCCCGCCAGTGGGAGAGCAGGCGGCTAGGCGACAAGGTTCATCCCCAATCCGAGCACCAGGCAGCACAGGCCCACGATCGCGGTGAGGCGCACCAGGGTGGCGGTGGTGAAGGTGGTGCGAAGCAGCGCCAGCATCTTCACATCCACCATCGCGCCGAAGGTGAGGAAGGCGACGATGCTGCCCGGCATGAACGTCGACCCGAACGACAGGATGAAGAACGCGTCCACGTTGGAGCACACCGCCACCACAAAGGCGAGCGCCATCAAGGCCAGCACCGACCACACCGGGTCCGACCCGAGCCCCACGAGCACGTCGCGCGGCACCCCCACCTGGATGGCGCCGGCGATGAACGACCCGATCACCAGTGCGGGCAGCATCGCGCTGGTCTCCTCCGCGAACCCGATCGCGCTGCGCCGCATCCGCGACCCGGATGCCGGGTGGTCGTGGTGGGCGCGGCAGCTGGCCTCGAAGCGCGGCGTGAGCAGCTCGGTGGGGCGCGGGTGCCGGCTGAACAGCCAGCCCACCAGGTTCGCGATCACGAACCCGCCGACGATGCGGCCCACCAGGATGCCGTCATCCCACCCGAACGCCTGATACGTGGTGATGATGGTGACCGGGTTGAGAATCGGTGCCGCCAGCAGGAACGTCATCGCCTCGGGCACGGTGAGACCGCGCATGATGAGGCCGCGCGACAGCGGCACGTTGCCGCACTCGCACACCGGCAACAGCACACCCAGCAGCGACATCACTGCGCGACGCAGCACCGGGGTGCGCGGCAGCAGGCGGTCGAACACGGACGTGGGCACCCAGTTCTGCACCACGATCGACAGCAGCACACCGAGGAACACGAACGGCAGCGACTCGACCAGCACGCTGATCGACAGGGTGAAGAAGTCGCGCGCAGCGGCCGGCAGCACCTCCGCCGGGACGTCGGCGGTGAACGCCCGCACCGCCACGAACACGCCCAGCAGCACCGTGCCCAGAGCCGCCCAGCCCACGGCGTTCAGTCGCAGGCGTCGGGTCTCCATCGGATCCAGGCTAGGTGGCAGAGGCTGAGA
This sequence comes from Actinomycetes bacterium, assembly GCA_023386365.1. Lineage (GTDB taxonomy): Bacteria > Actinomycetota > Actinomycetes > Actinomycetales > Microbacteriaceae > Homoserinibacter. The sequence continues at coordinate 7,478 of JAEWJX010000101.1, read as the reverse complement.
AACCGCGACGACCCGCACCGCCCGTCGCTAGGGAACGCTACGCCGGCTCGGCCAGCCGCAGCAGTTCCGCGCGCACCCGCGCGAGATCGTCGACGTCGATCACCCAGGTGCTGATGGCGCCCGCCACTCCCTCGGCGCCGTAACGCACGATGAGCACCCGCTCGAGCGGCAGGCCGTCGGCGCTCAGCTCGGCGCGCCACCGCGCCTCGTCCTCGGCGAACAGCTCCGCCACCCCCGGCACGACGCCGGCGACCTTCGAGATGCTGTTGCCGGCGAACGCCGACAGGATCGCGCCGGTCGGGTCGCACATCGCCCGCACATACCCGCGCAGCAGCTTGCCGGGGCGGTTCTCGCTGAGGTCGACCCGGTCGAGCACCTCCTGCCGGAAACGCTCGACGCCATCCGCCACCACCGCGAACACCAGGTCGTCACGGCTGCCGAAGTGGTGCAACAGACCGCTCTTCGACACCCCCGCCTCCGCCGCGATCTCGGCGAGCGAGGTCGCGTAGCCCGAGGTCGTGAACACCTTCTCGGCGGCGTCGAGGATCGCGCGCCGCGTGCGTGCCTTGTCGCGTGTCGCCGGCGTCTCGGTCATCAGTGAATCTCAGCACGTCCGCGGGTCGACGGGATGACACGCCACGCGATCACGGCAGCCGCGAACAGCACGAGCGCGGCCACCACCGACGTCACCTGCATGCCGGTGGTGAACGAGTGCTGGGCGGCCTCGAGCGCCCGGCCGGCGACGGCATCCGTCGGGTCGAGGAGCGCGCTGCCATTGGCGAGCGAATCGCGGAGGGCGTCGGCGTGGCCAGCGGGCAGTCCCGCCGGAACGGTGAGGGTCGCGCGGTAGATGAGCATCTGCAGCGACCCGAGCACCGCGATGCCCAGGGCGACACCGAGCTCGTACCCGGTCTCGGAGATGGATGCGGCGGCTCCCGCCCGCTCCCGCGGCGCGGCCCCGACGATCGCATCCGTCGACAGCGTCATCGAGACACCCACGCCGAGGCCGATGATCGCGAGGCCGACCGCCATCGCCAGATACCCGTCGAGCCCCTCGGCGGCGGCGAGTACCGCGAAGCCGACACCCGCGACGGCCAGGCCTCCCCCGATCGCGCGCCCCGCTCCGAGCTTGCGCAGGATCACGCCGATCACCGCGATCACCGCGATGGATGCGATCGTCGACGGCAGCTCGGCGAGCCCCGCCACGAACGGCGAGAACCCGCGCACGAGCTGCAGGTACTGGGAGAAGAAGAACAGCAGCCCGCTGAAGGCGAAGACCGAGAGGGTGTTCGCGATGACCGCGCCCGAGAACGCCGGGACCCGGAAGAGGTCGAGGTCGATGAGCGGGGTGACGAGTCGACGCTGGCGCCGCACGAACACGGCAGCCGACGCGACACCGACCACCAGCGCGACGACGACCGTCGCGTCGAAGCCGTCGCCGATGGCGTGCTTCACCCCGTACACGATCGGCACGATGGCGGCGATCGACAGCACCGCCGACAGCACGTCGATGGATGCGCGGCTCGGATTGCGCGACTCGGGCAGCAGGATCGCACCGGCGATCACGATGACCACCACGACCGGCACGTTGATGAGGAAGACGGCACCCCATTCGAAGCTCTCGAGGAGCGCGCCGCCGATGAGCGGTCCCGCGGCGGCACCGCCGGTGGCACCCGCCGACCAGATCGCGATGGCGCGGGTGCGCTGCGCGGGTTTCGCGAACATCGAGCGCACGATCGACAGGGTCGACGGCATGAGGGTTGCGCCGCTGATGCCGAGCACCGCACGCGCCGCGATCAGCATCTCCGGGGTGGTCGCCATGGCGGCGAAGATCGACGACAACCCGAACCCGACGCTGCCGATCAGCAGCAGATGCTTGCGGCCGACGCGGTCGGCCACGTTGCCCATCGTGATGAGCAGCCCCGCGAGTGCGAAGGAGTAGATGTCTCCGATCCACAGCAGCTGCGTCGCCGTGGGCGCCAGATCGGCGCTGAGCGACGGCACGGCGAGCGCGAGCACGGTGCCGTCGACCGCCAGCAGCACGACCGCCAGCGTCAGGACACCGAGCCCCGCCCATTCCCGCGCGCCGGCGCGCACCATGCGGCCGGGCGCATCCGTTTGGTAGACCATGCGGTCCATACTACCGACCGCATTGTCGGTTAGCTGGGCAGGCGCTGGGCGATCACCCCGGGATCGGCGACACGCACCCCGTTCGCGACCACCCGGTGGGGCCCGGGGCCCAGCGGGGCGCCGTCATGATCCCGACCGTCGACCTCCACCGTCGCGCCGTCGTCGAGGGCGAGGTCGAGCACCGCCTCCGCCCCGAACGGCACCACGAGATCCAGCTCCAGGCGCCCCGCATCCGACCGCCAGTCGACGGAGGCTGCACCCAACCGGGTGTCGATCGACGCCCGCGCCCAGGTGACCGCGGTCGACGGACGCGGCGACACCAGGATGCGCCGGTAGCCGGGCGCATCAGGGGTCGAACCGAGCCCGGCGACGTACCGGTACACCCAGTCGATCACCGCTCCATATGCGTAGTGGTTGAACGAGAGCATGCCGGAGCTGTCGCCGGTGGCCATCTCACCGGAGTGGATGCTGCCGTCGGGAGCAAGCGCGTCCCACCGCTCCCAGACGGTCGTCGCCCCCATCTCCACCTGGTAGAGCCACGACGGCGCCTCGGTGCGCAGCAGCATGAGGTACGCCTCGTCGACGTAGCCGGCATGTGTGAGCGCGAACAGCACGAGCGGGGTGCCGAGGAAGCCGGTGGCGATGCGTCCGCGCTCGTCGCGCACATTGCGCGCGAGTTCGGCTGCGACGCGCTCGCGCGCCTCCTCGGGGGCGATGCGGAACTCGAGCGCGATCGCGGCACCGGTCTGGGTGGCAATCGCCTCATCGCCCCACGTCGACCAGGTCTGCGCGGCGACCCGCCGCGAGAGCTCGCGCGCAGCCTCCCCGCGCGCCCGGTCGCCGACGAGCACCTCGGCATCGGCGAGCAACTCGGCACTGCGGGCGAAGAAGGCGTTCGCGACGAAGTCGGCCGACGTCTTCGCGGCCCACGGCTGGTCACCGGGTGCGTCCGGGTCGAGCCAGTCCCCGAACTGGAACTCGGTGGGCAGCAGCCCCCCGCCGGCGCGGCGCTCCAGGCTGCCCACCCAGCGGCGCATGCTGTCGAGCTGCCGCGCGAGCACCTCGTCGCTGCCGTACGACTCGTAGACCGCCCAGGGCACGATGGTCGCCGCATCGCCCCAGCCGGCGCGGCCCGTCGTGGGCCAGTGACCGTCGCTCTCGCGCGAGAGGATGTCGGGCACGACGTTCGCGACGCCGCCCTCGGCATCCTGGTCGAGTTCGAGGTCGCGCAGCCACGACATCCAGAACGATTCGACGTCGAACAGGGTGGAGGCGGTGGGGGCGAACGCCTGCGCGTCACCGGTCCAGCCGAGACGCTCGTCGCGCTGCGGGCAGTCGGTGGGGAGCGACACGAAGTTGTCGCGCTGCGACCACGCCACATTCGAGTGCAGACGCTCCAGCAGCGGGGCGCTCGACGCGAACGTCGAACGCGGGATGTCGGCACTGGAGATCGCGACCGCGGTGGCCGACACGACCTCGGCACCGGTCACGTCGGCGTACTGGAAGCCGTGGAAGGTGAAGCTCGGCTCGAGGACGGTCTCGCCGTCGTGCGCCAGCACATAGACGTCGGTCGCCTTCGCGGTGCGGAGCGCGGCCACGTGAAGCGTGCCGTCGGGTTCGAGCACCTCTGCGTGACGCACGACCACGCGGTCGCCTGCCGCACCGGACACGACCAGTCGCAGCCATCCGGCGATATTCTGCCCCAGGTCGAGGTCGGTGCGCCCGTCGATCGGGCGCGGCTCGACGGGCCACTCCGCGACGGTGCGCACGCCACCGGTGATCCGCGGCTCCACCGCCGTCAGGTCGACGTCGACCCGCTCGGAGGCCGCCCATCCGGAGTCGTCGAACCCGGGCGCTTGCCACCCGATCGGCTCGTTTCGGAGATCGATCTCCACTCCGTCGTAGAGGCTCGCCGAGAGGATCGATCCGGTCGAGGTCGTCCACTCCGGTGAGGTGCCCACGACGACGCGCGAGCCGTCGGCGCAGTCGATCTCCAGCTGAGCGAGCAGAGCCGCCTGCGAGCCGTAGTGCTCGGTGCCGTCCGTCCAGCCGAGCCGGCCGCGGTACCAACCGTCGGCGAGCAGTGCGCCGATCGTGTTCGCGCCCTCCCTCAACAGCGAGGTGACATCCCAGGTGCCGAGCAGCACCCGGTCGTCGTAGGCGGTCCAGCCCGGCGCGAGGTGCTCGTCGAACGCCGCGCGACCGTTGATGCGGACCTCGCCGATGCCCCAGAACGTTGCCCGCAGTCGGGCGCGCACGGGCGCGGCCGAGAGGTCGAGGTCGCGGCGGAAGATCATGACCGGCCCCTCGACAGGCTGGGAGCCGCCGATCGGGGTCGCGACGAGGGCGGTCGGGTCGATCGACGACTCCACCTCGACCGGCTCACTCCAGGCCGACCAACCCTGAGCGGTGGCGATGCGCACCGCGTACCGGCGCGTCTCACCCGGGACCAACACCGGCCCGGGAGCGGGCACGCCGATCGCGGCATCCGATGCGACCGGATCGGAGGTCCCCTCCTGCCCGCCCGACCACGCCACCTGGTAGCCGAGCTGCGTGCTCGACGCCTGCGCCTGCCACGACAGCCGCAGCCCCGCCGTCGGAACGCCGATCAGCCCCTCCGGGTACTGCGTGCGGAGGTGCACGACGCGCGCGTCGGCGGCTTCGGTCCCGAGGGCGGGAAGTGCGGGGGACATCGGTGTCCTTTCTTCGCCCGGCGTGCGGGCATCGGTGGAAGGTGGTCAGGCGTCGGGCGCCGGGCCGGATGACCGGCGGACGCGGAGCAGAGGTTCGACGGTGTGGTGCACCGGTTCGGTGCGACCCTCGACGCGTTCGAGCAGGAGGCGGATGGCGCGCTCGCCCATCGCGGTACCTGCCTGGTCGAGGCTGGTGAGCGAGATGGCGGGGTGGCCGGCGATCTCGACGTCGTCGTAGCCGACGATCGAGACCCGTGCGGCGCCGATCCCCCGCTCGGCCACAGCTCGCTGCGCACCGAGGGCGAGTTCGTCGTTGCCGGCGAAGATCGCGGTGGGGATCTCGTCGTCGAGCAGCGCGAGCGTGTCGACGCGGGCGGATTCCTCGGTGACGCCGGTGCGCACGATGCGGATGTGGTCGCCGAGCCCCGCAGCGCGCATCGCCGACTCGTAGTGCTCGAGACGGATGGCGTGCGGCGTTCCCGAGCCGGGCGCGGTCACCTCTTCGCTGCGGGTGAGGTGCACGATGCGGCGGTGCCCGAGCCCGAGCAGATGCTCCATGGCGAGGCGGGTGCCTTCGGCGTCATCGCCGGTGACGGTGTCGTAGTGCTCGGACCGGTCGTGGCGTCCGAGCATCACCACGGGCATCCGGCGTCCGAGTCGTTCGAGCCAGTCGGTGGCGACGAGCGGCGAGATCGCGATGATGCCGTCGACCTGACGGTCGGCGAGCGCACCCAGAGCACGCACACCTTCCTCGCCGTTCGTGTCGGCGGGGGCGATGATCAGCTGGTACCGCGTTCCGGCGAGGGCAGCGGTGGCGCCGGCGACGATCTTGGTGAAGAACGGGTTGCCGATGTGGGGCAGCTCGACACCGATCGTGAAGCTCGCTCCGCGCATCGCGCGGGCCGCCACCCGGGGGCGGTAGTCGAGGGTCTCGATCGCCGCGTTGACGCGTTCGCGCATCGCGGGACTCACGCCGTAGGCCTCGCGGATCACTTTCGAGACGGCGGCTCGGGAGACCCCGGCCATGCGCGCGACGTCTTCGATCGTCGCCGCCCTGGTGCGATCCATCCGGCTCTCCCTCCTGCGTCCGCCTCGTCGGTGAGGTCGGTCGCGTCGTCACACGATACCGGCAGCGAGACGACCATAGACCGATCTACGGGTCGATCGTAGAACGATTCAAAAACTTTGTGTAGATCGGTTGACAAAATCGTTCAGCCGCTCGTAACGTGAGCAACGCCAAGCACCGAGGGCAAACTCGGGCAATCACACGCAGTGCTTTACAAGGAGGTAAAGAAGCATGGTCACCCCCACCCCGCGACGCACCGTCGTCGCCCTCGGTGCCGGAGGGCTCGCCCTGTCGCTCGCACTCGCTGGCTGCAGCGCCGGCGGCGACTCCGCCGACGGCAAGATCACCCTCAGCTATCTCGTCGACAACCAGGAAGCCACCGTCGACACGGCCAACGCCCTCGCCGACACGTTCATGGCCGACAACCCCGACATCACCATCAAGGTCGAGACCCGCCCGCAGGGCGCCGACGGCGACAACCTCGTCAAGACCCGCCTCGCCACCGGCGAGATGAGCGACGTCTTCGCCTACAACTCCGGCTCGCTCCTGCAGGCCCTCAGCCCCGACAAGACGCTCGTCGACCTGTCGGGCGAAGACTGGGCGAGCAAGCTCGACGACAACTTCGTGAAGTCGGTCTCCACCGGAGACGCGCTCTACGGCGTGCCGATGGGTCAGTCGATGGCGGGCGCCGTCATCTACAACAAGGACGTCTACGCCGACCTCGGACTCGAGATCCCCACCACCTGGGACGAGTTCATCTCCAACAGCGAGACCATCAAGGCATCCGGCATCGCACCCATCGTGCAGACCTACGGCGACACCTGGACATCGCAGCTCTTCGTGCTCGGCGACTTCAACAACGTGCTCGCCGACGACCCCGACTGGGCTGAGGCGTACACCGCCAACGAGCGCAAGTACGTCGACGAGCCGGCCCTCGCCGGATTCGAGCACCTGCAGGAGGCGTTCGACAAGGGCCTCTACAACGAGGACTTCGCGTCGGCCACCTACGCCGACGGCGTCTCGATGGTCGCCACCGGCGCAGGCGCCCAGTACCCGATCCTCACGTTCGCGGCATCCCAGCTGATGACCACGAACCCGGAGGCCGCCGACACCGTGGGCACGTTCCCGCTCCCCGGGCCCGACGCCGACACCAACGGCCTCACCGTGTGGATGCCGGGCGCGGTCTACATCCCCAACTCCACCGAGGGCGACAAGCTCGAGGCGGCCAAGAAGTTCGTGGCCTTCCTCGTCACCCCGGAGAGCTGCGACATCCAGTCGTCGACCTCGTCGCCGCAGGGACCGTTCGTGATCGACGGATGCTCGCTGCCCGACGACGTGCCGGCGATGATCTCCGACCTGCAGCCCTACTTCGACGAGGGCAAGACCAACCTGGCCCTCGAGTTCCTCTCCCCCATCAAGGGACCGGCCCTCGAGCAGATCACGGTGGCGGTCGGCTCCGGCATCACCAAGGCCGCTGACGGAGCGGCGCAGTACGACGAGGATGTGGTGAAGCAGGCCCAGCAGCTCGGCCTCGAGGGCTGGTAACCAGCCCCGCTTCGACGGACAACGGTGGGGGGGGGGGGGGGGGG
>JAEWJX010000095.1 GCA_023386365.1 Actinomycetes bacterium | reverse complement strand
GCGCAGCTGGTGGTGGTGGTGGCCGAGACAGACCTGGGGCCGTGTGGCCGCGACCGGGTCGCGTTCCTCCTTCGCCCCCACGCCGGCGCGGAACCTCGACCCCTCGCGCGGGGCGCATCCGGGGGCGAACTGTCGCGGGTCATGCTGGCGCTCGAGGTGGTTCTGGCGGCAGGCGGCGAAGTTCCGACGTTCGTGTTCGACGAGGTCGATGCCGGCGTCGGCGGCGCCGCGGCGATCGAGATCGGACGCCGTCTTGCCCGTCTCGCCGAGACGGCGCAGGTGATCGTCGTCACCCATCTGGCGCAGGTCGCCGCATTCGCGTCCAACCACCTCGTGGTGGTGAAGGACGGCGACGGACAGGTCACGGCCTCCAGCGTGCAACGCGTCGACGGTGAGCAGCGGGCCGCCGAGATGGCGCGGCTGCTGTCGGGTCTTCCGGACTCCGCATCCGGCCTCGATCACGCGCGTGAACTGCTCGAACTGGCCGGCCGCTGACCCTTTCGGCAGATTTTCGGCTTCCGGTGGCGCGAGTCGCAGCGCACACACGGCCGCGTGTAATACGCTGAAACCCCGTGGTGATCAAAACGGGAACTGGCAGCGTAACCAAGCACATCTTCGTCACCGGGGGCGTCGTCTCCTCGCTGGGTAAGGGCTTGACGGCCGCCAGTCTGGGAAACCTGCTCACCGCCCGCGGTCTCCGCGTCGTGATGCAGAAGCTCGACCCGTACCTGAACGTCGACCCGGGAACGATGAACCCGTTCCAGCACGGCGAGGTGTTCGTCACCGACGACGGCGCCGAGACCGACCTCGACATCGGCCACTACGAGCGCTTCCTCGACATCGAGCTGAGCCAGTCCGCCAACGTCACCACCGGCCAGATCTACTCGACGGTCATCGCGAAGGAACGCCGCGGCGAGTACCTGGGCGACACCGTGCAGGTGATCCCGCACATCACCGACGAGATCAAGCGTCGGATGCGGCTGCAGGCGTCCGAGGATCCGGCGCCCGACGTGATCATCACCGAGATCGGCGGCACGGTCGGCGACATCGAGTCGCAGCCGTTCATCGAGTCGGCGCGTCAGGTGCGCCACGAACTGGGCCGCCAGAACGTGTTCTTCGTGCACGTGTCGCTGGTGCCGTTCATGGGCGCGTCCGGCGAGCAGAAGACGAAGCCGACGCAGCACTCGGTCGCCGCGCTCCGCTCCATCGGCATCCAGCCGGACGCGTTGGTGCTCCGCAGCGACCGCATCGTCTCCGAATCGAACAAGCGCAAGATCGCCCTCATGTGCGACGTCGACGAGCGTGCCGTCGTGAACGCGATCGACGTGCCGTCGATCTACGACATCCCCACGATGCTCAACCAGCAGGGTCTCGACGCGTACATCATCGAGCAGCTGGGACTCGGCGAGAAGGCCGACGAGGTGGACTGGGCCGGCTGGTCGGGTCTGCTGAAGGCCGTGCACGAGCCGGCGCACGAGGTGACGGTCGCCCTCGTCGGCAAGTACATCGACCTGCCCGACGCGTACCTGTCGGTCACCGAGGCACTGCGGGCGGGTGGGTTCGCCCACCAGACGAAGGTCAAGATCCGCTGGGTGCCGTCCGATGAGTGCGAGACCCTCGAGGGGGCTGCCCGCAACCTCGCCGACGTCGACGGCATCTGCGTGCCCGGCGGATTCGGGGTGCGCGGAATCGAAGGCAAGCTCGGTGCGCTGCGGTTCGCCCGCGAGAACGGCATCCCGACGCTGGGCCTGTGCCTCGGCCTGCAGTGCATGGTCGTGGAGTACTCGCGCACCATCGCGGGACTGCCGGGTGCCAGCTCGAGCGAGTTCGACCCCGACACCGAGTTCCCGGTGATCGCGACCATGGCGGAGCAGGTCGACATCCTCGACCACGGCGACATGGGCGGCACGATGCGGCTGGGCCTCTACGAGGCGCACCTCACCCCCGGCTCGATCGTGGCGGAGGCGTACGGCCAGGAGGTCGTACATGAACGTCACCGCCACCGCTACGAGGTGAACAACCACTACACGGGGCGCATCGCGGACGCGGGTCTCGTGTTCTCGGGCACGAACCCGGAGCACGGTCTGGTCGAGTTCGTCGAGCTGCCGCGCGACGTGCACCCGTACTACGTGGGCACGCAGGCGCACCCGGAGCTGCGTTCGCGCCCAAACCGCGCGCACCCGCTGTTCCGTGGCCTCGTGGGTGCTGCCCTCGAACGCCAGCAGGCGTCCCGCCTGTTCGAGGTCGAGGGTGCCGACGCCGCCGAGGGCGAGCCGGTCGTCGTCTCCGTCGAGGCGTGAGCGTGACGGCGCTGACCGCCGAGGAGCGTGCGGCGCTGATCGCCGGACCGCTCGCCGACTTGCCCGATCCGGCGGAGGTGCGTGAGTCCCGTCGCGTCTATGAGGGCCGGGTGTGGGACATCCGCCGGGACGCGTTCGTGTTCGGCGGGGACGTGATCGAGCGCGACTATGTGGACCATTCGGGTGCGGTGGCCGTGTTGGCGATCGACGACGACTCCCGCGTGCTGCTCATCAACCAGTACCGGCATCCGATCCGCACCCGCGACTGGGAGCTTCCCGCCGGACTCCTCGACGTGCCGGGTGAGCCGCCGCTGGCCGCCGCCCAGCGGGAGCTCGCCGAGGAGGCGGATCTGGTCGCCGAGCACTGGCGCGAGCTGATCACGTTCGCGTCGTCGCCGGGCGGCAGCGACGAGACGATCGTGATCTACGAGGCCCGCGGCCTGTCGGCAGCTCCTGAGGTGTTCGCCCGTACCGAGGAGGAGGCGGAGCTCGTCCTGCGCTGGGTGCCTCTCGGTGAGGTCGTGGAGGCGGCGCTCGCCGGGCGCCTCCGTAACTCGATCCTGCTCGTCGCAGCGCTCGCGGCCCATGCCCGCGGCTGAGCCGGCCCGTCAACTGGACCGCTACCTGCGGCACCTGTCGATCGAGCGCGGCCTGTCGGCCAACACGGTCGCCGCGTACCGTCGCGACCTCTCGGCGTTCCTGGAGTCGCTCGAGGTGTCGGGCATCCGGATGGTCGACCAACTGGATCCCGACGCGGTGCGGGCGTACGTGGTGAGTCTGCGGCAGCGCGAGAAGCCGCTCTCCGCGTCGTCGACGGCGCGCGTCATCTCCTCGATCCGCGGGTTCACACGGTTCCTGGTCGGGGAGGAGCTGGTGGTGCGCGACCCGGCGGAGTCGCTCACCGCCCCGAAACAGCCCAAGCGCCTGCCGAAGACGCTCAGCCACGATCAGGTCGAGGCGCTGCTCGCCGCGACCGACGGGGACGATCCGCTGCGCATGCGCGACAAGGCGCTGTTGGAGCTGCTCTACGCGACGGGCGCCCGTGTTTCGGAGGCGGTGTCGCTGGATGTCGACGATCTGATCGGACCGGAGGGCGCTGCCGACCTGATCCGGGTCGTGGGCAAGGGCGACAAGCAGCGGATCGTGCCGGTCGGCAGTTTCGCGCGTGCGGCGGTCGAGGCGTACCTGGTGCGCGCGCGGCCGCTGCTGGCGGCAGGGGGGCATGCGACGCCGGCACTCTTCCTGGGCGCTCGGGGCGCGCGCCTCAGCCGGCAGAACGCGTGGCTCGTGATCCGTGCCGCGGCGGAGCGGGCGAACCTCGGTGTGGAGGTCTCGCCGCACAGCCTGCGGCATTCGTTCGCCACGCATCTGCTCGCGGGTGGGGCGGATGTGCGGGTCGTGCAGGAGCTGCTCGGGCACGCGAGCGTCGCGACGACGCAGCTGTACACGCACGTCTCGATCGACGGACTCCGGGACGTGTACCAGCTGTCGCATCCGCGGGCGCGCTGACGCGTCTGAGGACCGCAATCTCAACCTCTGGTTGAGAGTGAGGCGAACCGTGGATGGGCGCGCCTGTCGTCCGCGGAGTGCCCGGAACCCGGACGTAGACTCGCCGCATGACAGCCCAGCAGACGCACAGCACCGAGCTCCCCGGGCTCGAAGATCTGGACGTCGAGCTCGGTCCGACCGGTCGTCCCCTGACCCGATTCGCCGAGCCGAAGACGCTCAAGACGCACGGCCCCGCGCGCATCATCGCCCTCTGCAACCAGAAGGGCGGCGTCGGCAAGACGACCACCACCATCAGCCTCGGCGCCGCGCTCGCCGCGTACGGCCGACGTGTCCTCGCCGTCGACTTCGACCCCCAGGGCGCGCTGTCGGCCGGCCTCGGCGTGCCCACGCACGACGTGACCACCATCTACGACCTGCTGCTCGGCTCCTCCAAAGACGTGGCCGCCGCCATCCAGCACACCGGCACACCGGGCCTCGACGTCATCCCGGCGAACATCGACCTCTCCGCCGCCGAAGTGCACCTCGTCAACGAGGTGGCGCGCGAGCAGATCCTGGCGCGCGTGCTGCGACAGGTGGCCGACAGCTACGACGTCATCCTCATCGACTGCCAGCCGTCGCTCGGCCTGCTCACAGTGAACGCGCTCACCGCCGCCCACGGCGTGCTCATCCCGCTGGAGTGCGAATTCTTCGCCCTGCGCGGTGTGGCACTGCTCGTCGAGACGATCGACAAGGTGCGCGACCGCCTCAACCCGGCGATCACACTCGACGGCATCCTGGCGACCATGTACGACCCGCGCACCCTGCACTCGCGCGAGGTTCTCGAGCGCGTCGTCGAGGCGTTCGGCGACAGCGTGCTCGAGACCGTCATCAACCGCACGGTCAAGTTCCCGGATGCGTCGGTCGCCGGCACGCCGATCACCGAGTTCGCGCCCGACCACCACGCCGCCGAGCAGTACCGGCAGCTCGCACGCGAGCTCGTGCACCGTCACGCCGTCGCCTGACGGCACGGCCGCACGGCACGCGGCAACTAGACTCGCCCCCATGCAGGACGCGCCCGCGACGGTCGAAGAGACCACCGGATTCCGGCTATCGCTCGGCAACTTCGACGGCCCGTTCGACCTCCTGCTCTCGCTCATCACGAAGCACGAACTCGACATCACCGAGGTGTCGCTGTCGAAGGTCACCGACGAGTTCATCTCGTACCTGAAGGGCCTCGACGGTCCCGACGAACTCGACCAGGCGAGTGAGTTCCTGGTGGTCGCCGCCACCCTGCTCGACCTGAAGGTTGCCGGTCTCCTCCCGCAGGGGGAGCTGGTCGACGCGGAAGACGTCGCCCTGCTCGAGGCGCGCGACCTGCTGTTCGCCCGACTGCTGCAGTACCGCGCCTTCAAGGAGGCCGCACGCTGGTTCGAGCAGCACCTCGACGCCGAAGGCGGCCGCCACGCGCGGTCCGTGCGGTTGGAGGAGAAGTACCGTCGGCAGACGCCGGAACTGGTCTGGACGCTCAGCCTCCACGACTTCGCCGCCCTCGCCGCCCTCGCGATGGCGCCGCGGGAGATCCCCGTCGTCGGACTCGACCACCTGCACGCGCCCCTCGTCAGCATCCGGGAACAGGCAGCCCTCGTGGTCACCATGCTGCGCACGGGCGACGTCACCAGCTTCCGGCAACTGATCGCGGGCGCCGAACAGCGGGGCGTCGTGATCGCCCGCTTCCTCGCCGTGCTCGAGCTGTATCGGCACGCGGCGATCTCCTTCGAACAACTCGAACCGCTCGGCGAGCTGACGCTCCGCTGGACCGCGGTGCACTGGAACGACGAACAGCTTGCGAGCCTGGGGGCCGACTATGACCGATGAGCTAGACCTCGAGCGCAGCCTGGAGGCGATCCTGCTGATCGCCGACGAGCCGCTGCCGCTCGTGACTCTCGCGACCGCGCTCGGGGCACCCGTTCCGGCGGTCCGCCAGTCGATCGAACGGCTCGTCGCCGACTACGACGGCCACGACATCGACGGCGCGCCCGGCGGACCGCGGCGGGGGTTCGAGTTGCGTGAGGTCGGCGGCGGGTGGCGTCTCTACGTGCGCGCCGAGTACGACGAGCTGGTGCGCGACTTCGTGCTCACCCAGAGCCCCACGAAGCTCTCGCAGGCGGCCCTCGAGACGCTCGCGGTGATCGCCTACAAGCAGCCCATCAGCCGCGGGTCGATCGCCGCGATCCGTGCCGTGAACGTCGACTCGGTGGTGCGCACCCTGCTCGGCCGCGGCCTCATCACGGAGGCGTACACCGACGCCGAGACCGGCGCCATCCACTACGAGACGACGCCGCTGCTGCTCACCCAGTTGGGTGTCAACTCGCTCGATGAGCTGCCGCCGATCTCGCCGCTGCTGCCGGATGGTGCGGCGGGCTTCGAGGGGCTCGGCGCGGCGCGATGAGCATCGAGGAACCGGAGGGCGAGCGCCTGCAGAAGGTGCTCGCAGCCGCGGGCGTGGCGTCTCGCCGCGTGAGTGAGCAGTACATCGTCGCGGGTCGTGTCAGCGTCAACGGCGAGGTCGTCACCGAACTGGGGCGCCGCATCGACCCGACCACCGACCAGGTGGAGGTCGACGGTGTGCCGATCCAGCTCGATCCGGGCAAGCGCTACCTGATGCTCAACAAGCCGCGCGGCGTCGTCAGTTCGATGGCCGACGAGCGCGGTCGACCCGACCTGCGTCGGTTCACCGAGGGGCTCGAGGAGCGGGTCTTCAACGTGGGGCGGCTGGATGCCGAGACCACGGGGCTCCTGCTGCTCACCAACGACGGGGAGCTGGCGCACATCCTCGCGCATCCGTCGTTCGGGGTGCAGAAGACCTACCTCGCGACCGTGCGGGGTGTGGTGAACGCCCAGACGCTTCGGCAGCTGCGTGCGGGGATCGAGCTCGACGACGGTCCGATCGCCGTGGATCGCGCTCGCGTCGTGGGGGAGCCGTCGCGCGGGCGCAGCATCGTCGAGGTGACCCTGCACTCGGGGCGCAACCGGATCGTGCGCCGCATGCTCGCCGCTGTCGGGCACCCCGTCGAGGAGCTCGTGCGGCGCTCGTTCGGCCCGCTGCATCTGGGTTCTCTCGGCTCGGGTCGCATGCGCGACCTCACTAAGGTGGAGGTCGGCCAGGTGCTCGCCCTCGCGCGCAACCCCGACGCCCCCACCCCGAACCAGGACCGCCGATGACCGACACCAGCGCCCCCGACCGCCGACTCGGCGAGCAGGTGCGGATCGTCGGCTCGGGTCTGCTCGGTGCGAGCATCGGCCTCGGTCTCTCCGCCCGCGGAGTCGACGTGATCGTCGACGACGCCTCGCCGTCCACGCGCGGACTGGCGATCGCCTACGGGGCCGGTCGCGCACCCGCCGAGGGTGACGCACCTGGACTGATCGTGGTGGCGGTGCCGCCGGATGTGGTCGCGGATGTCGTGGCGGCCGAGCTGGAACGCTTCCCGGATGCATTGGTCACCGACGTCGCAAGCGTGAAGGTCGCACCGCTCGATGAGCTCCGCCGCCGAGGAGCGGACCTGTCGCGCTACCTGGGGACGCATCCGATGGCGGGACGCGAACGCGGGGGAGCGGTGTCGGCGCGTGCCGACCTCTTCATCGGGCGGCCGTGGATCCTCGCCGGACACGACGAGATCACCTACCGCCGCGCGGCGGCGATTGAGGACATGATCCTCGACCTCGGTGCCGTGCCGATCGAGATGGATGCGGCCGACCACGACCGCAGCGTCGCGCTCGTCTCGCACGCACCCCAGTTGGTGGCCAGTCTGCTCGCCTCCCGCCTCCGCGACGGTTCGGGCGCCGCGCTCGGGTTGGCGGGGCAGGGGGTGCGCGACACGACGCGCATCGCGGGCAGCAACCCGGCGCTGTGGGTGCAGATCCTGGGCGCGAACGCATCCGAGGTCGCCGCGGTGCTGCGTCCGCTACGCGACGACCTCGACGTCGTCATCGCGGCGCTCGACGACCCGGAGGCGCCCGCCTCCCGCCGCGCGATCGCCGACGCGCTGGCGGCGGGCAACGACGGCGTGAGCCGCATCCCCGGCAAGCACGGCCAGGACAAGCGCTACACGGCGCTCGTCGTGAAGGTCGATGACCGCCCCGGCGAGCTCGCCCGGCTGCTGACGGAGATCGGCGAGGAGGGTGTCAACATGGAGGACCTTCGCCTCGAGCACTCGCCCGAGACGCGCGTCGGCTTCGCGGAGGTCTCGGTGCTGCCGGAGGCGGCGCACCGTCTCGCATCCGCTCTCGAACAGCGCGGCTGGACCCTCATGGAGGCGGAGCGGTGAACGCGGTCGTGGTCGCTGTCGACGGGCCGGCGGGCTCCGGTAAGTCGAGCGTGAGCAAGGCGGCCTCGCGTGCCCTCGGGTACGCGTTCCTCGACACGGGGGCCGCGTACCGCGCCCTCGCCTGGCTGGCGTTGGAGCGCGGCATCCCGACTGACGACGCGGATGCCGTGGTCGCGCTCCTCGACGACTTCCCGTACGCCACCGAGGTGACCGACGCCGGCACCACGGTGCGCGTCGGCGAAACCGACGTGACGGCAGCCATCCGCGAACCCCGGGTGAGTGCCGTGGTGAGCGACATCGCACGGGTTCCCGCGGTCCGGGTGGCGCTCAACGAGGCGTTCCGCCGCATCATCGCCGAGTCGGATGCCGACGGCATCGTCGTGGAGGGCCGCGACATCACCACCGTGGTGGCACCCGACGCCGAGGTGCGCATCCTCCTCACGGCCGACGAAGAGGTTAGAATTGCGAGACGTTCGGCCGAACTCGCGACGACGCCCGGGGCCGCCTCCACGGCGGACCAGTTGCGTGAGCGTGACCGCCGAGACGCCCAGGTGGTCGACTTCCTGACGGCGGCGCCGGGCGTCACGACGATCGATTCGACGCACCTCGACTTCGACGGGACCGTGCAGGCGGTCGTCGACCTGGTGCACGACACCATCTCCCCTCACTGACAGGACACGACATGACCGAGCGCGACCAGGACGGGTACGACGCGCCCTCCCGCTCCGAGTACGCAGCCGACGACGAGTTCGAGGCGATCGACCCGGAACTCGCGGGACGTCTCGCGGAACTCGACGACGACGTCGCCGAGCAGCGGGCCGCATCGCTTCGCGCGGGCCTCTCCGAGTACGAACTCGACGAGGAGGACCTCGACCTGCTCGAGGTGTCGGAGGCCGGCCCCGACGGCATCACCTACCTGCCGGCGTTGCCGGTGCTGGCGATCGTCGGCCGACCGAACGTCGGCAAGTCGGCGCTCGTGAACCGCATCCTGGGGCGCCGTGAGGCGGTCGTCGAGGATGTGCCCGGCGTCACGCGCGACCGCGTCTCCTACAAGGCCGAGTGGCTGGGCCGTCGGTTCACCCTCGTCGACACGGGCGGGTGGGAGCCGGATGCGACCGGCATCAACGCCTCCGTGGCGGCTCAGGCGGAGGTCGCGGTCGACCTCGCCGACGCCGTGCTGTTCGTGGTGGACATCAACGTGGGCGCGACGGCGACCGACGAGCACGTGGTGCGGATGCTGCGCAGCTCGAAGAAGCCGGTGGTCCTCGTCGCCAACAAGTCGGACGACGCCATCAAGGACCCGCAGGCCGCAGAGCTGTGGGCTCTCGGACTCGGCGAGCCGTGGCCGGTGTCGGCGCTGCACGGCCGCGGGGTGGCTGACCTGCTCGACCACCTGATGGGTGTGCTGCCGAAGGTGTCGGCGGTCGCGAAGCAGGAGATCGGCGGACCGCGTCGCGTCGCGATCCTGGGTCGGCCCAACGTGGGCAAGAGCTCGCTGCTCAACAAGGCGGCGGGCGAGGAGCGCGTCGTCGTGAACGAGCTCGCCGGAACCACCCGCGACCCGGTCGACGAGCAGGTCGAGCTGGGCGGCAAGATCTGGACGTTCGTCGACACGGCCGGCATCCGCAAGCGGGTGCACCTGCAGCAGGGCGCCGACTTCTACGCCTCGCTGCGCACCAGCGCCGCGCTCGAGAAGGCCGAAGTGGCCGTCGTCGTGCTCGACGTGACGGAACCGATCTCGGTGCAGGATCTGCGCATCATCGACCTCGTGCTGGAGTCGGGCCGCGCGCTCGTGCTCGCCTACAACAAGTGGGACCTGCTCGACGACGACCGTCGCCGCTACCTGGAGCGCGAGATCGAACAGGATCTGGCGCACGTCACTTGGGCGCCGCGGGTCAACATCTCGGCGCGCACCGGACGCCACCTGGAGAAGTTGGTGCCCGCCCTCGAGCTGGCTCTCGAGTCGTGGGACACCCGTATCCCGACCGGCAAGTTCAACGCCCTCGTCGCCGAGCTCACGGCGGAGCACCCGCACCCGGTGCGCGGCGGCAAGCAGCCCCGCATCCTGTTCGGTACGCAGGTCTCGACCCGCCCGCCGACCTTCGTGCTGTTCACGACCGGATTCCTCGACCCGCAGTACCGCCGCTTCATCCAGCGCCGCCTGCGCGAGGTGTACGGCTTCGAGGGCACCCCGATCATCGTCAACATGCGGGTGCGGGAGAAGCGCAAGCGCTAGCCCGGTTCCACCGGGACCTCCGGCCTGTCGGTGGCGCGACGCTTCCGCCATGATCGGATCATGGCCGTCATCGAGAACGCGAAGTTGTCCGTCATCGGTGCGGGGGCTGTCGGCACCTCGCTCGCGTACGCCGCGCTGATCCGTGAGTCCGCCCGCGAGGTGGCGCTCTACGACATCGATGCGGCGCGCGTCGACGCGGAGGTGCTGGATCTGGCGCACGGCACCCCGTTCACCGGGACCTCCCGCATCACCGGTGGAGCCGACCTGGATGTGGTGGCCGACTCGAACGTCGTAGTCATCACGGCGGGGGCGAAGCAGAACCCGGGTCAGACGCGACTCGACCTGGCGAGCACGAACGTGGGCATCATCCGCGACCTGATGCCGAAGCTGGTCGAGCGGGCACCGAAGGCGGTGTTCGTGATCGTGTCGAACCCGTGCGACGTGCTCGCCGTCGCCGCGCACCGCTTCTCCGGGCTGCCGGCGTCTCGGGTGTTCGCGTCGGGCACGGTGCTCGACTCGGGCCGGCTGCGGTGGCTGCTCGCCAGACGGCTCGGCGTGGCCGCCTCCAGCACGCACGCGATGATCATCGGCGAACACGGGGACTCCGAGTTCCCGCTGTGGTCGCAGGCCCGCATCGGGCCGGTGCCGCTGGAGCACTGGGATGCGGGCGACGGGCCGATCCCGCGTGCGGAACTGGACCAGATCGCCGACGACGTGAAGAACGCCGCCTACACGGTGATCGCCGGCAAGGGGGCGACGAACTACGCGATCGGTCTGTCGGGTGCGCGGATCGTGGAGGCGGTGCTGCGCGACGAGGGCGCGGTCCTGCCGGTGTCGAGCGTGCTCGACGGCTACCACGGGGTGAGCGGCGTGGCGCTCTCGGTGCCGAGCGTCGTCGACGCCACGGGGGTGCGCAGCGTCATCGACGTGCCGTTCGACGACGACGAGCAACAGCGTTTCGCCGCATCGGCGGCCACGATCCAGGCGTCGCTCGACGACCTCGGGATCGTCTGACCCGCATCCGGCCCGCTCAGGCCTTCGCGGCCGCTTTCGCCGCCTTCTTGTTCTCGCGGACCTTCGCGAGCGACGCCGGGTCGACGATGTCGGCCACCGAACGGAAGCTGCCCTCCTCGCCGTAGGCTCCGGCGGCCTCACGCCAGCCGGCGGCGTCGACGCCGTACTGCTTGCCGAGCAGCGCGACGAAGATCTTCGCCTTCTGCTCGCCGAACCCGGGCAGCGCCTTGAGTCGCTTCAGGATCTCGGCGCCGTCGGGGTCGCCGGAGGTCCAGATGGCTGCCGCGTCGCCGCCCCAGTCGTCGACGAGCGCCCGACACAGCTGCTGCACGCGTCCGGCCATCGACCCCGGGAAGCGGTGCACCGCGGGGGAGAGCTTGAACGCGGCCTCCAGCTGCTCCGGGTCGAGTTCGGCGATCGTGCGGGCGTCGAACGCGCCCAGCCGGTCACGGAGCTTCTCCGGTCCGGCGAAGGCGGTCTCCATGGGCACCTGCTGGTCGAGCAACATCCCCACCAGCAGCGCGAGGGGGTCGTTCGAGAGCAGGCGGTCGGAGGCGTCGTCACCGGTGATGTGCAGCGAAGGCATGCCCCCATGCTCGCACCCGCGGCGCGTAGAGGCGAGTGTCAGGCGCCCACGTACTGGGCGAGATGCTGGCCGGTGAGGGTCGACTTCGCGGCCACCAGGTCGGAGGGTGTGCCCTCGAACACGACGCGCCCCCCGTCGTGCCCGGCTCCGGGGCCGATGTCGACGATCCAGTCGGCGTGCGCCATCACCGCCTGGTGGTGCTCGATCACGATCACCGACTTGCCGGATGCGACGAGCCGGTCGAGCAGCCCCAGCAGCTTCTCGACATCCGCGAGGTGGAGGCCGGTGGTCGGCTCGTCGAGCACATACACCTCGCCCTTCTCGGCCATTGCGGTGGCGAGCTTGAGCCGCTGACGTTCGCCGCCCGAGAGCGTGGTGAGCGGCTGCCCGATCGACAGGTAGCCGAGGCCGACGTCGACGAGACGGTGGAGGATGGCGTGTGCGGCGGGCACCTTCGCGTCGGTCGCGAAGAACCGTTCCGCCTCCTCGACGGGCATCGCCAGCACCTCGCTGATGTCGCGCCCGCCCAGCTTGTACTCGAGCACCGAGGCGTCGAAGCGCTTGCCCTCGCACACCTCGCAGGGGCTGGAGACGGTCGACATCGGTCCCAGGTCGGTGTAGATCACGCCCGCGCCGTTGCAGTTCGGGCAGGCCCCGGCCGAGTTCGCCGAGAACAGGGCGGGCTTCACGCCGTTCTCTTTCGCGAACGCCTTGCGGATCGGTTCGAGCAGGCCCGTGTAGGTGGCCGGGTTGCTGCGCCGTGAACCGCGGATGGCGGCCTGGTCGATGGAGACGACGCCGTTGCGCCCCGAGACCGAGCCGTGAATGAGGGAGCTCTTGCCCGATCCGGCGACACCGGTGACGACGGTGAGCACGCCGAGCGGCAGGTCGACGTCGACATCCTGCAGGTTGTGCGTGCGCGCTCCGCGCACCTCGAGCACGTCGCCGGACGCCCGCACCTCCTCCTTGAGGCGTGCCCGGTCGTCGAGGTGCCGCCCGGTGAGGGTTCCGCTGTGGCGCAGGTCGTCGACGGTGCCCTCGAAGCAGATGGTGCCTCCCGCGGAGCCGGCACCCGGCCCCAGGTCGACGACGTGGTCGGCGATGGCGATCGCCTCCGGCTTGTGCTCCACGACGAGCACCGTGTTGCCCTTGTCGCGCAGCTGCTGCAGCAGCGTGTTCATGCGCTGGATGTCGTGCGGGTGCAGGCCGATGGTGGGTTCGTCGAACACGTAGGTGACGTCGGTGAGTGACGAACCGAGGTGCCGGATCATCTTGGTGCGCTGGGCTTCGCCGCCCGACAGGGTGCCGGAGGGGCGGTCGAGCGACAGGTACCCGAGGCCGATGTCGACGAAGGAGTCGAAGAGTTCCCGCAGCCCCGCCAGCAGTGGCGCGACGGACGGCTCGTCGATGCCGCGGATCCAGTCGGCGAGGTCGCTGATCTGCATGGCGCACGCGTCGGCGATGTTGACGCCGGCGATGCGGGAGGCGCGGGCGCCCTCGTTGAGGCGGGTGCCGCCGCATTCGGGACACGCCGTGAAGGTGACCGCCCGTTCGACGAAGGCGCGGATGTGCGGCTGCATCGCATCCAGGTCTTTGGAGAGCATCGACTTCTGCAGCTTCGAGACGAGGCCCTCGTAACTGATGTTGATGCCGCTGACCTTCACCTTCACCGGCTCCTTGTAGAGCAGGTCGTGGAGTTCCTGCTCCGTGTAGTCGGCGAGCTTCTTCGCCGGGTCGAAGAAGCCGGACTCGGCGTACAGCTTCACCGCCCAACCGTCGGCCGTGTAGCCGGGGACGGTGATCGCGCCCTCGAGCAGCGACTTGGAGGCGTCGTAGATCTGGGTGAGGTCGATGTCGTTGACACTGCCCATGCCCTCGCAGCGGGGGCACATGCCGCCCAGCTGGCTGAAGGTGCGCGAGATCTCGACCGACTCGGAGCCCTTCTCGATGGTCATCGCGCCGCTGCCCTGCACGCTCGGGATGTTGAACGAGAACGCCTGGGGGGAGCCGATGTGCGGCTCGCCGAGTCGACTGAACAGGATGCGCAGCATGGCGTTCGCGTCGGTGGCGGTTCCCACGGTGGAGCGCGAGTTGGCCCCCATGCGCTCCTGGTCGACGATGATCGCCGTCGTGAGGCCCGACATCGAGTCGACCTCGGGACGCGCGAGCGACGGCATGAAGCCCTGTATGAAGGCGCTGTAGGTCTCGTTGATCATGCGCTGCGACTCCGCGGCGATGGTGCCGAACACGAGAGAGCTCTTTCCGGATCCGGAGACCCCGGTGAATACGGTGAGGCGGCGCTTCGGGATGTCGACGCTGATGTCTTTGAGGTTGTTCTCCCGGGCCCCCTGGACGCGGATGAGGTCATGGCTGTCGGCGGCGTGCGCGGTGGTCATGCCCCGACGCTACCGGGGGATGCGGACATCCGTGTTCCTCATTCCTGACCGATCTCGCGCGCATGCGTAACGTCCGTGAAACGCCGCGGCACGGAGGGCGAAATGTGGCGTGGCTACCGTCGCAGCATCACATTCCCCGCACCACCCACGAAGGGAACCACCTCCGCATGGCACCGTCCGCCCGCAGCACCATCCGTCGCGTCACCGCGGCCGTCGCAGCCTCCGCCGCGGCCGCCCTCGTCCTCGCCGCCTGCGCCCCGGGCGACTCCACCGCACCCGCCGCGAGCGACGGGGAGGCCTCGTTCGGTGAGATCAGTGTGCAGTACAGCTGGATCAAGAACGAGGAGTTCGCGGGGGAGTTCTACGCCTACGAGAACGGCTACTACGAGGACGCCGGATTCTCCGACGTGATCGGCATCTCCGGCCCCGACACGGGTGTGGCGAAGCTGCTCTCCGGCACCGTGCAGGTGGCGCTGTCGGATGCGGCGTCGATCGGCGCCGCGATCTCCGAGCAGGAGGCACCGTTGAAGATCATCGGCGCCACCTTCCAGAAGAACCCGTTCACGATCCTTTCGCTCGCCGACGGCGCCGACATTCAGACGCCGGAGGACCTCATCGGCAAGAAGATCGGCGTGCAGGACTCGAACGCGAGCGTCTTCGCCGCGATCCTGAACGCCAACGGCATCTCGCCCGATCAGGTGGAGGTCGTGCCGGTCGACTTCGACCCGACGCCGCTCATGAACGGTGACGTCGACGGCTTCATGGCGTACCTCACCAACGAGGCGCTCACCGTCGAACTCGCGGGCTACGAGATCGCCAACCTGCCCTACGCCGACAACGGTGTGCCGTATGTGGCCGAGACGTTCTCGGTGACCGACCAGTACCTCGCCGAGAACAAGGAATTGCTGAAGGCGTTCCTCATCGCCGAGATCAAGGGCTGGACGGAGGTCTTCCAGAACTCCACCGAGGACTCGGTCGCGCTCATCGAGACCTACTACAACCAGGCCGCGGCCGACAACAGCGAAGGCCTCGAGTCGGTTTTCGGGGCGCTCGACCCGGTGAAGACCGGCAAGGGACTCGAAGCCGAGAAGCTGCTCATCTCGACGGAGGAGACCGAGGCGAACGGCCTGTTCACCATCTCCGACGAGCTGAAGGAGCAGACGGTCGCGTCGCTGGCAGCCGCCGGTTGGACCGTCAGCGTCGAGGATCTGTTCGACACGACGATCATCGACAAGATCTACGCCGAGAACCCCGAGCTGAAGGCGTACCTGCCCTAAATGTCGATCGCAGCAACACCGGATGCCGGTGCCCCGACCACCGCGGGCACCGGCATCCAGATCAGCGGACTGAGCAAGACCTTCGACGCCGGGCGCGGCCGCCGTGTGCAGGCGCTGCAAGACACCGAACTGCACACCGAGCAGGGGTCGTTCCTGGCGCTGCTCGGGCCTTCGGGCTGCGGCAAGTCGACCATCCTGCGCATCCTCGCCGACCTGGAGGAGCCGACGACCGGCGAGGTGCGCGTCGACGGGAAGACACCCCGCGACCTGCGCCGTGCCAGCCAATTGGGCATCGCGTTCCAGGATCACGCGCTCCTCGCCTGGCGGAGCGTACGGGGCAACATCCGCCTCCCGTTCGAGGTGGCGGGCGTGAAACCCGACGAGGCGTACATCGACGAACTCATCTCGCTCGTCGGCCTGACGGGATTCGAGAAGGCGAAGCCGGCGCAGCTCTCGGGCGGCATGCGGCAGCGGGTGTCGATCGCGCGCGCCCTCGCCCTGAAGCCCTCCGTGCTGCTGCTGGACGAGCCGTTCGGCGCGCTCGACGACATGACGCGGCAAAACCTCAACCTCGAACTGCTACGCATCTGGACCGAGAAGCCGGCGACCACCCTGCTCGTCACCCACGGCATCGCCGAGGCGATCTTCCTCTCCGACCGGGTCGCCGTGATGTCGCCGAGGCCGGGCCGCGTGAAGGAGATCATCGAGGTCGATCTGCCCCGGCCGCGCACCCCCGACATGATGCGCAGCCCCGAATTCCACGCACTCGTCGACCGCGCATCCGAGCTGCTGTTCGGGGCCGACGGCCACGCCGAGGCGGAGTCGTGAGATGAGCCGACGCCGCGGGATGCCGGGGTGGCTCGCCGCGCTCATCGGCGCCGTCGTGATCGTCGCGAGCTGGTGGGTGCTGTCCGCCACCGTCTTCACGCCGCCCCCGGGCACTGACTTCACCCCGGTGCCGTCGCCGCTCGCCGTGTTCCAGCAGCTGGTGGCCGACGGGCCGGGACCGTACTGGGCGGTGTTCCAGGTGACCGTCACCGAGGCGCTCATCGGATTCGCGTGGGGGAACGCGATCGCCCTGCTGCTGGCGTCCACCGTTCTGTTGCTACCGCGGCTCGAAACGGTCGTCACGCAGGTCGCCGTGGTCTCGTACTGCCTGCCGGTCGTGGCGGTCGGGGGGATCTCGATCGTCGTCCTCGGGGGTGCGAAGCAGCCCGGAGACCCGTCGGCGACGGCGATCTTCCTGGCGGCGCTCGCGGTGTTCTTCACGACCGTGGTGGGCGCGCTCGCCGGGTTCCGCGCGGCCGACCGCGCGAGCCTCGACCTGGTGCGGGTCTTCGGCGGGGGACGCTGGACCCAGCTCACGAAGGTGCGGCTCATCGCCGCAGCACCCGCGATCCTCAACGCTCTCCAGATCGCCGTGCCGAGCGCATTCCTCGGTGCGGTGCTCGGGGAGTACATGGGCGCCACCGACCGGAGCGTCGGCATCACCCTCATCCGTCTGCAGGGCAACCTCGACTCCACCCGCGTGTGGGTTGTGTTCCTGCTGTGTGCGCTGGTGGCGCTCGCCGGGTACGCCCTCGTCGGGCTGATCGCACGCTCCGTGACGCCGTGGGTGTCGGGGCGGAGCGCATCGTGACGCTCACCACGTTCACCGAGGTCACCGAGCCGGGAGCCGACGAGGAGGCCACGATCCGCCGTCAGGTGCGTCGCGACCGCGGTCTCGCGCTCGTGGGGGCCATCGGTCGCGCCCTCGTCAATGCCGCGCTCACCTTCGCGATCGTGCTGCTGCTCTGGCAGGCGGTGGTCAGCCTCACCGGCATCTCGCCGTTCGTCGCCAAGGGGCCGCTCGATGTGTGGGACTTCCTGTTCGTCGATGCCGCGGGAGTCGCGCCCGAGAAGTCGGCCGCCGCGCACCGCGCCGCCCTCGCCCCGCTCCTCGCGACGACGTTGCAGGACGCCGCGCTCGGCTGGGTGGTCGGCATGGTCGCGGCCGTGCTGCTCGCCGTCGCGTTCTCCCTGTCGCGTGTCGTAGAGGCGGGCGTCATGCCGTTGGCCCTCGTACTGCGCACCGTGCCGCTCGTGTCGATCGCGCCGGTGATCATCCTGCTCACGGGACGCGGGACCACCGCGTCCGTGGCGGCCATCGGCAGCATCGTGGTGCTCTTCCCGGCCCTCGCCTCCGTGATGTTCGGTCTGAGTCGTGCCACGAAGGAGAGCCTCGACCTCGTGTCGGTCTACGGGGGCAGCCGGCTCACGCAGCTGCGCAAGGTGAGCATCCCGGGCGCGCTTCCGTCGCTGTTCGTCGCGGCACGGGTGTCGGTGCCGGGGGCCGTCACCGGGGCGCTGCTCGCGGAATGGCTGTCGACGGGCACCGGCATCGGCGGGATGATCCAGAAGTTCAGTGCGTCCGCGCGGTTCGATGAACTCTGGGCGTCGGTCGCCGTGATCACGTTCGTCACCCTGCTGCTCTACAACGCGGTGCAGCTGATCGAGAACGTCGTGCTGGACCGGATGGGCATGTCGGCGACGCTGCGGTAGGCGCCCGCCCCACGAACTGGGGGCGCGGGTAAACGGGTGGTGACATCGCCGTAACGCGTACGAGACATTGCGCCGCTTGGCTGGTCGCAGCAGATCAGCGTCGCTCTCATCCTCGTCACCCGCAGGGAAGGGAAACCGCATGATCGGCGACATCATCGGGGAGTGGGACGTCACCCTCGTGGAGAAGGGCAAGGAGACTCCCGCGGGCCGCATCGTCTTCGCGTCGCACGACGGCAAGGTCACTGTGAGGGACGCCGACCCCGACGCCGCGTCCCGGCCGGCCCGTGTGGACGTCGAGGGGGAGACGATCCGCTTCGAGTTCCTCTCGGCGGGGTCGTCGCGTGGCAACACACACCACAACTTCGAGTTGCGGATGCAGGGGCCCGACGTGTTCGCGGGGACCCGCCGCCGCGGCATGCTCGCCAAGACATTCGTGACCGGACAGCGGGTCGGTGTGGCTCCCGGGGTGCTCGCGCTGACGAGTGGCCCCGTGCAGGTGACGGCGGGCCCGGATGCGGCACCCGACTCGCTGGCGGCGGCGAAGGCGCGTGCGGCGGAGGCGGCCGAACGTGCATCGCTGGCAGCCGCCGAGGCGGCCGCAGCGCTTGCCGAGGCTGAGGCGGTGGCGGCGCTCGAGGGCGCCCGACGGGCTGCGGAGCGTGCTGCTGCGGCCCGAGCCGCCACAACACGCGCGGTGCGCACGCCGGTGGCTCCGGAGGTGCTCGCGACTCTTCCGGCTCCCACCGACCCGCCCGCGTTTGTGCCGTTGGCGCCGGTCGCCCAGGCCGCGCAGGCCGAGGTCGTCGAGGCGCCGGATGCGGATGTCGAACCTTCACCGCATGCGCCCGGCCGGCGGCTGCTGGGCATCACGCACCGCCTCACCTACGGTGACAGCGCGGTGCTCGCGGCGGAGGCGTTCCCCGGGGTGTTCGTGTGGGGCGGTACGTTCGCCGCTCCCGAGCAGCGCCTGCGTGAGGCCGGATGGGAGATCGTCGCCGTCGACACCGACGAGGCGATCGAGGTGGACGGGCTGCTCATTCAGCATGCGGCGATGATCCGCGACACGGTGTCGGGGTAGCGGGCGCTACGCGGCGTCGGCGAGAGTTTCGTACTCGCGGCCGAGGTAGCTGGTCCACGTGAGCCGGCCACCTCGCGTCTGCCGCACGCGCCATCCACCGTGATGTTTGAGCGTGTGGTGGCCGCGGGAGAGGTGCGCGAGGTTGTCGTGGTCGGTGCTGCCGTCTTGCGCCCAATCTCGGGTGTGGTCGAGGTCGCAGTGGCGGGTGCCGATGCCGCACATGGGGAAGCGACACGACCCGTCGCGTATGCGAAGCCAGCGCCGCAGTCCCTCGGGCACCCGGTAGGTGCTGCGCGAAAGCGACAGGGGACTGCCGGTCTCGGGATCGGTGAGCAACCGGTAGAGCCCGGGGGCTTGTGCGGTGAGCCGGCGGGCGGTGGCCGCATCGATCGGCCCGACGCCCTCGAGCGAACCCGGCTCGTCGCCGCCGAGCAGCGTGTGCACGGGCACGGTGACGACGACCGTGGGGACGATGCCCGCGAACGGGCCGAGGTCGGCCTCCTGTGTGGCGAGCAGCTCGGGGGCGGACGCTCCCATCGCCTCCACATGCGAGCGGCTCAACCCGAGAGCGGAATCGCGATCGAGGAGGGCGTCGACGACCAGGTCGGCGCGGAGTTGCGTGAGCGTTCGGGAGTCGCCGCCGGCCAGCGCGCGACCCGCCGCCGCGGTGGCGCGCTCGAAGATCGCCGACGCGTCGACCGCTCCCGTGTAGAGCGTGAGGTACGCCATCCCGTCGCGGGTCGGTTCGAGCGTGAGCTCACGTTTCGTGAACGCCGACCGGGTGCGCTCCACCATCGTCGACGGGTCGCGGCGCTCCCGGAGTCGGCGAACGTGACGGCGGAATCTCGCCGCGGTCGTGGTGCCGGCCGTGCCCAACGCCACGCGCTCGACCGCGGCGCGGTCGTCGTCGGCGAGGTCGGCGGTCTCGTCGAGGAGCGCCTGTGCGTGTCGATACGAGAACCTTCCGGCCGCGAGGGCAGCCAGGGTCGCAGGCAGGTGCCGGGCGAGCACCCGCGCCTCACCCGCCAGGGTCTCGGCGGCCCGTTCGGGCAGACGCAGCGCGCACGCCAGCTCGGCCCGTGCGGCACGCTCCCGGAACGCGTCGGCCGCCGGGGGATACGCGGCCGCGAACGCCTCGTCGAAGGCGAGCAGCGCCTCGGCCCGCTCCGCCGACAGGGCGTCGATCTGCGCCTGAACGGCGACCACCCGATCGAGTGCGGCATCCGCTGCGGCGATCGGATCGGGCCTCGTGCTCATGCCTTCAGCACATCACCCACCACTGACATCCGGCCCCATAATCGAGCCGAACGGTGCGTTCACGCAGTCAGACGGTCTGCAGCGCGACGACCCCTCGGCCCGTCAGACGCTCCCGCCCGCCGAGGCCGTCGAGCTCCAGCACCACCGCTGTGCCCGCGAGCACCCATCCGGCGTTCTCGATGAGCGTCTGAGACGCGGCGAGCGTGCCGCCTGTGGCGAGCACGTCGTCCACCAGCAGCACTCGGGACCCCGCCGCAAGTTGGTCCGTGTGCACCTCGAGCGTCGCCTCGCCGTACTCCAACGAGTAGCTCTGCCGGATCGTCTCACCCGGCAGCTTGCCCGCCTTGCGCACGAGCAGCAGGCCGTGGCCGGTGCGCGCAGCGACCCCCGCGGCGAGCGCGAAACCGCGTGCCTCCACCCCGGCGACGATGTCGTACTGGCCCTCGAACGGCGCGATGAGGGCGTCGATGACGGCCGCGAACGCGTCGGCATCCGCGAACACCGGCGTCAGGTCGCGGAACAGGATGCCGGGCTCCGGGAAGTCGGGGATCACGCGGGTGTGGGTGTCGAGGAGGGTCACGGCGTCGGTCACCCGTCAAGGCTACGCGCGCCGTGCGTCGGTGGCGTTACGTCAGCGCCTCGCGGATGGCGAGCACGCCCGCCTGCACCTCCGCGAACGAGGTCGACAGCGGCGAGCACCCCAACCGCAGCCCGTCGGGGCGCCGGAAGTCGGGGATCACCCCGGATGCCCACAGGTGCGGCAGAAGCTCCGCGAACCGCGGGTGGTCGATGGTGACGTGTCCGCCGCGCCGCGCCGCATCCCGGGGCGATGCGATGACCGCCTCGGGAAGGTGCTCGTCGACGAGTTCGATCGCGTACTCGGTGAGCGCCACCGACTTGGCGCGGATCGCATCCAGCCCCACGTGGGCGATCAGCCCGACCATGTCGAGCAGCGGCTGCATCGCCAGGATCGGGGGAGTGCCGCTCAGGAACCCGCGGATGCCGTCCGCCGGCTCGTAGCCCTGCCCCATCTCGAACGGCGCTCGCGACCCGATCCAGCCCTGGATGGGTTGCTTCAGCGACGCCTGCAGCTCGCGCCGCACATAGAAGAAGGCCGGCGCGCCGGGGCCGCCGTTCAGGTACTTGTAGCCGCAGCCGACGGCGAGGTCGATGCCCCACGCGTCGAGCGGCGTCGGTACCACGCCCGCCGAGTGGCAGAGGTCCCACATCGCCAGCGCGCCCGCATCGTGCAGCTGAGCCGTGATCGCCTGCACATCCGCCACGAAACCGGAGCGATAGGCGACCGAGCTGAACAGCCCGAGCGACGTCCGCTCGGAGACGGCCGCCGCCACCTGCTCCGGGGTGACCCCCGCATCCGGCGCAGGGTCGATCCAGCGGATCGTGAGGCCCCGGTCGGCCGCAATGCCCTCGACGATGTAACGGTCGCTGGGGAAGTTGCCGCGGTCGACCACGATCTCGTCGCGTCCGGGTCGTGCCGTCACCGCCGCGCGCACCAGCTTGTAGATCAATCCGCGACCGCCACCTGACCGGCAGCGGCCCCCAGCACGTGCGCACCCAGCGCATCCCCGAGTGTCAGCGGCAGGTCCAACCAGCCGTCGTTCCAGCCGCGGATCAGCGCCCCGCCCCACTCCTCACGGGTGAAACGCGCCAGCCGATCCGCGGATGCGATCAGCGGGCGACCCAGCGAGTTGCCGTCCAGGTAGGCGACCAGCCCGTCGCTCGGAACGAACAGGTCGCGGTATTCGGCGAGCGGGTCGACGGCGTCGAGCGGATGCATGACGCGAGCGTAGCCGCAGCCGCAACCTCACCCGATTCGCATGGTGCCCCCACCGCGGACCCGCTCCTACACTGCCGCTGAGCGGGGGGTCGACGGCTGCCGGTCGACGATGACACCGCACACGATGACGGAGGTTCTCCATGGCCGACAAGAGCTATGTCGCGGTGGCCGCGCAGTACCCGAGCGAAGCCGACGCGGTGGCCGACTTCGACCAGGTCGCCGGTCACTTCAAGGGCGACAAGGAACACAAGCACCAGGGTTTCGACGCCGCGGTGATCAACCGCAGCCTCGAGGGGAAGATCTCCATCGTCAAGCGTGACGACGGGGGCAAGATCCACGGAACCCGCACAGGTCTGGCCGTCGGCCTCGCGAGCGGTCTCGCCGTGGCGCTCTTCCCGGCGGTCGCGCTCGGCGGCGCACTCGTGGTGGCGGGCGGATCGGGTGCCGGCATCGGCGCGATCGCCAGCCACATCAAGCGCAAGACCCCCACGCACGACCTGGAGGAGATCAGCGAGACGCTCGATGCGGGCAGCGCCGGCATCGTGGTCGTCGTCGATCCGGAGGATGCCGACGAGGTAGAACAGCTGCTGTCGGGTGCCAGCAAGGTGACCCGCAAGGAGCTGTCGGTCGACGAGGAGAAGCTCGACGAGGACGTCGACGGCGCCTACGAGTAGCGGCATCGCACGGAACGGGCGGGAGTCGCGGCACGGCGGCTCCCGCCCGATCCGTGTGCGGGGTCAGGGAGCACCTGCCATGCGAAAGGGCCGCCCTTGCGGACGGCCCTTTCGCGTTACGTCGGGCTGACAGGATTTGAACCTGCGACCCCTTGACCCCCAGTCAAGTGCGCTACCAAGCTGCGCCACAGCCCGTGGCTCGTGCCGTCATCCGGCACGGCTACCTACCTTACCGTGTCGGCGGGGCCCCGGATGCCAGAAGGAGTGACCGACTCGCGGAACGTCCGCCGGTAGTCGGCGGAGGAGCGCCCGAACTCCTGACGGAACGCGCGCTCGGCGGCGTCAACCGACCCGAAACCGGCGGCCTGCACCAGCTCACGGAAGGGGAGGTCGGTGGTGGTCAGGGCGTCGGCGAGATGCTGCAACCGCAGCCCCCGCAGGTAGCGTCCGAACGTGGTCGGCTGCTCCTCGAACAGCCGATGCAGCTGCCGAAGACTCATCCCGAGATCCGACGCGGCGCGGGCCGCATCCAGGCTCGGGTTCGCGTAACGAAGCTCCAGATACTGCTGCGCGCGCTGCATCGCCTCATCGCGCGGGCTCGCGGCGTCGCGCGAGAACTGTTCCGCCAGCAGGGTGCGCGCCAGGTCGACGGTGGCCCGCTCCAGCGACTCCGTCGCCAGCGGCGAGCTCGTGTGGGCGTCCACGACCCCACGCAGCAGCGCCGCGAACGTCGACGCGAGCGGCGATGTGCCATCCACCTGCCCCCCGACGGTCGCGAGACGCCGGGGCGACACCCCGAGCATCGCGAGGGGGATCTCGGCGGCCACCAGCCGGGTCTCCTCAAGCGCGGTGTAGCGGTGCGGGCGGGTGTTCAGCTGAACCACCAGGTCGCCGGGGCGCACCATCACACCGCCGACACCACCCTCACGTACAGCGCCCGAGACGACCGCCCCGATCGTCACCGTGTCGAGCGGCTCCTCGACGATGTTCTCCCGCGACCGTTCACAGCTGTGCTCCGACGCGACCAGCTCATCGACACGAACCGATCCGAGCAGGATGCTGCGCAGCCGCGCGCGGAAAACGTCCGGTTGGGGTGCATCGAACCGACACGTCACCGACAGCGCTTCGAGCCCGGCGGCGCCACGGAACTCGAACGCCGTCAGCGGGCCACGCGCTGTCGATCTCACCGCGGCTCCCCTCACCGTCGCTCCGAGTCGCGCCATCTTCGCAGCCCGCCCGACCGTTGCACGCTCCCGCGGCCCCGCGGCCCGCCGAGCGAAGGAGATTGTGCGTTTTCGGGCTATTCGGCGAGCTCGCGACGGATGCGCACAGCCTCGCGGGGGAGCCGGCCGAACTCGGCGCGGTAGTGCTCCGCGAAGCGCGACGGGTTCGCGAACCCCCAGCGCCGCGCCACCGTCGCCACCGGGTCCTCGCCCCGCAGGAGGTCCCCGTGGGCCCCCGACAGGCGCGCCCGCCGCAGGTACCGCATCGGCGTTTCACCCGTGGCACGCATGAACGCGTACTGGAGCCCCCGCGTCGAGATGTGCGCTGCGCGCGCGACATCCTCCACCGTGATGGCGTCCTGCGCGTGCTCATCCATGAACGCCTTCGCGAGGCGCACCACGGTCGGGCCGGCGCGACGCTGCGCCGGATCGGTGATCGCATCCAGCATCGTCGTCGAGAAGCTCGCCAAGGTGACCCGCAACGCGTGACGCCGCAGCTCCGCCTCCAGCAGCCGGTTCTCCCGCACCGCATCGTCGATCAGCAGTGCGTGGGTGTGGTCGAAGGCGGCCGTCCACCCGCGGCCGGCCGCCCCGTCGAGAGGCTGCGCATCGGTCACCCGCAGCCGCAGCCGATCGTCGCCGGTCATGACGCGCGCCGCCGCCTCCGCCTCCCGCAGATCGAACACGAAAGCTCGCACCCGGGCGTGCCCATCCCATTGGGCCATCGTCACGTCCTGTGGGGCCAACCACGGTGCGGTCGGATCGAACGCCTCACGCCGCGTCCCCAGACTCAGTTCTGCGGCCGTCACCTGGCACACGAACAACTGGTCGGCCGGCGCCACCGCCGAGCGCACCCGGGCCGTCAACTCGTACTCGATCGATGCGAAACCGGGTGACTGCACCGACGTCCAGTCGAACCGGAAACTCGACGGGTCCGCCCCCAGCAGACGCGCCGTCGGCACGAAGTCCTGCCACACCTGTTCCACGGTGGCGAGGTCGCGCGAATGCATGCGCAGAGGTTCGCCCATCACCCCATCGTGCCGGACGATTTCGGGCCCCGCCGGGGGCTTGACTCCGTCACGCAGATCGTGCAGCCGGGGTGCATTCCGTGCCAATCGCGTCAGAGACACGTGCCCCGCGGCGAGGATGAGGGCGCATGCAGTCGTATGCATGGTGCGGGGTCTGCCCGCAGACGGGCCAGGTATGGGAACTCTCTTCTACGCGGATCAGGCCATCGACATGGACGACCGCACCCTCGCCCACGTGAAGATCGCCATCGTGACGAAGCTCCGACGCGGCGAGAGTTTCACGCTCTCCTGGACGCACGCCGACGACCAGCCGGTCGGACGCACCACCATCTGGATGCACGAGTCGATCCCACTCCGCTTCGAGTTCGCGGAAGCCGAGTCGCCGGTACTCCACCGCGAATGGGTGGAGCAGATCCTCCGCTCCGCGAACACCACCGGCGGCATCCAGCTGACGGCCGAGCATCTGGAGACCGGACCGCAGTTCGAGATCCCGGCCGCCGTCGCCGAGTAAGCCCTCCGAAACCTCTGCCGCCGGGGCGTGTCCTCCCGCTAGGGTTGCGACGACACCCAGGGAGGACGCCCATGGCGCAGAAGCAGCACGACGAGACCCTCGACATCCGCGGCGGCTCGAAGCTCACCGGATTCTTCGTCGGACTGCTTGTCGGGGTGGGTGTGCTGATCCCGCTCATCTCAGCGGTCGGCTTCGCCACGAACCCGTACACGCAGCGGCTGTTCAGCGGGCGACTCGCGGATGCCAGCCAGGGTGGCTACGTCTTCTTCTGGTGGCTGGTGGCCGCGATCCTCTTCGCGTTGCCGTTCCTGGTGGGCTGGGCGGTCAACAACCTCAGCAAGCGCGGGCTGGCGATCGTCGGCGGCATCCTCGTCGTCCTGGTGATCATCGCGCTCGTGTTCGGCACCATCTTCGTCTTCTGACCCGCGAGGTGGCCGCAGCGATCCGCCCGTTCCGGGCCGTCGTGGCCCGATTCACGCGCACGCCGTTCTTCCGCACCTTCGGCCCGCGCATGATGCCGCCGCTCGAGCGGTTCACCTCCTGGGTCACCCGCGGCAGACGCGGACCCTTGAGCGGTGCGATCGTGCCGTCGCTCGTGCTGCACACCGTCGGTGCGAAGACGGGGGAGCCGCGCGAGACCGTCCTCATGTGCTGCCCCGTCGACGACGGCACCATCCTCATCACCGGGTCGAACTTCGCGCGACCGGAGCACCCCGCCTGGACCGCGAACCTGCTCGCGCACCCGGATGCCGAGATCGACTTCCGTGGGGAACGCCTGCGGGTGCGGGCCGAGCCGATCGGCGACGACGAACGCGACGAGGTGTGGCGCACCCTCGAGCAACAGTGGCCGGGGTACCGCGGCTACGAGCGCAGCTCAGGGCGTGTTCTGCGGATCTTCCGGCTGATCCTCGTCTGAGCGGCGCGCGGTCCCACGCTCGCGGGGGTTCCACAACGAGCCGCGGGTGCCGGGGATGAGTCGGTGCCAGAGGCCCGCCTTCTTCGGTTCCGCGAGGGCTGCCGGTAGTTCGACGGTGAAGTTCTCGATGCCGCGCGCGCCCAAGTCGATCGCACGGTACAGCGCGATGCCGATCAGCACACCCAGCGCGATGCCGAAGATGCCGCCGATCGCGGTCCAGAAGCTGTCGGCGGCCAGGTTGCCGCCCACCGTCGAGACGAGACCGATGAGGCTCGCGGCGCCCGGCACGAGCAGCCAGAACGCAGGCAGGAACGTCAACTGCGCGGGCGCGCCGCGGCGCAGCGACTCGATCCACAGCACCAGCGGCGACACCACCAGTGCGCCCGCGAACCCGCTGAGCGACGGCCCCAGCACCAGGGCACCTGCCGTCTGGCCGAGGAAAGCCACCACGAGCGCGAGCACCACCCACCCGAACGTGTTCGAGGGGGCCGAGAAGTGCAGGTAGTTGCCGATCGCGAGCAGCAGGATGCCGAGGAACGGCGTCCACCAGGGGAGCAGGTGGGCGGTCGGCACCTGCTCGTACGCGAAGTTCGAGACGCCGACGATCGACCCGGCCGCCACGATCCCGAACGTCAGCAGCGCGAGCGACACCAGCCCCATGACGAGCCGGGACGACCCCGCGAGGGCCTGACCGGTGGCCAGCTCGCGGGTGGCGGTCGTGAGCATCCCGCCCGGAAGGAACGTGACCAGCGGCGCCACCAGCACCACGATTGGGTTGCCGATGCCGAAGTAGTCGGCCAGCGTGAACACCAGAAGCGCACAGGTGAACGACGCCACCACGGGGAAGATCAGCTGCAGGGCGGGGGACCGCACCAGCTTCAGCAGGCCGATGAACAGGCCGATCCCGAAACTGAGCGCCAGTCCCTCCCAGGTGGGCAGCATCAGCAGCGCGAGGCCCGCGGTGAGGATCGCGTGGCCGAGGGTCCGCACCACCCAACCGAACCGGGGCTTCATCGCGCCGATCTCGTTGAGCCGACGGATGCCTTCGGCCGGGTCGAGCTTGCCCGTCTGGGCGACCTTGATGAGCTTGTACAGGGCCGCGATCTGGTCGAAACGGAACGACACCGCCTCGCCGTCGTGCACCGTCCCGCGGCCCTGGATGGTGCCGTTCACCTGCACCAGCACGACCGTCGGCAGCACCACGAACTCGGTCTCGTCGATGCCGTAGGCATCCGCCACCCGCTGCAGGGTCTCCTCGACGGAGTCGACGGACTCCTGGGACGCGATCATGGCGCCGCCGATCCCGAGCAGGAACTGGCGCAGGACGGGCGCGTCGTCGGGGTCGTTCACGGGGCTCCTGTCTGGCGGAGGTGACCCCAGGGTAGTGGTCGGAACGTCTCGCGACGAGAGGTCAGCGGCTGCGGATCGCGGCCCGCTCCGGGTGCGCGTCGAACCAGTCGGCCACATACCAGCAGGTGGGTGTGATCGTGCGGCCGGAACGCTCCACGTCGTCCACCGCGAACTCCACCAGCTGGGCCGCGTAGCCGTGCCCGCGCTGGTTCGGCACGGTGACGGTGTGGTGGAACACGACGCTCGCACCCTGGTCGCGGTACTCGAGGACGCTGACGATCGCGCCGTCGCGTCGCAGCGTGTAGCGGTGCGCGTCAGGTTCGTGGGCCAGTTCGGTCGCCATGCACCCAGCGTAGGCACGGGCACCGCGCATACGCTGGGAGCGTGAGCATCCGCGACATCCCCTTCACGACCATCGACGGCGAGACCGCGACCCTCGCCGACTTCGGCGACAAGGCGGTGATGGTGGTGAACGTGGCCTCGCGCTGCGGCCTCACCCCGCAGTACGAGAAGTTGGAGCAGCTGCAGAAGGAGTACGCCGACCGCGGGTTCACGGTGGTCGGGTTCCCGTGCAACCAGTTCCTCGGGCAGGAGCCGGGCTCGGCAGACGAGATCAAGGAGTTCTGCTCCACCACCTACGGCGTCACCTTCCCGCTCATGGAGAAGACGCGCGTGAACGGGGTGCACAAGCATCCGCTGTACGCGTCGCTCACACAGGTCGCGGATGCCGACGGCAAGGCCGGGCGGGTCAAGTGGAACTTCGAGAAGTTCGTCATCGCCCCCGACGGTCAGGTGAGCCGCTTCCGCCCGAACACGCAGCCGGACGACCCGGCCGTGATCGCGGCGATCGAGAGCGCGCTGCCCGTGTCGGATCCGGCCGAGGGCTGATCAGGTGCCGAGGGCTGCCAGAACCTCGGCATCCGTGGTCTGTGTGAAGTCGCGGTACCACTGACCGACCGCCCAGAAGGCGGCAGGTGCCTCGAGTGCGATGACGTCGTCGGCGACCACCGCGAGCGAGAGGATGGCGTCGGGCGCCGCGACCGGCACCGCGACGACCACCTCGGCTGCGCCCAGCCCGCGAGCCGCGCGGACAGCGGCGGATGCGGTGGCTCCGGTGGCGATGCCGTCGTCGACGATCAGAGCGCAGCGGCCCCGCAGGTCGAGGGCCGGACGGCCGGCGCGGTAGAGGCGCTCCCGGCGGATCAGTTCGTTGTATTCGTGGGCCCGGATGCGTTCGAGCGCACCGGGGGGCACGTCGGCCTCGCCCAAGGTGGTCACGACGACGCCGTCCGGCCCCAGGGCGCCGTACGCCACTTCGGGGCTGCCCGGGTGGCCGACCTTGCGCACGACGAGCACTTCGAGAGTGCAGGCGAGGGCGGTGGCCACTTCTCGCGCCACGGGGACTCCTCCGCGGGGGAGCCCCAGCACGATCGGGGGCGACGACGTCTCCAGCCGCTGCCGCACCCGATCGCCGAGGAGGCGACCCGCGGCGGCGCGGTCGGCGAACATCAGTGGCCGCGGAGCTTCTCGATGTTGCGGCGGTCGCGTTTCGTGGGACGCCCGGCACCGCGATCGCGCACGGCGAACACGGTGCGCTCCTCCTTGGGCGGCGGCGCGGGGGTGAGGTCGTCGTAGGCTGCGGCGGCGATCGGGGCGCTGACGCGCTTCACCAGCAGCTGCTTCACCACGAGGATGCGCGCGCCGTGCGGCGTCACCACCCGCACCTCCACCCCGGGGCGCACCGTCTGCGCGGGTTTCGCGTTGTCGCCGCCGATCTTCACGTGCCCGGCCTTGCAGAGGGCGGTCGCCGCCGAACGCGACTTCGTCACCCGCACCGCCCACAACCACGCGTCGATGCGCACACCGGCGTCAGTCATCGTGACCCCGCCCCGGATCGCGCGCGTCGCCCCGCTCGCGCACCCGGTCGACGAGGGAACGCCACGGACCCTGCACGGCAGCATCCGGCAGCTGCGCCTCGCGGCTCGGCGCGGGCGCACGCACCTCGATGTGCCACACGAATCGGTCGGCTCCCGACGACTCCGACTGCTCGTTCCACGGGCAGGCATCGACCAGGCGCGCCCAGCCGTCGCTCTCCTCCGACTCGACGATCCAGGAGCGGCGGATGCCGGCGAAACCTCCGCTGCGCGTCACCCGGATGAGGACGGCGGCGGTCGGCGCGTCAGCTCGCGGATCCGCCACCATCGATCGTCACTCCCACCGCGGTCCAGCCGCCGCGGACGGCGTCGGCCTCCGCCGACTCCTTACCGTAACGCGCGGAGGCGGCCCGCACCGTGGCGGCCGCGAATCCGGCGAAGTCGGCGCGCGCGTCAAGGGCGCCGGTGAGGGTGTCGTACCAGATGAGCCCGGCGCGTTCCCAGGCGTGACCGCCGAGCGCGTCGGCCGCGACCACAAAGGCGCGGTTCGGGATGCCGGAGTTCAGATGCACGCCCCCGTCGTCTTCGTCGGTCACGATGAGGTCGTCAAGGTGCGCCGGCTGCGGGTCGCGGCCGAGCACGTCGTCGTCGTACGCGGTACCCGGATGCCGCATCGAGCGCAGAGCCCGGCCCTGCACCGCATCCGTGAAGAGCCCCTCGCCGATTAACCAGCTGGCCTGCTGGGTCGTCTCGCGGCGGGCGTATTGCTCCACGAGGGCGCCGAACACGTCCGATGCGGATTCGTTGAGGGCCCCCGACTGCCCCTGGTACACCAGCCCCGCGGTGTGCTGGGTGACGCCGTGCGCCAGTTCGTGTCCGATAACGCTCAGCGAGCGGGTGAAACGGTCGAACACCTCGCCGTCGCCGTCGCCGAACACCATGCGCTCGCCGTCCCAGAACGCGTTGTCGTAGAGCCGGCCGTAGTGGACGGTGGCGCGGAGCGGGAGGCCCGCTCCGTCGATCGAGTTGCGCCCGAACACCTCGGAGAACAGGTCGAAGGTGGCCCCGAGTCCGTCATACGCCTCATCGACCGCGACATCGCCGGTGGGCGGCTCGCCCTCCCGGCGCACCACCCGCCCGGGGAGGGTCTCGCGCTGCTCGGCGTCCGCGATCTCGCGGTCGGGGGCGTCGGAGAGCTCCGCGACCAGCGCGTCACCTTCGACGCTGAGGGTGAGGCGTGCCGACCGGCGGGGCGCGTCCAGGCGCAGCGTGCGACGCGCCGCCGCGGTCGCGGTGGGGAAGCGTTCCGCGTCGGCCGTGGCGAGGCGCGCGAGCAGGTACGGGGGGACGATGCTGGGAGCCATGGCGGGAGCCTACGCGGCACCCCCGAGACGGCGGCGGCCCCGGTCACATGCCGACGCACTCGGCGTGCACCGGGCGGCCCCGGATAGGCTGACGACATGACCCGGGCCTCGCACGATCCTCTCGCGCGCCGCCCGCACGGACCGGGCGACGCGTGGGTCGACGGCCCGCAGGGGCGCTACTGGGGGCGCTTCGGGGCGGCGGGCCTGCTGCTCGCCCACCCGCAGGCGGGGGTGCTGCTGCAGTTGCGAGCCGAGTGGAGTCACCTCGGTGGAACGTGGGGTGTGCCCGGGGGCGCACGCCACGACGAGAACGAGAGTGCTCGCGAGGGTGCCCTGCGCGAGGCCGAGGAGGAGGCGGGCGTTCCGCTCGAGCTGGTGACGGTGCTCGCCGAATCGGTCTACGACCTCGGCTACTGGTCGTACACGACCGTGCTCGCCCGCGCCGACGACTACTTCGAGCCGGTCATCGGGGATGCCGAGTCCGTCGCGTTGCGCTGGGTGCCGTTCGCCGACGTCGAGACGCTTCCCCTGCATCCGGGTGTCGCGGCGGGCTGGCCCGCGTGGCGTGCGTCGTTGGCGCAGCTCGATCCGAGCCTCGCCGGCTGATCAGACGGTGACGAGGGCGGCCTCGGCCGCGTCGGACTCCGCCGCGAGCGACGACTTCCAGGCGACGAGTCCCCGCACCGTCGCGTCGGGGTCGCTCGCCAGTTCGACCATCACGTCGTCGGGGACGTAGAAGTTGACCGCGACCCAGCCGCGCACCGTCGCGGACGCGTCGTGCGCGAGTTCGCGGAGCACGTCGCACGGGGCCGCCTCGTTGCGGGCGACGCACGCGCGCACGCCCTCGTCGGCGTCGCGCCCGAGGGTCTCGAACAGGTCGGCGGGGGTGTTGTAGGAGCTGGCGACGCTCTCGCGGATCTTCGGGTTGCCGTGGGCGGCGAGCAGGCGCAGGCGGCGGATCTTCGAGTCGGTCACCGGGGGAGAGGGATGCAGCGCCGCAACCTCCTCGGCCGTCACCATGCTGGGCGCGAGGGCGCGCAGCTGTGCACGCTGGGCGGGGGTGTTGAAGCGGATGCACGACATGCATCCACGTTAACGCCGAAGCCGGGAGCGGCTGCCGTCGTTTCGACGGCGAGTCCGCTCCCGGCCTCGACTGCTGCCCGAGGGCTACACCCGGCGGCTACCCGACCCGATGTAGCGCACGAGGAACACGATCCCCGCGATCACGAGCAACACGATCCCCACCCACAGCAGGAAGTTGAGGGATGACACGAATCCGCCCGTGAAGAGCAGGACGATCGCGACGATGGCGATGATGATGCCGAGGATGTTCATGGTGGCGTCTCCTTCTCCGGACCCCTGGTCGGGGCTCGGTTGACGTCGGGAACCGGTGGGATCCGACAGAGAACAGCCAATCGCTCGCGGGCGGTTCGCGGTAACCCCTTGACCGAGGTGGCGCGGACGCGCTAGTACGCGACGGAAGGATGCGAAACGGCGCTCAGAGCGCTCAGAAAGCGACGCGGAGGCCGGGCTCGCGGTGACGCACGGCGACGTCGTAGACGCCGTTCTGTGCGCGGCGGAGGGCACGTTCTGCCTCACGTGCGTGCAGGCGGGTGTCGCTCAGCACGTCGACGGACGGGATGACCGCGTCGGCCGGGCTCGATGCCCAGGCGCGGTAGGCAAGCTGGCGCAGGGCGATGGCGCGTGCGCGGCGTGCAGTACGACGATCCACCGTCCCCCCAATCCTCGTCCGGTTGAATCGCCATCAGGATACGCTCCGAACCCGGGAATTCCCCGGGCGCGCGGGTGAACTGCACCCGAACTGGGGGTGTGCAGGAGGGGTCAGCTGGAGCCGTCCGCCTGGTCCTGCGCGTCCTGCGTCAAACCGGTCAGCACGTCGAGAGCCCGCCGCAGCGACGTGCTGGACGTGGTCATCGTGTACGGGAAGTACACGACCTCCACGCCGACCTTCGCGAACTCGCGCTCCAGGCGCAGGCCCTTCTCCGTGCCGCGCCAGTCGTCGCCCTTGAAGAAGATGTCGAACCGCAGCTCGCGCCAGGTGTCGAGCTTGTCGGGCAGCACCTCCGCGACGGCCTGGTCGACGTACCGGATGCTCTGCACGATCTCGAGGCGCTCTGCCAGCGGGATCACCGGCGCCTTTCCTTTCGTCGCGATCAGCATCTCGTCGGAGACGACGCCCGCGATGAGGTGATCGCACGCGCTCTTGGCGTGTTTGAGGATGTTCAGGTGGCCGATGTGGAACAGGTCGTAGGCGCCTGCGGCGTAGCCGATTCGGGTCATGGCGTCGCTCCTTGGGGGGTGGGGGGAACCGTGATGTAGCGGGACGGGGTGCGGGTGAAAGGCGAGAGGGTTGCGGG
Source organism: Actinomycetes bacterium (assembly GCA_023386365.1). Lineage (GTDB taxonomy): Bacteria > Actinomycetota > Actinomycetes > Actinomycetales > Microbacteriaceae > Homoserinibacter. The sequence continues at coordinate 23,435 of JAEWJX010000095.1, read as the reverse complement.
TGCGGCGGACACGACGCGCTGCGACGCCGGCTCGGCGGCGACCGCGATGGTGAAGAGCACCAGGAATGTGGAGCTCGCGTCGAAGAGGCCGTTCTCGGTGAGTCCGCGCACGACGAGCAGCACCAGCATCGGGGCCATGATGAATCGGCCGTCGCGGAAACGCAGCACGTCGATCGCGGTCAGCAGCATCCATCCGGCGAACAGGAGCAACCCGATCGCGCCCGCCTGGGCCAGGACCGACACCCAGCTGCTGTCGAACACCTGGGTGTCGCGGAACGGCAGGTCGACGTCGATCTGCTTCACCGACAGGCCGAGACCGATCCAGCGCTCCCACGAGAGCAGGTCCCAGTCGAGCACCACTTTCCAGGCGTCGGTGCGTGCGCTCAACGACGCGATCTCCGCGGCGGTCTGGTCCCGCACCACCAGGTCCTCGAAGAGGGACGTGAAGGCGAGCACGGCGTAGCCGATGGGGACGGAGGCGAACACGACGACCGCCGCCGTCCAGTGCAGTCGGGGCGCGGAGAACAGGGCGATGACGACCGCCAACCCGAGGGCGAGGAGGGCTGTGCGGGACTGGGTCGCCCAGAGGATCGACAGCAGCACCACGGCGGGCACGACCAGCCGGAAGCGGATCCCGTCGCGGAACATCAGCGTCACCAGGGCGAGGAGCGGCAGGGCGGCGAGACCGGCCAACTCGTTCTCCTGCACCTCGGGGATGCCGCCGGCGAGGCGACCGGTCGCCGCGTAGCTCGACACCCCCGTGACGGCCGCCACCACCGCGACAGCGCCCATCCCGCCGAGGAAGCCTCCGAGCACGAGCCGCCATGGCGTGCAGGACAGGAGGGTGAGCACGAGCGCCGCGAGCAGCGCGACACGGGTGCCGACGACCGCGGTGGCCGTCGCGTGACCGGAGGCGATGCCGCCGAGCATCGACACACCCACCGCCAGCACCAGGAAGAGGAGGGAGCGCATCCCGAGTGTGAACCGCAGCGGACTCGCCATCCGGACGGCCACCGCGCCGCACAGTGCCACCACGGCGAGGACCGCCTTCGCGATCACGACCGTGTCGACCGACCCGTCGAAGATCGCCCCCGTGCGCCACGACACGACGCTCACGACGGCGACCGTCGCGACGACGCAGACGGCGACCCGCTGCGCGGTGCCCGGGGTGGTCTCGCCCGGGGTGGTGGTACCCGGGGTCGCGGTCATGCGGGTTCGTGCTCCGGCTGGAGTTCGGACTGCTCCTCATCGAACCCCGGCAGGGGCTCGTCGATGTGGTCCGGGCGGCGCGACTCCGTGTCGAGGTCGTCCGTGCGGGCCTCGGCGTCGGGCTCGGTCGGGGTGGATTCGGCGACGGTCTCGGCGCTGTCGGGGGTCTCGACGGTCTCGGCGGACTCGACGGACTCGGCGGGGGCGGCGGCCGCCGGCTTGCGTCGCGGGCGGTGGGCGGCGGGGCGCCTCGCGGGCTTCGCCGCCGGTTCCGGCAGGGTGACCTCGGCGTTCACCGGCTCCACGCGGTCCGACTCCGTCCAGGTGGCGGGCAGATCGACCCGGGCCCGCGATCCCACGTTCGTCATCACAACTGCGAGCGGACGCGTGCCGGCGAACTCGAGCGAGGTCGCGGTGTCGACGATCGAGCTGCGGCTCGTGTGTCGACGGTCGGCCACCACCAGCACCTCGATGCCGGCGATGTCGGAGAAGGCGAACACGTCGGTGGGGGCGTCCGCCACAACGAGCACCACTTCGTGGCGGGTGATCCCGGTGGCGACGGCCCGCAGCAGCGCGGTCGTGCGTCCGGGGTCGCCGACCGGGGGCAGCAGTCGATGGGTGGCTGCGGGCGAGCCGTCGAGCACGGGCGTGCGCACCCACGCGGAGACGGCGTCCCGCGCCTTCGCGAGGGCGGCCCCGACGCCACGGCGGGGAGTCGGCTCGGCGGCGAGCACGAGTACGCTCCGTCCCGCGCCGCGGAGTGTGCGCGCGAGGCCAGCGGCCGTATCCACGACGTCGTCATGTGCGCCGGCGCCCGCCGGCACGAGCGCGATGACCGTTCTGCGGCGGTCGCCCGCGAGCAGGCGCAGGTTCACCACGGTCGATCGCAGCGCCTCGTCGGTGCGGCGGGAGCGTGTGCCCCGACGGATGGTGCGGGCCAGCGACGGCGGAAGCTGCCCCACCACGGCCAACCCGGTGAGCGAGCGCACCTCGCGGGCGCTGCGGGCCCGAGGGTCGAGTTGAGCGAAGGCGGCGACCGCGATGGCCCCGACGGCGAGACCTCCGAGCAGCCCGAGCCCGAGCAGGATCACTGTCTGGGGTGACGCGGCCGACGTGGGCACGGGGGCGGGGAGGGTGAGGGTGAGCGTGACATCGCTCTCGAGGTCGTCGACGACCTCGGCGACGTTGCGGGCGACCGAGTTCGCGGTGCGGGAGGCGAGGTCTGCCGTGGGCGCCGTCGCGGTCACCGTGAGGAGCACGGTGTCGCGCGGGTTGGTGGCGCTGAGACGGGTGGCGAGCTGCTCGGGAGTGATGTCGAGGTTCAGTTCGCCGATGGTGTCGCGCAGCACCTCGGGGCTCGTGACGAGGTCCGGGTAGGACTTGACGCGCGCGAGCGCGAACTGGGAACGCTCGATGAGGCTCGAGCCGGGTGACTCGACACGGAGGAACAGACTCGCCGACGCCTCGTAGGTGCGGGGGAGTCCCGCGGCGAGGGCGACCGCGATCAGGACGCCGAGGAGCGCGCCGACGACGATGAGGTACCAGCGTTCACGGAACGCGGACGGGTAGTTCGGGGTCTCCATGGGGGACCTCCAGGGCAGGGGCTGGGGGGAACCCCCATTATCCACGTGAGGATGGGTCACCGGTAGAGCAGAAAACGGTCCACAATGGTGTCACCCCCCACTCCCGCCGTCCCGAAGCGGAGCATCACATGACCGATGCACCATCCACCCCCAGCGACCCCCGCCCCCGCGCGGGTCGACGTGCCGCACTCATCGCCGCGCTCGCCGCGGTGGTGGTCGGAGCGGTCGTCACGACAGCGGTGCTGGTGGGCGGCGGAACGGCTCCCGCGGTCGAGGAGGCCCCCTGGGAGGCGGTTGCCTACACGCCTCGGCCGGATGCGAGCGCGGCGCCCCTCGGCAGCGACACCTCACCCGTCCCCGACGGTGCCATCTTCGTCGCACCGGATGCGGTAGCGGGGGGAGACGGATCGCAGGCGCACCCGGTCGGCACGGTCGAGGAGGCGCTCGCGCGGGTGAAGGGGACGGGCACGATCGTGCTCCGCGGCGGGGTGTACCGCGAGGAGGTCTTCGTCGGGAAGAGCAAGACCGTCGTCATCCGGGCGTTCCCCGGCGAGGAGGTCTGGTTCGACGGGACGGACCCGCTCGACGCGTGGACGGCGGACGGCAAGGTGTGGCGCACCCCGTGGCCGCACGAGTTCTCGTCGGCGCCCAGCTACACCGGTGGCGAGGACGGCACGGAGGAGAACTGGAACTTCCTCGACCCGCGGTACCCGTTCGCCGCGCATCCGGAGCAGGTCTGGTTCGACAGCACGCCGCTGCCCCAGGTGTCGCCCGACGAGGTGGTGGCCGGGACCTTCGCCATCGACCCCGAGACCGCGGAGGTCGTGCTGGGGGACGACCCGGACGGGCACGAGGTCCTCACCAGCACCCGCCAGCGGGCGTTCGAGGTGCGCTCACCCGACAGCGTGCTGCAGGGCTTCGGGGTGCGGCGCTACGCCCCGTCGGTCGAGACGATGGGCTCGGTCGTGTTGGAGGGAGATCGCGCACGCATCGAAGATGTCGTCATCGAGGACTCATCGACGTCGGGGCTCTTCGTCACCGGGACCGGGTCCACGGTCCAGAACGTGACCATCCGCCGCAGCGGCCTCATCGGGGCGACCGCGAACTACGCCGACAACCTCGTCGTCTCCCGGGTGCTCCTCGAGGGCAACAACACGGAGCACTTCAACCAGGCACCCGTCTCCGGCGGGTTCAAGGTGTCGCGTTCCCGGCATCTGGTCATCTCGGGAAGCGTCGTGCGTGACAACGGCGGCCCCGGGATCTGGCTCGACCAGTCGGTGTTCGACACCACCATCCTCTCCACCGACGTGCTCTCCAACGCCGGCCACGGGGTGTTCGCCGAGATCTCCGAGCGGGTGCGTCTCATCGACGTCGTCATCGCCGGGAACCGTCGGATCGGGCTGAAGATCAACGACACCGGCGACGTGCAGGTGTGGCGCTCCACGATCGTCGGCAACGGGTTCAGCATCGCGGCGCTGCAGGACACCCGCCGCGCCTCCGACGAAAGCATCCCGGGCCACGACGACCGTCAGCCGATGCCCGACCCGAAGGTGCCGTGGGTCGTATCGGGGATCGTGATCGCGAACAGTGTCATCGGCGACACCCGCGGCTCGAAACGCGACACCGAGAACCAGCCGACGGCACCCATCTGGGTGCGCGACTACTCCGGCGAGTTCACCGCGGCCGACATGATCGCCTCGATCTCGGGGAGCATCATCCACCGACCGACCGATGATCAGACGCTCGCCATCTGGCAGACGAAGCGCAAGGCGACGACCGACTACACCGACCCGGAGGCCTGGGCGAAGGCGGCCCCCGCGGTGACGGGGAACGCGTACGTGTCAGGTGTGGTGCCGATCGACGCGCGATTCCGCCTCGACGAGCAGGTGCGGTGGGCGCAGGTCGAGCTGGTGCCGCTGCCCGACGACATCGCGAAGCTGCTGGGGGCGGCCGCCGACAGCGAGTTCCCCGGCGCGGTCGAACCTCAGGAGTAGTCGGAGGGCGCAGGATCGCCGCCCCCGCCGGGCGGCGGGCGCCGGGCGAGAGGCGCCAGCACGAGGATGCGAATCGCCGCGCCACCCAGGAGCGCGCCGACAGCCAGCACCACCGGTGTCCAGGCGGCCGCGGCACCTGCCGCCAGCAGGAGCAGCACCGCGCCGGCCGACACGACGCTGTCGAGGAGCCGGATCACGAACACGGTGCGCTGTCCTCCGTGCACGGCGGCGAGCGTTCCGTAGGGGGTCGTCGCGGCGACCGCGGCGGTGAACGCCAACCAGCCGATCACCGCATCCGCCGGCGGCTGCACCGTGAACAGGAGTGGCCCCAGCCACGGCAGCAGCAGGAGCGCGACGACCCCGAGCACGGCCGTGCCGCCGACCAGCGCCAGCACCGTGAGGTCGGCCCGGCGCACGACGGCACGCAACGGCTTCTCCCGGTCCTGCGCGTAGCGCACGAACAGGTACGAGGTGAGACCCCCGACGATCAGCAGCGCGGGGGCGACGTACACCCGCGCCGCTTCGAGGAGACCGACCGCCGCGAGACCCGCGAACGCGCCGACGAGCAGGCGCACCGCGGTGAGGAGACCTGGACGCAGCAACTGCTGCAGCCCGCGCCACGTGCCGTAGCCGAGCACCTCCCGAAGGCCCCCGCGTTCCTGCGCCGCCCACCGGCGCTCGCCGTGGGGGAGGAGGAGCGCCGCGACGATGATCGCGACCGCCTGTCCGGCCGCGATCGCGCCCAGGAAGGCTGCCAGCGAGTAGGCGGAGGTGATTCCCACACCGAAGATGAGGGCGAGCGCGACGGCGAACCCGCCGACGTCGGCCGTCACCACCCGTGAGAAGGAGAACGAGGCCATGAGGAGGCGCCGCATCACCTCTTCCGCGGTGAACAGCGCCGTCGCGAGCGCGAAGAGCAGCGCCTCCAGGGGGCTGATCAATCCGATCGCGAGGAAGACGAGGGCGCCGACCACCCCACCTGTCGTCGCGAGGGTGATCGTGGTGCCCTGCAACGCCGAGCGGATCGGACCACGGCTGCGGTCGAGCACCACGAGCGTGTCGCCCACCACACCGGTGACCACACCGGTGACCACGACGATCACGCCGTAGAGGATCGCGAACCGGCCCAGCTCCTCCAGGCCGAGGGTGCGCGCGACGAGCACCTGCAGCACGAAGCTGATGCCCGCCTGCGCACCCTGCGCGACGATCGCGCCGAGCGCACGGCTCCTCACCTGGGTACCCCCATCGTCACCATCCGAGTCTCACAGGAAGTCTCCTCCCTGAGACGGGGCCGCCCCTGCCTCCCGTACCGGGCGGCCCCGCGTTCAGGGCAGCCTGACGACCGAAAGGTCGTCGAAGCTGGTGGTGACGGGTGCGTTGGTGGCCGAGGCCGAGATGTAGCTCTCGATCCCGACCGCACCGGCCGTCTGCAGGGCGGCGGTGGTGTCGGTCGTGGTCAGCTGCCAGGCGACCGGTTCGGCGCCGGCGGCGGGCCACAGCTTCGCCTGCAGGGTGGTGGTGCCGGTGCCGGTCACCTGGAAGCGCAGCTTCAGTTGGTCTCCGGGGGCGTAGGTGACGCCCGCGACGGTGACGTTGGCCAGCAGGGTCGCCGCGGATCCGCGGGTGATCTGCAGGGCGACGACGCCACCCGGCAGCAGTCGGGCGCGTGCCTGGTAGTAGTCGGCTGCAGACACCTGGCGGGCGACCACACCGGCCACGATGTGGCCCGCGGTGGTGCCCTTGTCGGAGGCGAGGGTCACCGTCAGGTCGACGTTGGTCTCACTGAGCTGGTTGAGCATCGCCCGCCGGAGTGCGCCGGCGCTGTGCACGAGCGTGCCCTTCGACCCGTTCGCCGCCGAGTTCGCGGCCGACGACACGGTCCACACGCCGCCGATCAGAGCCGAACCCCATCCGCCGCTCACCACACGGGCGAAGTCGTCGGTGCCGACCTGGGTGGTCCCGGCGGGCGGCGCCGTGGTGGTGACGCTGCGCGTGGTGGTGCCGGTGGCGGACTGGTTGTCGGTGACCGTGAGGGTGATCGTGTACGGGCCGGCGGCCGCGTACACGTGGGTCGCGGTGGCACCGGACCCGGCGGGGGTGCCGTCGCCCCAGTTCCACGAGTAGGAGCTGATGCTCCCGTCGGGGTCGGACGAGGCTCCGGCGTCGACGCCGACCGTGAGGTCGGCCACCGCGGTCGTGAACGACGCGTTCGGTGCCTGGTTGACCGGCGGCACCACGGCGCCGAGGGTCGTCACCGTGAAGTCGTCGAACCGGACCACGACCGGGGCGTTGGTCGCGGAGGAGGAGATGTAGCTCTCCACCCCGACCGTGCCGGGGGCCTGCAGCGCCGCCGTGGAGTCGGTGACGCTGAGCTGCCACGCCGCGGGTTCCGTCGTGCCGGCACGCCACAGCTTCGCCTTGAGGGTCGTCGGGCTGGTGCCCGACACCTCGAACCGCAGGTTCAGCTGGTCGCCCGGCGCGTAGGTGATGCCCGAGATCGTCGCGTTGGCCAGCAGGGTGGATGCCGAGCCGGACGTGATCTGCAGGGCCACCACACCGCCCGGGAGCAGACGCGCCCGTGCCTGGTAGTAGGCACTCGCCGAGGTCTGGCGTGCGACCAGACCGCCCACGATGTGGCCGGCGGTCGTGCCCTTGTCGGACGAGACGGTGACCGTCATGTTCACGTCGGCCGCCGAGACGCCGTTCAGCATCGCGCGCCGCAGGGCGCCCGCGCTGTGAGTCAGCGATCCGGAGCTGCCGTTGACGGCTGCGTTGGCTGCAGACGACACCGTCCAGGCTCCGCCGACGGGGGCCGAACCCCAGCCGCCGCTCGCCGTCCGGGTGAACGGATCCTGAGCGAGCACGGTGGCGGGCGGCGGTGCGATCGCGGTGACCACGCGGGTGGTCGACCCGGTCGCCGACTTGTTGTCGGTGACGGTGAGGGTGATCGTGTAGTCACCCGCAGCCGCGTAGACGTGGGTCGCGGTCACGCCGCTTCCTGCCGCGGTCCCGTCGCCCCAGTTCCAGGAGTAGGAGCTGATGGTGCCGTCGGGATCGCTGGATGCGCCGGCGTTCACCGACACCGACAGGTTGGTGACGGCGGTCGTGAACGACGCCGACGGCGCCTGGTTCGGCGGGTCGGTGGCGGTCACCGTGGCGGTCGCCGTGTCGGTGTCTCCGTCGTTGTCGGTCACCGTCAGGGTCACCGTGTAGCTGCCGGATGCGGCGTAGCTGTGGCTGGCGGTCGCGCCGGTTCCGGCGGCCGTCCCGTCGCCCCAGTTCCAGGAGTAGGAGCTGATGGTGCCGTCCACATCCGTGGACGTCGAGGTGACATCCACGGTGCGGTTGGTGACCACGTGGGTGAACGAGGCGTCCGGCGCCTGGTTGGGGGCTTCGACCGAGACCGGCTGGCTGGTGCTGCCGGTGGCTCCGTCGTCGTCGGTGACGGTCAGGGTCACCGTGAAGGTGCCGGTGCCCGCGTAGTCGTGCGACGGGGTGGCGCCGGTCGCGGCGGGGCTGCCGTCACCGAAGTCCCAGCTGTAGGACTGCACCGTGCCGTCGGGGTCGCTCGAGGTCGTGCCGTCGAACGCCACGTGGAGGTCGTCGATGTCGGTCGTGAACGCCGCCGTCGGCGGGAGGATCACGATGGTGATGGGCACCGCGGTGGTCTTCACCCCGGACGCGGCGTCGTCGTCGACCACCGTGAGGGTCACGTTGTACGTGCCCGACGCGGTGTAGGTGTGCGACGGGGCGACGCCGGTGCCGGAGCTGCCGTCACCGAAGTTCCACGCGTACGACTGGATCGTGCCGTCGGAGTCGGTGGAGCCGCTCGCGTCGAACTCGGCCAGCTTGCCGGTGGTGACCACCGTGAAGTCGGCGGTCGGCGCGACGTTCGGCGGCGGCGGTGCGCCGACCACGTAGTGCTGCGAGACGACGGCCGGGGTGAGCACCGTGTCGTAGACCGCGTACTCGTCGATCACGCCGTTGAACCAGGCGCTCGAGGAGCCCCAGGTGGTGTCGCCGCCGACCCGCCAGTATCCGGTGTAGCTCTCGGAACCGGTCTGCGGGTTGGTGCCGACGAGCGCGCCGTCGACGTACAGCTTCATGCCGTCGGCGCCCTGGGTGGCGACCACCTGGTGCCACTTGCCGTCGTTGTAGGCCGCGGACGAGGTGATGATGTTCATCTGCCCGGTGTACGCGCCGAACACGAGCTTGCCGTCGTCCTGCATGTACACGTGCCGGTCGTAACTCGACGAGGTGCCGGTCTGGCTGTTGCCGAAGCCCATGATCTTGCCGCCGGAGGTGGTGGTGGTCTGGAACCACGCCTCCTGCGAGTAGACGGACGGGTTCACGTACGAGTTCGTCGAACTGACGAGCCCGTTGGTGGAGCCGAAGCGCACGGCCGTGTTGCTCACGCCGTTCAGTACACCGGGGACGCCCTTCGTGGAGCTTCCGCGGTACTGACCGTTCGATCCGAGCGCGCCCGAGTCGGACGCCACGTTGCCGGCGGTCTCGCCGAGTCGCCAGTACAGCAGCGGCTCCTGCGCGTAGACGGATGCGCCGTACACGTCGGCCGGAGCCGGCGGCACCACGGAGGTGCGGCCCGACAGCGAGTAGTGCGACAGCACCTGCGACTGGGTCAGCGCCTTCGGGTAGACGGCGACCTCGTCGATCTGACCGTTCAGGTACGGGGCGCCGCTCCAGGTGTTGTCACCGCCGATGCGCCAGTAGCCCCAGTAATTCTGACCCCAGGTCGTGGAGGTGTTGCGCGCGACCCGCACACCGTCGACGTAGAGCGCCATCCCGCTGGCACCGAGCGTGGCGACCACGTGGTGCCACTGGCCGTCGTTGTAGGCCTTCGAGCCGGTGATGATGCGGGATGTGTTGGGGTAGACGCCGAAGTTGATGCGCCCGTTGGTGGTCATGTAGATGTGGCGGTCGTAGCTGCTCGAGTTGCCGGTGGCCGACGACCCGAAGCCGACGATCTTGCCGCCCGCGGTGGAGGTGGTCTTCACCCACGCCTCGATGCTCAGCGTGTTGTCACGCCACATCCGGGTCGCACCGGATGCGAGTCCGTTGGTGGTGCCGTTGAACGACGCGGCGGTGTCGGGGTCGCCGAGGATGGCGCCGGCCGTGCCGTAGGTGACACCGGATCCCTTGGTGCCGTCGTTGACGCCCGCGGTGTCACGCAGGTTGGTCGTTCCGGCGGGGTCGCCGAGTCGCCAGTAGTAGCTCGGGTTGTCGGCGAGCACGCCCCGGGCGTAGTCGCTGAACGTGCCCGCGGTGGCGACGGTCACGCTGATCGTGGAGCTCCAGGCGTTGTTGCCCCACGGGTCGATGACGCGAACCCGGTAGGTGTGCGTGGATCCCGGGTCGAGTCCCGTGTCGAGGTAGGTGAGCGTCGGCTGCTCCCAGAACGTGGAGGTCGCCTCGGTCGTGTAGATCGGCGACGCCGTCTTGCCGTCGCGGATGAGCTGGTAGGTGAGGGTCGGGTCGTCGCGGTCCCAGTCGGCGATCCACGACACGCGCACGACGCCCGGGGCGGGGGACTCGAGCTTCGGCGCGATGTCGTCACCCGCGAGTCGCGGTCCGTCGAGGTTCGTCGCGAGGTTGCGCACCGCGAACCGCACAATGCCCTGCTGCGCCTTGTTGTTGACGGTCGTGAACTCGCCACCGTAGACGACGTAGTTGGCGTTCGCGGTGACCGACCAGGGGCCCTGGCCGATGCCGGTGTAGGTGCCGGCGTTGATCGACGGGAACCAGCCGAGCATCGACGGCGCGGGGGTGCCCTGCCAGTTGTAGTAGCCGTGCGGGTCGGCGGTCGCGGTCTGCGTGGCCGCCTTCGTGAGGGCGACCGCGCGGTTGAAGGTCCACGGGTCGTACTGGGGGCGGCCCTCGAAGTTGCCGCAGTAGTGGTTGTGGGAGGCGGTGTAGATCACGTCGCCCGCCGCGGCGACGGAGTAGTTGTCTCCGTGGCAGTCGGCGGCCCAGACGAGATCACCGCTGGCCCAACTGGCGCGGAACGCTCCCTCGAGGTTTCCGCCCGATCCGAACACGTATCCGGTGCCGTAGAACGAGTCGCCGTCGGAGGCGAGGCTGAAGATGGCCGCATCCGTTCCGGCGTTGCGTACGTAGGTGTTGAGGCCGAGGGGCAGGGATGCGCCGAGTGTCGAGTCGACCATCACGAGGCCGTAGCCCGGGTTGGTGTTGCCGTTGGCGCTGGTGAAGTCGCCGCCGATGACGACCTTGCCGCCGTCCGGTGCGACCTCGATCGCGTACGGGCGGCCGCCGACGGTCGTCGGGGCCCAGTCGGTGGTGGCGCCGTTGGAGGCGTTGACGGATGCCAGGAAGGTGCGCAGCACCCCGGACACCTGCCCGAAGATGCCGCCGATGTAGACCGTCGAGTTGGTGGCCGCGACGGCGCTCACCCAGTTGTTGGCGCTCGCGGCGAAGCTGGTGACGACGTTGCCGGTCGCGGTGTCGAAGGCGACGATGCGGTTGCGGGTGGCGCCGTTGACGCTCGTGAAGTCACCGCCGACGTAGAGGCGTGTGCCGTCGGGGGAGGCCGCCATGCTGCGCACCTGGGCGTTGAGGGCGGGAGCCCACGACAGCAGCGCGCCGGTGGTGAGGTTGAACGCGAGCAGGTGGGTGCGTGCGACCTCGTTCTGTCCCGCGGCGGAGCCGGCGGGGCGCGCGGTCGTGAACTGACCTCCCACGTAGACCGTGTTGCCGACGATCACCTGGTCCCACACGACGCCGTTGATCTGGGGCGTGGGCAAGGGATCCGACGACACCGTGTCGGGCGCTTCGGACGCCGGCATCGGGTCTGCGGTGGCGGCGGGGGCTGCCGCGAGGGGGACCGCGAGAAGTGCGGACAGGAACAGGGTGGCAGCAGTGACGAGTGCAAGGGCGCGGGTACGCCGGTGTCTCGTGGGTTCGGGGGTACCCATCTTGACCTCTAGGTGGTAGACGGCACCAATTCGGGGGGCATGTGCCGAGTGGCCCTCACTATAGGGCGCGTGGGCTCGGGCGCAATGCCCCCCAAACGGGGGTCACCGGATCGCCGGTGCTCTAGGGCACGGTCACCGCACGGAAATCGTCGTACGACACGCCGACGGGCGCGTTGGTCGCCGAGGCCGAGATGTAGCTTTCCACGCCCACCGACCCGGCGCTCTGCAGCCCCGCGGTGGCATCCGTGACCGAGACCTGCCACAGCGACGGCTCCGTGCCGCCGACGGGCCACGCCTTCGCGCGCAGTGTGGTGGGGCTGGCGCCCGTCACCTCCATCCGGACCATGATGCGCTGACCGACCGCGTAGGTTCCGGTGAGGTCGGCCCAGCCGATGAGCGTCGCGCCGCCGTTCATCACCTCGAGCCGCATCGCGCCGCCCACGAGGAACCGCACGCGCGCCTGATAGAAGGCGGTTCCGACCTGGCGGCCGACCACGCCTGCGACGGTCGCTCCTCCCGTGGGCGCCTTGTCGAGGGCCACACTGGCGCGCACATCGACCCGCGAGGCGGAGACACTGCTCAGCACCGCCCGGCGGGTGGTCCCCGCCGCGTGCGCGAAGCTGCCCACGCCGCTGCCGACCGACGACGATGCGGCCGCCGACGGCGTCCAGGCGCCTCCCGTGGTGGCCGAGCCCCACCCGCCCGCGACCGTCCGCGCGAAGGCGTCCTCGGCGAGCACGCCGGCCGGCGGGTCGGGCGGCGGGGTGCCCGCCACTGTGATCTGCCGTGTCGTCACGGCGGTGGCGCCGTCGTCATCGCGCACCGTGAGGGTGATCGTGTACGTGCCCGCCGCGGCGTAGGTGCGCGAGGCGGTCGCTCCGGATGCGGTGGCGCCGTCGCCGAAGGTCCAGGCGTACGAGGCGATGGTGCCGTCGCTGTCGCTCGACGCACGCCCGTCGACCGTCGCGGTGAGGGTGTTCGCCGTGACGGTGAACGACGCGGTCGGAGGCAGGTTCGCCGGAGCCCCTCCGACGCCGAGCTGCCGGTGCTGTGCGATCCGCGCGGCGCTCAACTCGTCGCCGTAGACGGCGACCTCGTCGATGTCGCCCACGAACTCGGTGGCGCCCGCCCAGGTGGTGTCGCCTCCGATGTGCCAGTAGCCCCAGTACCGCCCGCCCTTCACGACGGCGGTGTTCTCGGCGACGAGCACGCCGTCGACGTAGAGCTTCTGCCCGCTCGGGCCGACGGTGCCGACGGCGTGGTGCCACGCGCCGTTGTTGAACCCGGTGCCGCTGCGCAGGATGCGGTTGGCGCCGTCGTTGACGCCCCACGCGACCCGTCCGCCGTCGAGGTACAGGTGGCGGTCGTAGCTGCCCGAGTTGTTGGTGTTCGAGCTGTCGCCGAAGCCGACGATCTTGCCGCTGGATGCGGTGGTGCGGAACCACGCCTCCACGGTGAGCGAGTCGTCGACCCAGGTGGAGGCGGAGCTCACGGCACGAGCGGCCCGCACGCCGAATCCGGTGGATCCGTCGGGGTCTCCCACGATCGCCCCCGGTCGCCCTCGGGTGGCGCTTCCTCCGACGCTCGCGTTGACGACCGCGGTGCCTCCGGAGAGGTTCACGTTCGCCACCGGACCGGCCCAGTTGGTCGCCGTCGTCCCGCCTTCGCCCAGCCGGTAGTACCAGGTCGGGCCGTCGCCGATCACGGCGCGCGCGTACGGGCTGAACGTGCCCGACCCGGCGACGGTGACCGTAACGGTGCTCGAGTCGGCCACGTTGCCGAACGGGTCGACGGCCCGGATGCGGTAGTTGACGCTCGATCCGGGCGTCAGCCCGGTGTCGACGTAGCCGAGGCCGCGACGGTCCCACCAGGTCGACAGTGCCGAGACCTGCGCCACGGGCGCCGCCGTGTTGCCGTTGCGGATCACCTGGTAAGTCAGGGCCGAGTTGTCGCGGTCATAGTCGGCCGGCCAGGTGATCGCTACCGTCCCCGACGAGCGGGAGACAGCGTTGATCGGCCAGTTTCCGCCGGTGAGTCGTGGGCCGTCCTTATCCGGCGCGATCGACGAGACGGCGAAGCGCGAGAGACCCTGTTGCGCGACGCCGTTGACGGTCGTGAACTCTCCGCCGTAGAGCACGTACTGACCGTTCGTGGCGACCGTCCACGGGCCCTGGAAGATGCCGGTGTAGGTTCCGGCGTTGAAGTCGGGGAACCAGTTCACGACGCTGGGGCTCGCGATCCCGGTCCACTTGAAGTAGCCGTGGATGTCGCGCGTCATGGTGCCGGTCACCGCTTTCGTGAATGCCACGGCACGCGTGTTCACCCACGGGTCGCGTTGCGGGAACCCGCCGAGGTTGCCGCAGTAGTGCGCGTGTCCGGCGGTGTACAGCACGCCGTTCGCGGGCGCGATGTCGTAGCTGTCACCGTGGCAGTCCTCCACCCACTGCAGGTCGCCGTTCCAGTTCGATCGGAAGCTGCCTTCGAGGTTGCCGCCGGCCCCGAAGACGTACCCGGTGCCGTAGACCGAGTCGCCATCCGCCGACAGGCTGTAGATCGCGGCGTTGTCGCCCCCGTTGCGCACGATGGAGTTGATCGGGAACGGCAACGAGGTGCCGGTCGTGCCCGTCACCGCTCCGAGACCGTAGCCGGGTTCGCTGGAGCCGTTGATGCTGGTGAAGCTGCCGCCGATGACGACCCGGCTGGCATCCGGAGACACCACGAGCTCGTACGCGCGTCCGGCGGCGAGCACGGGCGCCCAGGCGGTGGGTGCGCCCGTGGCGGCGAGTGCGGCGGCGGCGCGCCCCGGGCGCGAGACCCCGTTGGTCTGGCTGAAGTTGCCGGCGAAGTAGACGGTGCTCGCCGTCGAGTCGATGGCGAACACTTCGCCGTTCGCCGACCCGGCGAAGGCCGAGGTGACGTTGCCGGTGGCGGTGTCGAACGCGACGATGCGGTTGCGGGTGGCGCCGTTGACGGTCGTGAACGCCCCTCCGACGTACACGCGGCTGCCGTCCGGGGAGGCGTCGATCGCGTTGACCTGGCCGTTCAGCACCGGGGCCCAGGAGGTGAGAACGCCCGTGCTCAGCGTGTACGAGAGCAGGAAGCTGCGTGCGACCGTGGATGTCCCCGCCGCCGCTCCCGCGGGCCGGGCGGTGCTGAAGTTGCCTCCCACGTAGACGGTGTTGCCGACGATCTCCTGGTCCCAGACGACGCCGTTGATCTGGGGCGTCGGCAGGGCGTCACTGGAGACGGTCGTGGGGATGCTGGGGCTCGGGGGCGCCGTGTCGGCACTCGACCGGTCGGGCACGCTGAACGCGGCCATGAGGGTCGCGGCGAGCAGGGCGGCGGCTCCGAGGGCGGTGGCTCGACGCAGCGGGCGTACACGACTTTCGAGCATGGGGGGAACCCGTTCTGAGGTCGTGGCGCGCGGGTAACGCAGGGGGGAGGCGGCGCGGCCGTGATCCCCGAATGGTACGACCGTCGGGCGCCGAGCGGTACCCCCAAAGCCTCAGGGGTCAGGGAACGGCGCCGGTGAAGACGAGCGGCGGCACGCCCACGGCGTAGTCGACGGTGATGTGCACGAGCCCGCGTTGGTCGACCGGGATCGAGAAGACGTAAACGCCCGACGCGGTGGAGCCGGCGGCGACGGTGGTGGGCATCGGCGAGGCGCCCGGCTCGTAGAGCTGCCCGGCGGGCGTGCGGTCGGCGCCGTAGTCGACGGTCACGACGGCGGAGGTGAGGTCGACCGCCGCGGTCGTGTCGTTGGTGATCGTGACGGTGAACCGGATGGACGGGCCCGAGACTTCGCCCGGTCCCTGTGCGACACCGTCGACTGCCTCGATTCCGAGCACCTGCGCGGTCAGGCCGTTCACGATGGTTCCGGGCGATTCGATCGGCACGGGCGCGGGTGAGGAGGTCTCGGTCGGCGCGGGTGTCGTCGGGGTGTCACTCGGGTCGGGTTCGGGGGTGGCCGAGGTCGTCGTGTCGGTCGGCGTCGGGGTGGTTGCGGGCGTGCCGCCTTCCCAGGGCCGGGCGATGAGCAGGCCGATCAGCACGACGAGCGCCGCGCCGCCGATCGCGATCGAGATCAGCAGCATCCGTCGGCGTTGCGCCGCGCGCTCTGCTTCCCACTCGGCGGATCCGCTTTCGGATGCCGGGGAAGCGGTGGGATCGGGTTCGGCCACGTCGGTCCTGACGGTCGGAGGTGCGCTCACTATACCCGCGTGGTCGGGGCGTGCGGCTGTCCCTCGAACTCGTGACAAAACTCTCGATCACGAGCGGTGCTCGACTGTATGCTGGCATCCCCTCCCGCCCGGAACGGTCGGTCCCCGCCGATTGGTTCCGCACCCGATTGACCCGGTACGCCATGTCCGAACCTGTGTTCGCTGTACCCGGATCGCCGCCAACCGTGCGCATCCTGGGCACCCACGGCGTGCCCGCCGCGTACGGCGGATTCGAGACGGCGGCCGAGAACGTGGCGCTGCAGCTGGTCGCCCACGGCTGGCGGGTGATCGTCTACTGCCAGGTGTCCGGCAGCGGCCCGATCACCCGCGACACCTGGCGTGGCATCGAGCGGGTCAGCATCCCGGTGGAGCGCGAGGGCTGGCTCGGCACGGCCGAGTTCGACCGACGCTCGATCAAGGATGCCGTTGCCTTCGGAGACCTCTGCCTCACGTTCGGCTACAACACCGCGGTGTACAACCTGTCGCAGCGCTTCCGACGCATCCCGAACGTGATCAACATGGACGGCATCGAGTGGTCGCGCGCCCGCTGGGGGCCGATGAAGCAGGCGATCCTGTACGTGAACGAGCGGATCGCGTGCTGGATCGGCGACGCGCTCATCGCCGACCACCCCGAGATCGAGGTCTACCTGGCACGCAAGGCGCGTCGGGAGCGGATCACGACGATCACCTACGGCGCCCACGCGGTGCACGACGCCTCCACCGATCCGGTCACGTCCCGGGGACTCACCCCCGGCGGCTATCTGACCCTCGTGTGCCGGCCGATTCCTGAGAACTCGATCCTCGAGCTGGTGTCGGGCTTCTCCGCCGAGCGGCGGGGGGTCTCGCTCGTGATGGTGGGCGACTACACCCCCGACGTCGACGACTACCACCGCCAGGTCGTGGAGGCGGCAAGCGACGAGGTGGTGTTCGTCGGCTCCGTCTACGACCCGGAGGAACTCGCCTCCCTGCGTCTGCACGGACTCGCGTACCTGCACGGGCATACGGTCGGCGGCACTAACCCGTCGCTCGTGGAGGCGTTGGCGGCGGGCAACCCGGTGGTGGCCCACGACAATGCCTACAACCGTTGGGTGGCGGGCGATGCGGCCCTCTACTTCCGCGACGCCGACGACGCCTCCGAACGTATCGGCGCGCTGCTGGCGGATGACGGGCTGCGCCGGTCGCTCGGCCGCGCCGCGCGCGCCCGCCACGCGGAGGAGTTCACCTGGGAGCACGTGGCCGGGCAGTACGAGCAGCTGTTGGCCCGGTTCCTGAGTCGGGTTCCCGAGAAGAGAGGGGCGCGCGCATGATCCGTATCGCGGTCGTTGGGCTGGGCAAGATGGGGCTGTCGCACCTCGCGATGATCCGTGCCCATCCGGAGGTGGAGGTCGTCGCCGTGGTCGACGCCACCGGCTACGTGCTCGACGTGCTCGCGAAGTACACGGGTCTGCACACCTTTCCCGACCTGGATGCGGCGCTCGGCGCGGTCGAGGTCGACGCCGTGATCATCGCCACGCCGACCAGGCTCCACGCGCCGATGGTGCGCTCGGCGCTCACCCGCGGGGTGCATGTCTTCTGCGAGAAGCCGCTCACCCTGTCGGCTGCGGAATCCCTCGAGCTCGCCGCCCTCGCCGAGTCGGCGGGGTTGATCACGCAGGTCGGGTACCACAACCGTTTCGTGGGGGCGTTCCGCGAGGTGAAGCGCCTCCTCGATCTCGGTGCGATCGGCCGCGTCACCCATATGCAGGCGGAGGCATACGGTCCGGTCGTCCTCAAGGCGAAAGGTTCCACCTGGCGCAGCAAGCGCACCGAAGGGGGCGGGTGCCTCTACGACTACGCGGCGCACCCGCTCGATCTCCTCTCCTGGTACGCGGGTGCGCCCCGTGCGGTCGGGGGCACGGTGCTCGGTTCGGTGTTCTCCGAAGACACCGAGGATGAGGTGTTTGGCACCCTCTTCTACGACGGCGGCATGCACGCGCAGATCTCGGTCAGCTGGTCGGACGAGTCCTTCCGCAAGATGACGACCCGGGTCACCGCCACCGGCACTCTCGGGCGCATCGAGGCGGACCGCCAGGAGGTGCGGGTGTACCTGCGCGAGCAGGCGCCCGAGCTCGACGGCTACGAACGCGGATGGAACGTGAAGTACACGACCGAGCTCACCGACCCGGTGTGGTTCTACCTTCGGGGCGAGGAGTACAGCGCCCAGCTCGACCACTTCGTGCGCCGGGTGGCGGGCGAGGTGTCGGACGGCCTCAACAGCTTCACGAGCGCGGCCGTCACCGACCGCGTGCTCGAGCTGCTCACGATCGACGCGGCGCGCGGTCCGTCCACCACCGACGCATCCGAGGAGCCACCGCCGCCCGTGCGACGCGGTCGGCGGGGAAGGCGGGCGTAATGGACCGGCTGCTGTTCGGCGACAACCAGTTCTTCGGCGTGAACCACATGTCGGAGGAGAAGGCCCGCGCTCAGGCGATGCGCTTCCAGGAGATCGAGGCCGTCATCGAGGTGCTCGACGCCGCCTACGACGAGGGCATCACGACCTTCATGTGCACCACCCACGACCGCATCGCTCAGGTGGCCGAGCATGTGCGCACCCACCCCGATCGGTATCCCGACTTCGTCTTCTCGCCCGGGATGCCGTACGCCCACAAGTACGCCGACGCCGTCACCGAGGCGGGCATGCTGGGGGCGCTGCGTCGCTTCATGCCCGAGGAGGGGCTCGTCAACGCGCTCGTGCGCGGAGGCAAGTCGGTGGCGACGAAAGACGTCGAGGGCATCATCACGTTGCTGGTGGACGCGGAGATGGCGATGTTCCGGGGCCTGCGCACACCGGTGATCTGGCTGCAGAACGTGGTCGTCGACCTGCTGCTCGGCCTCGGCTTCGTCGAGGCGTTCAGCATCTTCGACCGTCACGTGCGCGAACGCTACGGAGCGGAGCCCGGGTTCATCACCATGAATCTGCCGATGCTCCTCGACACGCTCGAGCGCGCCGGCATCGACAACCCGATTGTGTGCTCGAACATCAACAAGATCGGTTTCCGGATGTCGGGAGGCATCGACGCGTACCGCCGCGCCCTCGAGGAGCGTCCGGTGCGCGCCGTCGCGATGTCGGTGTTCGCCTCCGGAGCGATCCCGCCGCGGGAGGCGATCGAGTGGGTCGCCGCGCAGCCGGGTGTCGAGTCGATCGTGTTCGGCGCGTCGAGCCGCGCCAACATCCGCTCAACGCGCCAGCTCGTCGACGAACTGATGCCGCGCCACTCCGTTGGTTGAGTAGCGCCGGAGGCGGGTATCGAAACCCACCGCGAGCGCACGTCTACCCGCCCCGTCCGGGTCATGCCGGGGCGGGCGGACGTGCGCTCGCGGGTACCTCCTCGCTCTCGCCGCGGTGTCCGACGACGCGCGCCGGAACCCCGGCGACGATCGTGTACGGGTCGACGTCGCCGCGCACGACGGCTCCGGCCGCGACGATGGCTCCGGTGCCGATCCGCGCACCCGCGAGGACGGTCGCTCCGGCGCCGATCCACACGTCGTCGCCGATCTCCACGGCGGCGGGCGTCTCACCCTGCTCGATGATCGGCACGCCGCGCAGGCCGAAGTCGTGGTTCTCGGAGAAGATGCGCACGCCGGGGCC
This sequence comes from Actinomycetes bacterium, assembly GCA_023386365.1. Classification (GTDB taxonomy): domain Bacteria; phylum Actinomycetota; class Actinomycetes; order Actinomycetales; family Microbacteriaceae; genus Homoserinibacter. Next base: position 3,851 of record JAEWJX010000095.1, on the reverse strand, counting down.
GAGCAGCACGTCGCGTCCGATCGTCACCCCGCCGCCGCCGTGGATGAAGCAGTCGACGCCGATGGCGCTGCGGCGCCCGACGTTGACTCCCACGCCGATGCGGCGGATCGATCCGGTGCCGCGGATGATGGCGCGGCGGTCGACGGTGACGGCGTCGTCGAGGCGTACGCCGTCACGGGAGAGTGCGTCGATCACCACGTCGGCCGCCAGTACGGTTCCGGCCCCGAGGTGCAGGCGCCGGCGGTTCTGCAGGGAGACGCGCGGCCCGACGTAGGTCCGCGGCATCCGACGGAGCACGCCGCGGAGGCGCTGTCCGATCTTGCGGGCGGTGAAGGCGACGATCTCGCCGTCCGAGATCTCCGGGTCGGTTCCACGTTCGAATCCGCGCTGCGCGCGGTAGCGGTCCTCGAACGCCTCACGCAGCCGTGACACGGGGCCGGCCCTCCTTGATGGCGGCGCAGACGGCGTCGCGCATGGCGGCGACGGTGTCGCTCCAGCTGCCCGTGTCGGGGCGTGCGCTCTCGGGTGCCCGGGGGTGCGTGTCTGCGAGGGTGCGCGCGATGTCGTCGACGGACTCCGGGTCGAAGTAGGCGTCGGCGAGGTCGAGTTCGCGGAACACGGGGATGTCGCTCACGACGGCGGGCGTGCCGAGCGACCGCGCCTCCACCAGCGGCAGTCCGAATCCTTCGTCGAGCGAGGGGAACACGAACAGCGACGCGTGACGGTACAGCCACCGCAGCTCGGCGTCGTCGACGCGGTCGAGCACCTCGACGCGGTCGTCTCCGTCGGGGATCATCTCCCGTAGCCCGTCCGGCTGGCCGACGACGTAGAGGCGGTGGTCGCTCGGGAGGGGGTTGCGCAGGAACGCTTCGACGAGGCGCCGGAGGTTCTTGCGCACGTTGATGCGGCCGACGGCCAGCACGTAGGGCGCGTCGCCCACGGCGGCGGGCCGACGGTCGATGGTCTCCTCGAAGTCGCGCGGGGGGTGCAGTCCGACGGCCTGGGTGCGTTCCGCGGTCTCCGGCCACACGCGCGCGATCCGTTTCGCCTCCGTCTGCGAGCTGGTGAAGACCAGGTCGGCCCGCCGCAGACTGGGACGCAGGGCGGAGAGGTAGGCGCGCTCACGCCGGCCGAACCACTCGGGGTGCTCGGCGAACATGGCGTCGTGCACGAACACCGCCGAGACGGCGTTGCGGGGGCGGGCGGCGAAGTTCTGGGTGATGACCGCGTCGTGGGGTTCGGGGCCTCGACCGGATGCGACCGCCGCCAGTGCGTGCACCCGCGCGTAGGCGGGTGCGGGCCGGACCGCCGCAGGGAGGCCGAGTTCGCGCAGCTCACGCTGTACGTCGTCGACGGCGGCCGGCCGCACCGAGAGGGTCACCTGGTCGTGCGGGTGGTCTTCGATCCAGGTCCGCACGAGGCTGCGCACGACGTTCCGTCCGGACGGGGGACCGGACGACCACCAGTAGGCGTCGAAGAGCACGCGCATCCGCTCATCCACGGGCCCGCACCTCCGCGTCGATGGCTTTCAGCTGCCGCCACCATTTGGCGAGCGCGCCGAGGAGCACGAGGGTGTGCGCGGCGAAGAGCACGGTGTACGCCACCAGGAACAACGGTCGCCACCCGAACAGCAGGAAGGCGAGGCACAGGATGCCGTAGTCGGCCGGCAGCGCCACGAGCGTCTGCAGCAGGCCCGAACCGCCGTCCTTGGGGGCCGCCGCGGGGGTAGCGGCCGACCGCCGCAACTGGTCGACGAGCATGATTCCGAAGAACAGCACGATCGAGACGGTCAGGTAGCCGAGGGGGATCAGCAGGAACGCGTCGGAGGGGATGCCGCCGAACCGGAAGAACGAGATGAGGACGACGGCGTGGAGCACGCATGTCTTCGTCACGTCGACCATGTGGTCGAGCCATTCGCCGGCGCGGCTGCCTCCGCCGCGCAGCCGGGCGAGCTGCCCGTCTGCCGCGTCGAAGGCGTAGCCGAGCACCAGGAACCCGGCCACCGCGAAGCCGAGCCACCACACCGGTTCGACGAGCGCGATCAGCAGGATCCCCGCGGTGGTCAGGGCCGCGCTGACCGCGGTGACCCCGTTGGGCGTCGCGCCGATGGTGTACCCGGCGGCGGCGATGACGCGCCCCATCCGTCGGTTGATCCAGCGCGAGTAGGGCGGTGCGCCGCGTCCTGGTTTCTGGGCGGCCGACATCCGCGAAAGCGTCGCGCGGAATCCGTCGCGGGTGGCGGGTTCGGGTGTCGTCGTCGCGGACATCATCAGTACGCCCCGTCCGGACGCAGCACGACCTTGACGGTCCGCCAGAGGATCACGAGGTCGCCGGTGAGCGACCAGTTCTCCACGTAGTAGAGGTCGAGGCGCACGCTGTCTTCCCAGCTCAGGTCGGAGCGCCCGTTGATCTGCCACATACCGGTGAGGCCCGGCTTGATGTACAGGCGTCGCAGCACGTGCTTCTCGTACTGGGAGACCTCGCTGGCGAGCGGTGGGCGCGGGCCGACGAGGCTCATGTCCCCGACGAGCACGTTCCACAGCTGCGGGAGCTCGTCGAGCGAGTACCGGCGCAGGATCTTGCCGGGCTTGGTGATGCGCGGATCGTCGCGCAGTTTGAAGAGGAGCCCGGCGCCTTCGTTGCGCTTCTGCAGTTCTGCGAGTTGGGCTTCGGCGTCGAGCACCATCGAGCGGAACTTGTACATGGCGAACGTGCGTCCGTTGCGTCCGACGCGTTCCTGGCGGAACAACACCGGGCCGCCGTCCTCGCGTCGCACCGCGATGGCGACGATCGCGAGCACGGGGGCGAGCACGATGAGGGCGGTCGCCGCGACGGTGAAGTCGAACACCCGCTTCATGACGTGCTTGCCGCCTTCGTAGTTCGGCAGCTCCACGTGCATCAGCGGGAGTCCGTCGGCGGGGCGGAAATGGATGCGCGGGCCGGCGACGTCGGTGAGCCGCGACGCGATCATCAGCTCGGCGTGGGTGTTCTCGAGCTCCCACCCGACCTGGCGAATGAAGTCGCCTCCGCCGGCGGGCTGCCCGGTGATGATCACCGTGTCGATGTCGTTGCGGCGGATGGCGTCGGAGACGGCGTCGATGTGGCCGATGATCGGCACGCGGCGACTTCCGCGCACCCGGACCTCGGTGGCGCCGCCGGGCTGGTCGAGGATGACCCCCACCGGCCGGTAGGCGGATCCGGGGTTCTGGGCGAGGGTGCGCAGCACCGCTTCGACGTCGCTCGTGGTGCCGACGATGACGGTGGCGTTGGTGTAGCGACCGGTCCGGCGCAGGCGCACCACGGCGCGGCGGGCGAGCCAGCGCGTGCCGACGAGGCCGAGCAGGCCGAGGGGGAAGGCCAGCAGGAAGAACCCGCGCGCCACGTCGACCTTGAGGAGGAGCAGCACGATGGCGACGAGCCCGAACGCCATCGCGGTGGTGTTGACCACGCGCCGGTATTCGGCCGACCCCGATCCGAGTACGCGGAGGTCGCGGGACCGGTTGAGGCTGAGGCCGATGAACCAGGCGGCCGCGATGAACGCGCCGATGAGCCAGTACCCCGCTTCCTGGCCGAGCACGGCCACGGAGGTGTCGAGGTTGCCGAAGCGCACGACGAGTGACAGGGCGACGCACGCGACGATCACGAGGCCGTCGAACACGGTCACGGCCGCGCGGTAGCGCCGCATGTCGCGGAGGCCGGCGCTCACATGTGAGCGGCCGCGGGCGGGGGAGTCGACGATCGCCAGTTGCGGGGCGGAGGGGACGTCCGACCAGGGGCGCGCAGCGCTGCTCATCGCAGCAGTCCTGGCGGGCAGAGGCGGGAATAGGGGAACGCAGGGGAGGGTGTGGGGG